>NZ_CP041690.1:3870000-4170000 GCF_008000755.1 Youhaiella tibetensis | reverse complement strand
GAAGAGCATGACGGGGCCTTCAAGCAGTCGGACGGGGTCAATTACCACGCCCGCGACATGGCGGTGGTGCGCGGCTCGCTCTCGCAGGCCCGCGTCATCCTCTCCTCGGCGACGCCCTCGGTCGAATCGCGCAACAATGCCGATACCGGCAAATACCTGCATGTGAAGCTCGAGAGCCGGTTCGCCGCCGCGCAGCTCCCGGACATCACCGCGCTCGACATGCGCGAGGAGGGGCCCGAAAAGGGTTCGTGGATCGCCCCGCGCCTCGCCCGCGAGATCTTCGCCACGCTCGACAGGGGCGAGCAGGCGCTGCTCTTCCTCAACCGGCGCGGCTATGCCCCGCTCACCCTCTGCCGCGCCTGCGGGCATCAGTATCAGTGTCCCGACTGCTCGGCGTGGCTGGTGGAACACCGCTTCCGCGGCGTGCTCATGTGCCATCATTGCGGGCATGAGCAGAAGGTGCCCAAGGCCTGCGGGGAATGCGGGTCGGTGGATTCGCTCGTGCCGATCGGGCCGGGCATCGAGCGCGTGGCCGAAGAGGCGGCGGCGCGCTTTCCCGATGCGCGGCGGGTGATCCTCTCCTCGGACATGGGGTCCAATGCGCAATTGCGCGACCGCTTCACCGAGATCGAGAAGGGCGAATACGATCTGGTCATCGGCACCCAGCTCGTGGCCAAGGGCCATCATTTCGAAAAGTTGACGCTTGTCGGCGTGCTCGACGCCGATCTCGGGCTCGCCCATGGCGATCCGCGCGCCGCCGAAAAGACCTTCCAGATCCTGACCCAGGTCACCGGCCGGGCCGGGCGCGCCGCGCGGGCGGGCAAGGCGTTCCTGCAGACCTATCATCCCACCCACCCGGTGATGGAGGCCATGGTCAGGTCGGACCGGGAGGCCTTCTACCAGCATGAGCTCAAGGTTCGCCGCGACGGGCAATTGCCCCCGTTCGGGCGGCTGGCGGCGCTGATCGTCTCGGCCAACGAGCATGACGACGCCTTCAATTTCGCCAGGCGCCTGCTGGCCGCGGCGCCCATGGCCGAGGACCTGCGCCTCTTCGGCCCGGCCGATGCGCCGGTGGCCATGGTGCGCGGACGCCACCGCGTCCGGCTCCTGGCCCAGAGCGCCAAGGATTTCGACCTTTCCGGCTATGTGCGGTTCTGGCTCGGCAATGCCGAGCGGCCCACCGGGAATCTGAGGGTCCAGGTCGATATCGACCCGCAGAGTTTTTTCTGATCGCCAGGCCGGCAAATCCGGGAATCCCCGAGCATTGTCCACACGTTGGCGAAAGCCTTGTGTACTGCGACAATTGACGGCGTCGGAATCCGGTCTGCGAGCCTTGCGCGGGGCTCAAACCTTGTGTTAGAGGGGGCGCGAATTTCAAGGGGCTCGCGGGTAGCCCTGTCCATTCGACACGTCCAAGCGTCAACGACCGCCCGGTTCGATGTACTGAACTCCGCGTCGTTCGCGCGTGGACAGGTTGGGGCGAAAACAAGAGGGTGATGCGAGTTTGAGCGCGCAGAATTCGGTACTTGTGCACATTGCGAGGCCTTACGCCTCCGCGCTTTTTGATCTCGCCAGCAGCGAAGGCACTGTTCCTGCCGTAGAAGCGGGGCTCGATGCGGTCTCCAAGCTGATCGGCGAGAGCCAGGATTTCCAGCGGTTCCTCCGCTCCCCCGTCATCACCACCGACGAAAAGGCCACGGCGCTCGACGAGCTGCTCAACAAGGCCTCGCTCGACAAGACCGTCGCCAATGCGCTGCGCGTGGTGGCCCGCAACGGGCGCCTCTTCGCGGTGCCGGCGATCATCGCCGAGTTCAAGGCGCTGGCCGCCAAGTCGCGCGGCGAAGTTTCCGCTGAAGTGACTTCCGCTTCGGCCCTCACGAAGGACCAGCTGGCAAGCCTGGCCGAGACGCTCAAGGGCAAGCTCGGCAAGACCGTCATGCTCACCGAATTTGTCGATCCGTCTCTGATCGGCGGCCTTGTGGTCAAGGTCGGCTCGCAGATGATCGATTCTTCTCTCAAAACCAAATTGACTGCGATGAAGATCGCCATGAAAGAGGTCGGGTAATGGATATCAAGGCCGCGGAAGTTTCCGCCATCCTCAAGGACCAGATCAAGAATTTCGGCCAGGAAGCTGAAGTCTCCGAAGTCGGTCAGGTTCTGTCGGTCGGCGACGGCATTGCCCGCGTCTATGGCCTCGACAACGTGCAGGCCGGTGAGCTCGTCGAGTTCCCGGGCGGCATCAAGGGCATGGCGCTCAACCTCGAAACCGACAATGTCGGCGTCGTGATCTTCGGCAATGACCGGGCCATCAAGGAAGGCGACACCGTCAAGCGGACCGGCTCGATCGTGGATACCCCGGTCGGCAAGGGCCTGCTCGGCCGCGTTGTCGACGGTCTGGGCAACCCGATCGATGGCAAGGGTCCGATCGTCCACACCGAGCGTCGCCGCGTCGACGTCAAGGCCCCGGGCATCCTGCCGCGCAAGTCCGTGCACGAGCCGATGTCGACGGGCCTGAAGGCCATCGACGCCCTGATCCCGATCGGTCGCGGCCAGCGCGAGCTCATCATCGGCGACCGCCAGACCGGCAAGACCGCCGTGATCCTGGACACCTTCCTCAACCAGAAGCCGGCCCACGCCGCCAATGCTTCCGAGACGGAAAAGCTCTACTGCATCTATGTCGCCGTCGGCCAGAAGCGTTCGACCGTCGCCCAGTTCGTGCGTCAGCTCGAAGAATCGGGCGCCATGGAATATTCCGTGGTCGTGGCCGCGACCGCCTCGGAAGCTGCTCCGCTCCAGTACATCGCGCCCTTCACCGGCTGCGCCATCGGCGAGTGGTTCCGTGACAATGGCATGCATGCCGTTATCGCCTATGACGACCTGACCAAGCAGGCCGTGGCCTACCGTCAGCTCTCGCTGCTGCTGCGCCGTCCGCCGGGCCGCGAAGCTTACCCGGGCGACGTGTTCTACCTGCACTCCCGCCTGCTCGAGCGCGCTGCAAAGCTCAACGAGGACCATGGTTCGGGTTCGCTCACGGCTCTGCCGGTTATCGAAACCCAGGCCAACGACGTGTCGGCCTATATTCCGACCAACGTGATCTCGATCACCGACGGCCAGATCTTCCTTGAGACCAACCTCTTCTTCCAGGGTATCCGTCCGGCCGTGAACGTCGGTATCTCGGTGTCCCGCGTGGGCTCGGCGGCCCAGGTCAAGGCGATGAAGCAGGTTGCCGGCTCGATCAAGGGCGAGCTTTCGCAATATCGCGAAATGGCCGCCTTCGCCCAGTTCGGTTCGGACCTCGACGCTGCCACGCAGCGCCTGCTGAACCGTGGTGCGCGCCTCACCGAGCTCCTCAAGCAGCCGCAGTTCTCCCCGCTCAAGACCGAAGAAGAAGTCGCGGTCATCTTCGCGGGCGTGAACGGCTACCTCGACGACCTTCCGGTCAACAAGGT
The DNA here is from genome assembly GCF_008000755.1 of Youhaiella tibetensis. NCBI lineage: Bacteria > Pseudomonadati > Pseudomonadota > Alphaproteobacteria > Hyphomicrobiales > Devosiaceae > Paradevosia > Paradevosia tibetensis. Next base: position 4,166,551 of record NZ_CP041690.1, on the reverse strand, counting down.
GGGTGATTTCGAAAAGACGGTCCTGTCGACCCTGCGCTCCAAGTATGCCGACCTCCTGGCCACGATCGCCAAGGAAAAGGCGCTGAGCGACGACCTGCGCGCCCAGCTCAAGGCCGCGCTCGACGCGATCAAGAAGACCTACGTCGCCTAAGACCGACAGCGGCCCAATAAGGAGAGCCTTGGCTTATGCCTTCGCTAAAGGACCTTAAGAACCGGATCACCTCGGTCAAGTCGACCCAGAAGATCACCAAGGCCATGCAGATGGTCGCGGCGGCCAAGCTCCGTCGCGCCCAGGAAGCTGCAGAGGCTGCGCGTCCCTATGCCGAGCGCATGAGCAAGGTTCTGGCCGGCCTCGGCGCTGCCTATGAAGGCCGCGCCGGCGCCCCGATCCTGCTGGCCGGTACCGGCAAGGACCAGGTGCACCTGCTGGTGGTTGCCACCGGCGAGCGCGGCCTGGCCGGCGCTTTCAACTCGGCCATCGCGCGCCTTGCCCGCGATCACGCCCAGCAGCTGCTCGCCCAGGGCAAGACGGTCAAGATCCTGACTGTCGGCCGCAAGGGGCAGGATATCCTCAAGCGCCAGTTCGCCGGCAACATCGTCGAGTACATCACGCTGCGCGACGTCAAGAAGGTCGGCTTCTCGAACGCCCAGGCGATCGGGGAGAAGGTGCTCTCCATGTTCGCCGCCGGCGAGTTCGACGTGGCGACCCTGTTCTTTTCCAAGTTCGTGTCGGTGATCGCGCAGGTCCCGACCGCCCAGCAGCTCATCCCGGCCAAGTTCGAGGAGACCGAGGCCGATGCCTCCGCGCTCTCGTACGAATACGAGCCGAGCGAAGAAGCGATCCTCAACGATCTCCTGCCGCGCAATATCTCCATGCAGATCTATCGCGCGCTGCTCGAGAACGGGGCTTCCTTCTACGGCGCCCAGATGAGCGCCATGGACAACGCGACCCGCAACGCCGGCGAGATGATCCGGAAGCTTCAGCTTTCCTACAATCGTCAGCGCCAGGCGCAGATCACCAAAGAACTCATCGAAATCATTTCGGGCGCGGAAGCGCTCTAACAGCTTAGCGAGGACCAACAGATGGCAGAGAAAAAGGCCGGTCGCGTTTCCCAGGTCATCGGCGCCGTCGTCGACGTTACGTTCGACGACCACCTGCCCGCGATTCTCAACGCGCTTGAAACCACCAACAACGGCTCGCGCCTGGTGCTCGAAGTCGCCCAGCACCTGGGCGAGAACACCGTTCGCACCATCGCCATGGACACCACCGAAGGTCTGGTCCGCGGCGCCGAAGTGACGGACACCGGTGAAGCGATCTCGGTTCCGGTCGGCGATGCCACCCTGGGCCGCATCATGAACGTGATCGGCGAGCCGATCGACGAAGCCGGCCCGGTCAATGCCGATGCCAAGCGCGGTATCCACCAGGACGCCCCGTCCTTCGTCGAGCAGAACCCGGAAGCCCAGGTTCTGGTCACCGGCATCAAGGTCGTGGACCTCATCGCTCCCTATTCGCGCGGTGGCAAGATTGGCCTCTTCGGCGGCGCCGGCGTGGGCAAGACCGTGCTCATCCAGGAGCTCATCAACAACATCGCCAAGGCCCACGGTGGTTACTCCGTGTTCGCCGGCGTCGGTGAGCGTACCCGCGAGGGGAACGACCTCTACCACGAAATGATCGAATCGGGCGTGAACAAGGACCCGCACGAGAACAACGGCTCTGCCGCTGGCTCCAAGTGCGCCCTCGTGTTCGGCCAGATGAACGAGCCCCCGGGAGCCCGTGCCCGCGTTGCTCTGACGGGCCTGACCGTCGCCGAGCACTTCCGCGACCAGGGCCAGGACGTGCTGTTCTTCGTGGACAACATCTTCCGCTTCACCCAGGCAGGCGCCGAGATGTCGGCTCTGCTCGGCCGTATTCCTTCGGCCGTGGGCTACCAGCCGACCCTGGCCACGGACATGGGTGCTCTCCAGGAGCGCATCACCACCACGTCCAAGGGCTCGATCACCTCGGTGCAGGCCGTGTACGTGCCGGCCGACGATCTGACCGACCCGGCGCCGGCGACTTCGTTCGCGCACCTTGACGCCACCACGGTTCTCGACCGCTCGATCTCGGAAAAGGGCATCTACCCGGCCGTGGATCCGCTTGGATCGACCTCGCGTATTCTCGATCCGCAGGTGGTTGGCGAGGAGCACTACCAGGTTGCCCGCCAGGTTCAGGAAATCCTTCAGAAGTACAAGGCCCTCCAGGACATCATCGCCATCCTTGGCATGGATGAACTCTCCGAAGAGGACAAGCTCACCGTGGCGCGCGCCCGCAAGATCGAGCGCTTCATGAGCCAGCCGTTCGACGTGGCCGAAGTCTTCACCGGCTCGCCCGGCGTGTTCGTCCAGCTCGAAGACACCATCAAGGGCTTCAAGGGCCTGGTGAACGGCGAGTACGACCACCTGCCCGAAGCTGCCTTCTACATGGTCGGCACCATCGAGGACGCCGTCAAGAAGGCCCAGAAGCTGGCTGCCCAGGCCGCCTAAGCTTCGCGCTTCGCACTCAACTTCGGAGGGTCCGGCATCGCCGGGCCTTCCTTCGACCGCCCGCCGCTTTGGGGAAAAAGGTTATGGCCGAAGGCATCCACATCGAAATCGTCTCGCCCGAAAAGCTGATCCTGGCCGAGGATGCGCGCTCCGTCGCCGTTCCGGGCGCCGATGGCTATTTCACGGTGCTGGGCGACCACGCGCCGCTCATGACCACGCTCAAGCCCGGTTTCATCACCGTGGTGCGCGCTGACGGCACCAACCGAACCTTCTACGTCCGCGGCGGCTTCGCCGACGTCTCGCCCGAGGGCCTGACGATCCTCGCCGAGGAAGCGTCGAGCTTTGCCGATTTCGACCGTGCCGCGATCGAGAAGGCCCTGGCCGATGCCCAGGAGCAGCTCGCCCGCGCCGAGTCCTTCGAGGACAAGTCCTTCGCCCAGGAACTGGTTTCGGGCTGGATGAACCTGATGATGGAAGCCGGTCAGATCGACGAGGCGCACATCCACTAGTTTCGACTATCGAAACCGGTCCCGAGCAAGGCGCCCGCAACGGCGCCTTTTTCGTTTTCAGGCCAAAAAGTGTAAAGCCGATCAGGGCTTTACCGTAACGCCAGTTTAAGACTCCAGCTTTACCGTTCGCCTCCACGCTGGGCAGGAGCCCATCAAAGCGCTGGGGGACATAATGAAAAGAGTTTCCGCCTTTTTCGGCAATATCAGCCTGCGGCTGATGATCTCGGCACTCGTCATTTCCGGTATTCTCATTTCGATCACCGCGGTGTCGATCGGGCTCTATGCCAGCATTTCGGCAAGCCTGACGGCGCAGGGCAAGAGCGATCAGGTGACCGCCATGAAGACGGCCGCCACGGTATTTTCGGGAGCCATTTCCGGCTCCAAGCTCGAATGGGCCGATGACGGCGCGCTGACCAAGGTGCAGGTCTGGGCCATCATGCCGTTCTTCGACAATATCCTTATGGAAGGCATCGCGCGCGTCACAGGCGGCGAGGCCAGCCTCTATATCTTCGATCGCGACACCAAGGCGCTGGCGGTCAAGACCACGTCCATGAAGAACGCCGACGGTACGCCCGCGCTCGAGCAGACCATGGACCCGGCCGGCCCGCTCTATGCGGCGCTCGCCGCCGGCACGCCGGTGGTCGAGCAACAGACCATCCAGGGCGAAGCCTACTTCACCGCCTATCAGCCGGTGGTCAAGGAGAACGGCGACCTCGCCGGCGTGCTCTTCGTGGGCAAGCGCGTGGCGCTGATCCAGGACACCATCAACGGCATCGTCATGCTTCTGCTGGGCGTGGGCGGCATCGTGGTCGTGGCCCTGGGCATTCTGGGCTACTTCGCCTCGCTCCTCATCACCCGGCCGATCCCGCGCCTCGCCAAGTCGATGGCCAAGGTGGCGGAAGGCGATTTCGAGACCGAGATCCCCTATCTGCACTCGCGCAACGAACTGGGCGCCATGGCCCGCGCTGTGGAAGTCTTCCGCGAGAACGGGCTCAAGGTCGCGCAGATGACCGAGGCGGAAGCGGTGCGCATCATCGCCGACAAGGAAGCGCGCACCCGCATGATGGGCGAACTGCGTGATGCCTTCGGCAATGTCGTGGATGCCGCTGTCGAGGGCGACTTCACCCGGCGGGTGGATACCAGCTTCCCCGACGCCGAACTCAACGCCATCGCGTCCTCGATCAACAACCTGGTCTCGACGGTCGACCGGGGCCTGTCGGAAACCGGCGACGTGCTCGGCGCCCTGGCGCAGACCGATCTCACCCATCGCGTCGAAGGCCATTACAACGGCGCCTTCGCGCGGCTGCGCGACGACACCAACGCGGTGGCAGACAAGCTCACCGAGATCGTCGGGCAGCTCAAGGTGACCTCGCAGGCGCTCAAGACCGCAACGGGCGAAATCCTCTCGGGCGCCAACGATCTTTCCGAGCGCACCACCAAGCAGGCGGCAACCATCGAAGAGACTTCGGCGGCTATCGAGCAGCTGGCCTCGACCGTGGCCCGCAATGCCGAGGATGCCGGCGAAGCCAGCCGCAAGGCTTCGAGCGTCGCCCGCAGCGCCGAGGAAGGCGGCCAGGTCATGGGCCAGGCCAACGACGCCATGGAGCGCATCAGCGCCTCCTCGTCCAAGATCTCCAATATCATCGGCATGATCGACGACATCGCGTTCCAGACGAACCTGCTGGCTCTCAACGCCTCGGTCGAGGCGGCGCGGGCAGGGGATGCGGGTAAGGGCTTTGCCGTCGTGGCCGTGGAAGTGCGGCGCCTGGCCCAGTCGGCGGCGCAGGCCTCCGCCGAGGTCAAGGACCTCATCGAGCAGAGCGCCGACGAGGTCAAGGGCGGCTCCAAGCTCGTGGCCGAGGCCGCCGAGAAGCTCCAGCAGATGCTGGCGGGTGTGCGCGACAACAATGCCGCGCTCGATTCCATCGCCCGGGCCAGCCGCGAGCAGGCTTCGGCGATCGATGAGGTGACCACGGCCATCCGCCAGATGGACGAGATGACCCAGCACAACGCGGCGCTCGTCGAACAGACCAATGCCGCCATCGAGCAGACCGAGGCCCAGGCCTCTGAGCTCGATCGGGTGGTGGACGTCTTCAGCCTCGGCGAAAATGCCGGCCAGATGCGGCCGGGCCAGTCGGCGGTGCGACGCGCGGCCTGACGATCTCTTCATCAGGAACGAAAGGGCGCCCGTGCGGCGCCCTTTTTGTTTGACCGCCTTATCCAAAGCGGTTGCAGGGACTATCCTTCACCAAGTCTTAATCGCATGCGTGCATTTGTGAATTCAGCCCGGCAATTATCCGCCGGGTCGCGGTACATTTTTCGTACCGCAACGCAATTGTTTTCGGACGCGACTATTGTCCACGTTCACCTGTGATGTTTGCGACCAGGGAAAAGCCGCGCAGTTCTTCCGCGCAGGGCTTCGCTGTCACGACTTTCTTTCGAACCTTTTGACACGCAACCCCAATCCGTCCCGCAACATCTCCAGGAGGAGACACAAGTGTTCGCGTTCTTCACGGCCAGCATCGCCCGCAGGCTCTATACCCTCTTAGCCATCTTCACCATCGGTCTGCTCGGCATCGTCGTCTACCAGCTCGGCGACCTCAAATCCAACCTGACCAGCTTCAAGCACACCGAGATCCAGAGCGTGGTGCAGACCGCGGCCAGCCTGGTGCAGGACTATTACGACCGCTCCCAGCGCGGCGAGATGACCGAGGAAGAGGCCAAGACCTACGCCAAGCAAGCGTTGATGGCCCTGCGCTACCAGGGCGGCGAATATGTGTTCGTTGATAGCTTCGACTACATCAACCAGCTCCATCCCATCCAGCCCGAGAAGATCGGCACCAACCGCGAGAAGACCACGGACGGGAACGGCAAGCTCTACATGAAGCAGATGATCGACGAGGCCAAGGCCAATGGCTCGACCTATGTCGATTATGCCTGGAAGAGCCCGGAAGGCACCTATCTGGACAAGACCACCTATGCCCAGGCCTTCAAGCCCTGGGGCTGGGTGATCGCCTCGGGCGTGCTCATGACCACCGTGCAGCAGATCTTCAACGAGGCGGCGATCGTCTCGGGCGGCATCACGCTGGTCATCACCGGCGGCCTGCTGGTGCTCGGCTTCTTCATGGTGCGCTCGATCACCCGTCCGCTCGGCAAGCTCAACTCGGGCATTCTCACCGTCGCCGAGGGCAATTACGACGTCACCATCGAGGGCACCGTGCGCCGTGACGAGATCGGCGAGATGGCGCGCGCCGTCGAGGTCTTCCGCGAGAACGGCCAGAAGGTCGCGCAGATGACCGAGGCGGAGGCGCAGCGCATCGTCGCCAACCAGCGCGACCGCGCCGAGATGATGCGCCAGCTCCAGGAGGCCTTCGGCAACGTCGTGGATGCCGCCGTCGCCGGCGATTTCTCCAAGCGCGTCGAGGTCGAGTTCCCCGATGCCGAGCTCAACAATCTCGCCGACTCCGTCAACAATCTCGTCGGCACCGTCGATCGCGGTATCGGGGAGACGGGCGAGGTGCTTTCGGCGCTCGCCAATACCAACCTCACCCAGCGCATGCGCGGCGACTATTCGGGCTCGCTCAAAAAGCTCAAGGACGACACCAATGCCGTCGCCGACAAGCTGACCGAGATCGTGGGCCAGCTGCGTTCCACCTCGGGTACCCTCAAGACCGCGACCGGGGAAATCCTTTCGGGCGCCAATGACCTTTCCGAGCGTACCACGCGCCAGGCCGCAACCATCGAGGAAACCTCGGCGGCCATGGAGCAGCTGGCGACCACCGTGCTCCAGAATGCCGAGCGCGCCCGCAATGCCAGCGTCAATGCCGGGGAAGTGACGCGCACCGCAGAGGAAGGCGGGGAGGTGATGGCCAGGGCGACCGACGCCATGGGCAAGATCACCGCCTCTTCGTCCAAGATCTCCAACATCATCGGGCTCATCGACGACATCGCCTTCCAGACCAATCTGCTCGCCCTCAACGCCTCGGTCGAAGCGGCGCGGGCGGGCGAGGCGGGCAAGGGCTTTGCCGTGGTGGCCGTGGAAGTGCGTCGTCTGGCGCAGTCCGCCGCCGAAGCCTCGTCCGAGGTCAAGGTGCTCATCGAGCAAAGCTCGAGCGAGGTGTTTGCCGGCTCCAAGCTGGTTTCCGATGCCGCGCAGCGCCTGTCGTCCATGCTCGAGGCGGCGCGCGCCAATAACAGCCTCATGGATGGCATTGCCCGCGAAAGCCGCGAGCAGGCGTCGGCCATCGAAGAGGTCAACACCGCCGTCCGCCAGATGGACGAGATGACCCAGCACAATGCCGCGCTGGTCGAAGAGATCAACGCGGCCATCGAGCAGACCGAATCCCAGGCGCGCGAACTCGACCGCGTCGTGGATGTGTTTACCGTCGAGCCCGGCGCGGCGGTCCGCCGCCCGGCGGCAGTTGCGGCCAAGGCGGCGGCTCCGGCCAAGGCCGCGGCGCCCGCCACGGGCATCAAGGGCCTCCAGAAGCGCGTAGCGTCGGCCGCCAAGGCCTATCTCACGCAGGGGAACGCGGCCGTCGATACGGACTGGTCCGAGTTCTGATCCTTGCCGAACGAGGCGCGGGGCGGCTTGCCGCTTCCCCGCGCCTCGTGCGCTTTTGTCGCAGGTGGACGCGGCCCGGGTTTTTCGCGCTGTTAACGTCCGTCATGGGAGCGTGGCTGCAGGTCGAGAACGGCCAGTAGCTACCAGGACAGTAACCCATGCCCCGCCTGAGACTCCCCAAACTGCCGGCCCTTAAGCTGCGCGGCACCATCGTATTGACCGCCGCGGTGGTCTTCACCCTCGCTCTGGGTGGCATTCTCTACTACGTCGCCACGAGCCTGCGCAGCTCGGCCATCGCCCAGGGCAGCGCCATCGTCAAAAGCCTGGCCGACACCAAGGCCGGCGAGATCAACCAGTACATGCAGCCCTATTCGTCCGCCGCGGCCTCCATGGCTCATGTGGGCACGGCGCTGCTGGCCAATCCGAATTACGGCTCGAGCATCTATGGCGATCTGGTGATGGGCGAGGCCAAGAACCTCGACGCGCTGGGCGTCTACATGATCATCAGCTCGGAAGCGGGCCTGGGTTCGCGCATGAATTTCGTGGGCAGCCCGTACCTGGTGAGCGAGGGGCATTTCGCGCCCTACGCCACCCGCGACCCGGCGACCGGCAAGGTCGCGTTCGGTTCGCTCGAAGGCGCGGCCGGAAGCTATGACGACTGGTTCCTCAAGCCCATGAAGCGGGGCGTGGCCGATATCGTCGGGCCCACCGAGAGCGGCGGCAAGCTCTATACGTCGTTCAACGACATCATCCGCGACACCAATGGCAACCCGATCGGCATGAGCGGGGTGGCGTTCGATGCCTCGACGCTCGCCTCCAAGGTCGGCGCCGAGCCGCCGCTTGGAGCCGGCTTCGCCGGGGTCATGAACCAGAACGGGGTGTGGCTGGTCCATGCCGACCAGTCCATGATCGGCACCACCGCCAACGAGCCCTGGGCCCTCAAGGTGCGCGAGGAACTCAAGACCCGCCAGGACTACCAGTACGAAGACCAGGTCGAAGGCGCCCCCTGGGAAGTCATCGCCCAGCAGATCGACGTGGCCGGCGCCGCCGACAACTGGATCGTGGTGATGGCCGTGCCGCAGTCGACGCTCCTGGCCGAGTCCGACGCGCAGATCCGCAACCTGCTCATCGGTGGCGCCATCGTGCTCATCCTCGGCCTGGCCGCCTTTGCCGGCGTGGGCACCTATATCGCCCGGCCGGTGACCCGCATGACCGCCGTGATGCGCCGCATCGCCGACAACGAGTATGACCTCGAAGTGCCCTATGCCGACCGTCGCGACGAAATCGGCGCCATGGCCGAGGCCGTGGAGGTGTTCCGCGCCAACGGGCTCAAGGTCGCCCAGATGACCGAGGCCGAGGCCGCGCGCATCGTCTCGGACCAGAAGGCCCGCACCCGCATGATGTCGGAATTGCAGGTCGCCTTCGGCAACGTGGTGGATGCCGCCGTGGCCGGCGACTTCTCCAAGCGCGTCGAGGTCGAATTCCCCGATGCCGAGCTCAACCAGCTCGCCTCCTCGGTCAACAACCTCGTCGAAACCGTCGATCGTGGGATCGGTGAAACCGGTGACGTGCTGGCGGCGCTTGCCAATACCGATCTCACCAAGCGCATGAGCGGGGACTATTCCGGCTCGTTCCGCAAGCTCATGAACGACACCAACGCCGTGGGCGACAAGCTGACCGAGATCGTCGGGCAGCTGCGCCAGACGTCGCGGGCCCTCAAGACCGCCACCGGCGAGATCCTCTCGGGCACCAACGATCTCTCCGAACGCACCACCAAGCAGGCCGCGACCATTGAAGAGACCTCCGCCGCGATGGAGCAGCTAGCGACGACCGTGCTTCAGAACGCCGAGCGCGCCAAGGAAGCTTCGGTCGTGGCCGGCACCGTCACGCGCACGGCCGAAGAAGGTGGCCAGGTCATGGGCCAGGCCAACGATGCCATGGGCCGGATCGAGACCTCCTCGTCCAAGATCTCCAACATCATCGGCATGATCGACGACATCGCCTTCCAGACCAACCTTCTGGCGCTCAACGCCTCGGTCGAAGCAGCGCGTGCCGGTGAAGCCGGCAAGGGCTTTGCCGTGGTGGCCGTCGAAGTGCGTCGCCTCGCCCAGTCCGCCGCCGAAGCCTCGTCCGAGGTCAAGGTGCTGATCGAGCAGAGCGCCGGCGAGGTCAAGGCGGGCTCCAAGCTCGTTGCCGATGCCGCCTCCAAGCTCGAGACTATGCTGGCTTCGGCCCGTTCCTCGAACGAGTTGATGGACGGCATCGCCCGCGAAAGCCGCGAGCAGGCCTCGGCCATCGAAGAGGTCAATGTCGCCGTCCGGCAGATGGACGAGATGACCCAGCACAACGCGGCGCTGGTCGAAGAGACCAACGCGGCCATCGAGCAGACCGAAGCCCAGGCTTCCGAGCTCGACCGGATCGTCGACATCTTCACGCTCGATGACGCCCGGCGCGAACTGGCCGCCCCCAAGGCAGCCGCCAAGCCGGCGGGTTCCAAGTCCGCAGCGGCTCCGGCCTCCGGCATCAAGGGGCTCCAGCAGCGCGTGGCCACGGCCGCCAAGGCTTACCTGAGCCACGGCAATGCCGCCGTCAGCGCCGACTGGGACGAGTTCTAGGCATCACAAAAGAGAGGCGGCGCGGGGGATTCTCCCGCGCCAACCGGCGTCCCGACGCCGGAAATCCCTGGTGACCGGGTGTTAACGACACACCTGTAGGGTTCGGATGCGGACCAGAAGCGGTCTTCTTCGCTTTACCAGGATAGTATGCCAGATGCCTCTCCCGAAATTGTTGAGACTACCAACGCTGAAGCTGCGCGGCACGATCGTGGCTGCAGCGGCCGTCGTATTCACGGTCGCCCTCGGCTCCGGCCTCATCTATGTCGTCCAGTCCACCCAGCAGAATGATATCGCCAGCGCCGACGAGTTGATGTCGAGCGTGGCGCAGACCCAGGCGCAGTCGATCCGCGTCATCCTCAAGGAACACGAGACCGCCGCCCTGGCCATGGCCGGCACGCTCTCCTCGCTCATGGCGGACCCCGCGGTCGGTCCTGCCACCTACAAGAGCGTCTTTGAAAAAGAGATCGCGCAGCTTCCCAATTCCATCGGCATCTGGGCCCTGACCAACAAGAACGGTCCGGCCGCTTCCAATCCGGCGCTGATGGCGTCCGACATGGCGCTGCCCGATGGCTATTTCGGCCCGTCGATTACCCGCAGCCTCGATGATGGCGCGATCGGCTGGTCCTCGCTCGACCTTTCCGAAGAGAACGGTTTTTCCGGCTGGTTCCTCGAGCCCCTGGCCAAGGACGCGCCCTCGCTCATCGGTCCCTATCTCTATGACGGGCGGCTCTTCACCTCCGTCACCGCCATCATCCGCGATCCCGCCGGCAAGGGCGTGGGCCTGGCTGGTGTCGATTTCAACGGCGGCATGTTCGCCAAGCTCATCGGCGAGCAGAAGCCCATGGGCACCGGCTGGATCGGCGTGATCAACGCCGAGGGCAACTGGGTCGTGCATTCCGATCCCAAGCTCCTGGGTAAGCCGGTCGATGACAAGACCACGCTCGATGCGGTGGCGGGCGCCAAGTCCGGCCAGTATCACGGCGTCTCGGGCGCCGGAAACGATGCCTGGCGCGTCACGGCCGAAAAGCTCGACCTGCCCGAATTCGGAATCTCGTGGACCGTGATGGTGGCGGTGCCCGAGGCGACGCTCCTCGCCCAGTCCATCCAGCAGCGCAACATGATGATCGGTGGCGGCATCGTGCTGCTCGGCCTGGGCCTCCTCGCCTTCTGGTTCGTGGGCACCTCGATCGCCCGTCCGATCAATCGCCTGACCAACAGCATGGACGCGATGGCGCAGGGCGATCTCTCCGTGGAAGTCCGCGGCGGCGAGCGCCAGGACGAAGTGGGCGCCATGGCCCGTGCCGTCGAAGTCTTCCGCGAGAACGGCCTCAAGGTGGCCCAGATGACCGAGGCGGAAGCCGCGCGCATCGTCTCGGACCAGAAGGCCCGCACCCGCATGATGTCCGAGTTGCAGACGGCGTTCGGCAACGTGGTGGATGCCGCCGTGGCTGGCGACTTCTCCAAGCGCGTCGAGGTCGAGTTCCCCGATGCCGAGCTCAACCAGCTCGCTTCCTCGGTCAACAACCTGGTCGAAACCGTCGATGGCGGTCTCTCCGAGACGTCTCGCGTGCTCGCTTCCCTGGCCAAGGCCGACCTCACCGAAAAGGTCACCGGTTCCTATTCGGGCGCCTTCGGCCAGCTCAAGGACGACACCAACGCCGTGGCCGACAAGCTCGCCGAGATCGTCGGGCAGCTGCGCCAGACGTCGCGGGCCTTGAAGACCGCCACCGGGGAAATCCTCTCGGGCGCCAACGATCTCTCCGAACGCACCACCAAGCAGGCGGCGACCATCGAAGAGACCTCGGCGGCCATGGAACAGCTGGCTTCCACCGTCCTCCAGAACGCCGAGCGCGCCAAGGAAGCTTCGGTCGTGGCCGGCACCGTCACGCGCACGGCCGAAGAAGGTGGTCAGGTCATGGGCCAGGCCAACGATGCCATGGGCCGTATCGAGACCTCCTCGTCCAAGATCTCCAACATCATCGGCATGATCGACGACATCGCCTTCCAGACCAATCTGCTTGCCTTGAACGCCTCGGTCGAAGCGGCGCGTGCCGGTGAAGCCGGCAAGGGCTTTGCCGTGGTGGCCGTCGAGGTGCGTCGCCTCGCCCAGTCCGCCGCCGAAGCCTCGTCCGAGGTCAAGGTGCTGATCGAGCAGAGCGCCGGCGAGGTCAAGGCGGGCTCCAAGCTCGTTGCCGATGCCGCCTCCAAGCTCGAGACCATGCTGGCTTCGGCCCGCTCCTCGAACGAGTTGATGGACGGCATCGCCCGCGAGAGCCGCGAGCAGGCCTCGGCCATCGAAGAGGTCAATGTCGCGGTCCGCCAGATGGACGAGATGACCCAGCACAACGCGGCGCTGGTGGAAGAAACCAATGCGGCCATCGAGCAGACCGAAGCCCAGGCTTCCGAACTCGACCGGATCGTCGACATCTTCACGCTCGATGACGCCCGGCGCGAACTGGCCGCTCCCAAGGCAGCTTCCAAGCCCGCAGCCGCTCCGGCCTCCGGCATCAAGGGGCTCCAGCAGCGCGTGGCCACGGCCGCCAAGGCTTACCTGAGCCATGGCAATGCCGCGGTCAGCGCCGACTGGGACGAGTTCTGACCGGCCCGCTCCTCACATATCGACCAGCCGGCGCGCGGCGCGCCGGCCTTCTTTCTCTAGGGGCCTCAGAACGAGGCGTATCGGTGACAGAATTGTTCAAACTCAAGATTTCAACGCGCATCTACCTGCTGGTGGCGCTGTTCCTGGTGGCCCTGGCGGTGTCGATGACCCTGGCCATCAGCTCGATCACGTCCACGCGTACCGAGCTGCGCTCGGACGAACTCGGCTCGATCGTCGATACGGCCACCCATATCGCCCAGGCCGCCTATGACCGCGTCCAGGCCGGCCAGATCGATGAAGAGACCGCCAAGGCCCAGGTCATGCAGACCCTGGGCGACATGCGCTATCGCGGCAACGAATACCTGTTCATCAACGACATGAACGGCTTCATGGTCATGCATCCGATCAAGCCGGAAATGGTCGGGATGGACCAGATGACCATGGAGGATGCGAGCGGCAAGCGCTTCGTGGCCGAGATGGTCGAGGTCGCCAAGACCAAGGGCTCGGGGCTGGTCAGCTATATGTGGACCAAGCCGGGCTCGGACGTCGAAGTGCCGAAATTCTCCTATGTCGCCGGCTTCAAGCCCTGGGGCTGGGTCATCGGCACCGGCATCTATGTCGATGATCTCAATGCCGAAAACGCCGGGACGCTGGTGCAGCAGCTCATCATCGGCGGCGTGATCCTGGTCATCATGGTGGCGGTCGCCTATGTGATCGCGCGCACCATCACCCGGCCGATTTCGCGGCTCACCGAGACCATGGATTCGATCGCGGCCGGCGACTTCGCCACCAAGGTCGAGGGCGCCACGCGCTCCGACGAGATCGGGGCCATGGCCCGCGCCGTGGAAGTCTTCCGCGAGAACGGCCTCAAGGTCAACGAGATGACGGAGGCCGAGGCGGCCCGCATCGTTTCGGATCAGCGCGCCCGCACGCAGATGATGTCCGAGTTGCAGACCGCGTTCGGCAACGTGGTGGATGCCGCCGTGGCTGGCGACTTCTCCAAGCGCGTCGAGGTCGAGTTCCCCGATGCCGAGCTCAACCAGCTCGCTTCCTCGGTCAACAACCTGGTCGAAACCGTCGATGGCGGTCTCTCCGAGACGTCTCGCGTGCTCGCTTCCCTGGCCAAGGCCGACCTCACCGAAAAGGTCACCGGTTCCTATTCGGGCGCCTTCGGCCAGCTCAAGGACGACACCAACGCCGTGGCCGACAAGCTGGCGGAAATCGTCGGGCAGTTGCGCCAGACGTCGCGGGCCTTGAAGACCGCCACCGGCGAGATCCTCTCGGGCGCCAACGACCTCTCCGAACGCACCACCAAGCAGGCCGCGACCATTGAAGAGACGTCGGCGGCCATGGAACAGCTGGCTTCCACCGTGCTTCAGAACGCCGAGCGCGCCAAGGAAGCCTCGGTCGTGGCCGGTACGGTGACTCGGACCGCCGAAGAAGGTGGTCAGGTCATGGGTCAGGCCAACGATGCCATGGGCCGTATCGAGACCTCCTCGTCCAAGATCTCCAACATCATCGGCATGATCGATGACATCGCCTTCCAGACCAATCTGCTTGCCTTGAACGCCTCTGTGGAAGCGGCGCGTGCCGGTGAAGCCGGCAAGGGCTTCGCGGTCGTCGCTGTCGAAGTGCGTCGTCTCGCCCAGTCCGCCGCCGAAGCCTCGTCCGAGGTCAAGGTGCTGATCGAGCAGAGTGCCGGCGAGGTCAAGGCGGGCTCCAAGCTCGTTGCCGATGCCGCCTCCAAGCTCGAGACCATGCTGGCTTCGGCCCGTTCCTCGAACGAGTTGATGGACGGCATCGCCCGCGAAAGCCGCGAGCAGGCCTCGGCCATCGAAGAGGTCAATGTCGCCGTCCGCCAGATGGACGAGATGACCCAGCACAACGCGGCGCTGGTCGAAGAAACCAATGCCGCCATCGAGCAGACCGAAGCGCAGGCTTCCGAGCTCGACCGGATCGTCGACATCTTCACGCTCGATGACGCCCGGCGCGAACTGGCTGCCCCCAAGGCAGCCGCCAAGGCCGCTTCCAAGCTCGCAGCCGCTCCGGCCTCCGGCATCAAGGGGCTCCAGCAGCGCGTGGCCACGGCCGCCAAGGCCTACCTGAGCCATGGCAATGCCGCGGTCAGCGCCGACTGGGACGAGTTCTAAGCCGCTTATCGAGGGCGCAGGAGTTTCCTGCGCCCTTTTCGATACCGCCATGCTCCCGGCGGCGAGCCATTGCGCTCAAAGCCTGAGGCGTGGTCAAAAGGGCCAGCCAAGGAGGGTTTGCATGGCACGTATCGGGCTGGTCGCGCATGACGACAAGAAGGATGAGCTGGTCGCCTGGGTGCTCGCCAATCGCGAAACGCTTGCCGCCCACGAATTGTGGGGCACCGGAACCACCGGCGGCCGCGTCATCGAAGGCACCGGGCTTTCGGTGACCTGCCTCAAGAGCGGACCGCTGGGCGGGGACGCACAACTGGGCGCCATGATCGCCGAGGGGCGCCTGGACGTGCTGATCTTCTTCCAGGATCCGCTGACCGCGCTGCCGCACGATGTCGACGTCAAGGCGCTCAATCGCCTGGCGACACTCTATGATACTTTGTTCGCCATCAATCGGGCCACCGCCGACGCAGTCCTGGCCGCGCTCTGACGGTTAACGCCGCCTTATCCGGGCATTGACCGGGGCCAGCGCATGTGAGCAGATGCCACAAAACAACCCGGAACCAATGCCGGGAAAGAACATGGTCAGGAAACCAGGACGGGGTGAGTGTCCTTCGACGCAGTCATTGACGTTAAAGACGTCACAAAGAGCTTTGGCGGCCTGACGGCCGTCAACAAGTGTTCGCTTCGGGTCGAGCGCGGGTCGATCACTGGATTGATCGGACCCAACGGCGCCGGAAAATCTACGCTTTTCAACATGGTGGCCGGCAATATCGTGCCCGATAGCGGCTCGATCTATTTCGATGGCGAAGACGTGACGGGCGTGCCGCCCTACAAGCTCTTCGCCAGGGGCCTGTTGCGCACCTTCCAGATCGCGCACGAATTCTCCCATATGACGGCGCTCGAGAACCTCATGGTGGTGCCCGGCGACCAGCCGGGCGAGCGCCTCGCCAATATCTGGTTCCGCCCCGATTTCGTGCGCAAGGCTGAGCATCACGTGCGCCAGAAGGCCCTCGACGTCATCGATTTCCTCAAGCTCGGGCACGTCAAGAACGAGCTGGCGGGGAACCTGTCGGGCGGCCAGAAGAAGCTCCTCGAGCTCGGCCGCACCATGATGGTGGACGCCAAGGTGGTGCTGCTCGACGAAGTGGCGGCGGGCGTCAACCGCACGCTGCTCCAGGACCTTGCCGCCAATATCGAGCGCATGAACGAGGAACTGGGCTACACCTTCTTCGTGATCGAGCACGACATGGACCTGATCGGGCGCCTGTGCGACCCGGTGATCGTCATGGCGCAGGGCGAGGTCATCGCTCAGGGTCCGATGGAAGAGATCCGCGCCAATCCGGAAATCATCGAAGCCTATTTCGGCTCCCCGGTGGAGGCAGCCTGATGGCATTGATAGAGCTGAAGAGCCTCGTGGGAGGATATGGCGGCGCGCCTATTCTCAACGGGGTCAACATCGCCATCGAGCAATCCGATATCGGCGTGATCGTGGGGCCCAACGGGGCCGGCAAGTCCACCACCCTCAAGGCCATTTTCGGTCTGTTGCGGGTGACATCGGGCGCGGTGGTGTTCGATGGGGAAGACATCACCAATGCCCAGCCGGACCGGCTGGTGCCGCGCGGGCTTTCCTTCGTGCCGCAGGAAAAGAACGTCTTCACCTCCATGAGCGTCGAAGAGAATCTCGAGATGGGCGCCTTCACGCGGCCGGACGATTTCTCCGATACACTCAAATGGGTCTATGAGATGTTCCCGCCGCTCCTCGAAAAGCGCCACCAGAAGGCCGGCGAGCTCTCGGGCGGGCAGCGCCAGATGGTGGCCATGGGCCGGGCGCTGATGAGCAAGCCGCGCCTGCTCATGCTGGACGAACCTTCGGCGGGGCTCTCGCCGCGCTACGTCATCGAAATCTTCGACCAGATCGTCAAGGTCAACAAATCGGGCGTGGGCATTCTCATGGTCGAGCAGAACGCTCGCCAGGCCCTGGCCTTCGCTTCAAAAGGCTTCGTGCTGGCAGGCGGGCAGAACCGCTTCACCGGCACGGGTGCGGATCTGATCGCCGACCCCGAAGTCGCCAAGAGCTTCCTGGGGGGCTGAGTTGGACGAGTTTATTTTCCTGATCAATCGCGTCCTGATCTCGGGCACCGTGCTCGGGTCGATCTACGCTTTGGGCGCCATCGGCGTCACCCTCATCTTCGGCATCCTGCGCTTCGCCCATTTCGCCCATGGCGACATGATGACGATGGGCGCCTTCATCACCTTCGTGCTGGCCACCCTGTTTTCGATGATGGGCATCGTCACGCCCATCCCCACCGCGATCCTCGTGATGCCGCTGGCCATGGTCGCCACCGCGCTCATCGCGCTCGGGATCGACAAGGGCTTTTACGCGCCGCTGCGCCGGCAGGGCGTCAAGCCGGTGACGCTGCTGGTCGCCTCGATCGGGGTGACGCTGATGATCCAGGGGCTCATCCGCCTGCTGTTCGGCGCCGGCACCCGCACGCTCTATGGCGACGGACCCAAGGTCATCTTCCGCATCGATACCGCCTGGATGGGCGGGACGCGCCCCATCACCATCACCGAGCCGCAGGCGATCATGATCGTGCTCACGGTGCTGCTGGTGCTGGCGCTGCATTTCTTCCTCACCCGCTCGCGGCTGGGCAAGGCCATGCGCGCCATGGCCGACAATGCCGACCTGGCGCAGATCTCGGGCATCAACACGGCGGTGGTGGTGCGCATCACCTGGCTCATCGCCGGTGCCCTGGCTTGCGTTGCCGGCACCATGCTGGCGCTCGACGTGGCGCTGATGCCGGACCTGGCGTTCAACATCGTGCTGCCCATCTTCGCGGCGGCGATCGTGGGCGGGCTGGGGCAGGTCTACGGCGCCATCGCCGGCGGCTTCCTCATCGCCTTCGCCGAAACCATGTCGGTCTTCAACTGGGCCACCATCCTGCGCCCGTTCAAGGACATGATCCCGAGCTGGATCACCATTCCGGACAACCTGGCGCTGGTGCCGACCGAGTATAAGCTCACCGTCGCCTTCGTGATCCTGGTCATCACCCTGCTCGTGCGGCCCACGGGAATCTTCAAGGGAGCCTCGACATGAGCGCGGCGTCCGAAAGCCGCTGGCTGGACCTGGACAATCCGGTCAAGCGCGGCGTCATCCTGTTCGTGGGCATCTTCGTGCTGGTGCTCGCCGTGGGGTTCGTGCAGGGCGGAGCCAATGCCGGCCTGCTGCTGTCCCAGGCGCTCGCCTATGCGCTCATCGCGCTCGGGCTCAACATCCAGTGGGGCTATGGCGGGCTTTTCAACTTCGCCATCATGGGCCTGATGATGGTGGGCGGCACCGCCGTGATGCTGGTCTCGGTGCCGGTCAACGAGACGTTCTGGACCGGGGACGGGCCGATGCTGCTCGGCCGGGCGTTCCTTGCCTTCCTCGTCGGGGTGGCGCTGGTCATGGCGGCCCGGCAGGTCAACCGCATCGGCATCCGCGGCGGCTGGCGCACCGCGGTCATCGTGCTCGCCTGGTTCATCGGCTACGTCATCTATCGCAGCCAGATCGACCCGGCCGCCGCCTATATCGAGGCCAATGCCGGGTTTGTGGGCGGGCTGGGGCTCAACCCCATTCTCGGCTGGGCGCTGGGCGGGGTGGTGGCGGCTGTCATCGCCTATATCATCGGGCGCATCTGCCTGGGCCTGCGCACCGATTACCTGGCCATCGCCACCATCGGGATTTCCGAAATCCTGCGCGCCCTGGTCAAGAACATGGATTGGCTCACGCGCGGCACCCAGACCGTTTCGCCCATTCCCTGGCCGGTGCCGCTGCCGCAGGACTACCAGGCCAATGGCGTCTCGATCACCGATTCCTTCATTTACGCCCGCTTCGGCTTCTTCGCCCTGCTGGTGGTGATCTTCGCGGTCATCTTCTACCTGGTGCAGCGCGCCTATGGCGGGCCCTGGGGCCGCATGATGCGCGCCATCCGCGACAACTACGTCGCCGCCGGTTCGATGGGCAAGAACGTCACCGGGCGCCAGCTCGAGCTCTTCGTGCTCGGCTCGGTGCTGATCGGCATGGGCGGGGCGATCCTGGTCACCTTCAACCAGATCTTCGATCCTTCCAGCTACCAGCCGATCAACCACACCTTCGTGGTCTGGGTCATGGTTATCGTGGGCGGGGCCGGCAACAACTGGGGCGCGCTGCTGGGCGCGCTGCTCATCTATATCGTGTGGATCATCTCAGATCCCCTGGCCCAGGTGATCTTCGTGAACCTTTCGAACTGGTCCCAGTCCATGGGCTGGGGGGCCATTCCCGAGATCGATTCCCGGGCGCTCCAGATGCGCGTCTTCATCCTGGGCGTCATCATCACCATTGCCCTGCGCTATGCGCCCAAGGGCCTGCTGCCCGAGGTCATGCGCCGCGAAAAATAGGCGCGGCGATCCCGGCAGGACAATCGGGCACCCTCTCCAGCGATGGAGGGGGTGTTTTCGTCAGCGCCGGCGCGCGGTGACCCAGAGCCAGTCGGTGGCCTTGCCGTCATAGCCCGAACCCAGTTCCTGGCTGATCTCGAGGTTTTCCCAATCCGCCGCGTCCTCGAAATGGCGCAGCAGCGTCGGGCCGTCGAAATAATTGTAGTAGCGCCCGAAGCCGTCCCGGCCCTCGGCCTGGCCGCCCTTGAAGCTGGCGACGAACGTCGCGCCCGGCCGCATGGCCCGGTGCACCAGCGTCAGGATGCCGGTCAGGGTCCGGCGCGGCGCGTGGAGGAGGGAGGCCGCCGCCCAGATCCCGTCATAGGCGTCGACCTCGTCCAGTTCGTCGAACCGCATGACCCGCACCGGACGTCCCAGCAGCTTTTCGGCTTCCCGGGCCAGTTCCGCCGAACCGTCGGTGGGGGTTACCTCCAGGCCCGCATCGAGCATGGCCCTGGCATCCTGGCCGCCGCCGGTCCCGAGTTCGAGCACCCTGGCGCCGGGCGGCAGCGCCGCGAGGAAGGCGCCCAGGCGCTTGGCGGGCCGGCGGCCGCGGCCGGCATAGGCCCGGGCGTTTTCGGCATAGAACTTGAGCGTTTCGTCGTCCTGCATCGGTCCTCCCGGCAATGAAAAGGCCCGGGATCGCTCCCGGGCCTCAAACAAGCGCGGAACGAGATCCAGCTTACTGGATCTGGCCCTTGTTGACGATCTTGCCGCCTTCGATGACGAAGTAGTCGATGCCGCCGGCGACGTCGCCGTTCTCATCGAACTCGATCGGGCCCGAGGCGCCTTCGTAGTTGATGTCGGTGCCGGCCTTGATCAGGTCGACGGCCTTCTGCCATTCGCCCGGATGGATGACTTCGCCCGGAGAGTTGGCGACCTCGCGCAGGGCCTTGGAGACGCCTTCGCGGTCGGCCGAGCCGTTCTTCTCGATGGCCAGGGCGAGAAGGAAGGCGGCGTCGTAGGACTGCGGACCATAGGTGGTGTCGGGCACCAGGCCGGCATCGGTGGCGAGCTTGGCATAGATGTCATAGGCCTCGCCCGAGGCGGCCGAGGACTGGGTGAGGATCATGCCTTCGAGGGAAGCCGCGTCGCGCGAAGCGAGCAGGGCATCGCCGGCCATGCCGTCGCCGCCCACGAACTTGGTGAACGAGCCCGCTTCGATGGCCTGGTTGAGGATGGCGCCGCCGCCGGCATTCTCGTAGCCGTAGATGACCAGCGTCTGGACGCCGGTGGCTTCGATCTGGCCGATTTCCGGACGGTAGTCGGCCTTGCCGTCTTCATGGGCAACGCTCGCGGTCACCTTGCCGCCACCATCGGTGAAGGTCTTGGTGAACTGGTCGGCCAGGCCCTTGCCGTAGTCGTTGTTCACATAAGTGACGCCGACTTCCTTGATGCCCTGGCTGAGCAGGAGCGTGGCGGCCTTCGAACCCTGGAAGGCGTCCGAGATGGCGGTACGGAAGACCAGGTCGTTGTCCTTGAGCGTGGTCAGGGTCGGCGCGGTGGCCGACGGGGAGATCATCACCACGTTGCCGGGAATGGCGGCGGTGTTGGCCGCTGCGATGGTGGCGCCGGTGCAGTAGGCGCCGAAGATCGCCGTCACCTTCTCGGAGTTGACCAGGCGGTCGGCGGCCGGGCCGGCGGTGTCGGCCGAGCAGGCGCCGTCGGCGGTGACCGAGACGAGCTTGGAGCCGCCCAGGATGCCGCCCTGCGCGTTGACTTCGTCGACGGCCAGGTTACCGGCCGAAACCATGCCACCGGCGAAGCCGGCGATCGGGCCGGTCACGTCGGCCAGGAAACCCATCTTGACGTCATCGGCGAGAGCCGGCGCTGCTGCGGCCAGCACAGAGGCTGCCACGGCCAGGCCAAGCGTTTTCTTGAAATTGTTCATTATTGTCCCTCTGTTGCGCACCGTGCCGCCCCAGCGCTCTTTACGAGCGTCTTCGGGCTCCCAAAGCACGGCACAAAAACTGGGGGCGCCACTTTTCTCGCCCCGCTGCGCGTGACTGTGGCATATTTCCAAGGCAAGTGTCACCGGGATTTCAGCGGTTTGGCGGGTGCCGGCGCTTTGTTGCTTAATGACGCGGCATTTGCCAAGTTCGCCCCTCACCGGCCGGTTCTGGGAGCCCGATTTGACCCGCCTTCTGCTTTGCGCCGTCACCTTGCTGCTGCTGGCCCTGCCGGGGGCGACGCGCGCCCAGGATTCGTTCACTTCGCTCGATACCAATACCGGGGAAGTCACCCCCGGCATCGCCCAGCCGCCCTGCGGCACGAAGCCGGTGGCGATCGCGCGCATGCAATGGCCCTCGGCGGCGATCCTGGCCGAAATCCATGCCCGCATCCTCAAGGCCCAGTACGATTGCGACGTCAAGCTGGTGCCCGGGGACCTGGCCGCCACCGCCGCCTCGATGGGCTCGACCCAGCAGCCGGCCATCGCGCCGGAAATGTGGGTGCTGCGCATCTCGGAAACCTGGAATGCCGGGGTCAAGGCGCAGAAGCTGCGCCAGGCGGCGCCGACCTATGACGCGGGGCTCTTCGAGGGCTGGTTCATCCCCGATTATGTCGCGGCCGCCAATCCGCAGGTCACCTCGGCGGCGAGCCTTAAGGAGAACGCCCAGATCTTCTCCCATAACGGAGCGCGGCCCCGCTTCATTTCCTGCCCGCCGGACTGGGCCTGCTCGATCATCAACCGCAATATGCTCAAGGCCAATGGCCTCGATGGGCTTTTCGACATCGTCGAGCCGGGCAACCGCTTCGAGATGGATACGCTGATCGCCCAGGCGGTTTCGAGCAAGGAGCCGGTGGTCTTCTACTACTGGCAGCCCAATGCGGTCCTGAGCCAGTTTTCCTTCAAGCCGCTGGACATGGGACCCTATGATCGGGACGCCTTCGCCTGCCTCGCCCGGCGGGTGTGCGACGATCCCAAGCCGACCGCCTATGCCCCCGATTCGGTGGTGATCGCGGCAGCCGAGTGGGTGTTCACCGATACGCCCGTCATCGCCTCCTACCTGCAGCGCGCCACGCTCCCCATCGGGGAGATGAACGCCATGCTGGCCGCGCTCTCCGAGCCCGGCGCCACCGAGGCCGATATCGCCGCCCGTTTCGTGGCCGAAAAGGGCGATATCTGGCATGCCTGGATGGGGACGGGGCCCGCCGGCGAGTAACCCTGGGTTAACGCTGCCGCCATCCGGGCCCGGAGCGTCATGCTGCTGTCATGTGCATGCGCTCTTGTCTGCCGCATTTGTGCTGAAAATATCAATAATTACAACGATATGAATGGCACGCGCCGCGGCCTGCTTCACGCAGGATTAAGCTTTGCGTGTCGATAGTCGGACCGGGTCAGAAGACCTCGGGATTTTGAGCCGGGAGTGCTTGGGGATGGATAAGTTCGAACGGCGAGCGGGGGCCTCGGCGCTGATCGACCGCCATACCCGCTGGGCGGCTTTCGCCATCGGCGCCATCCCGGTGCCCTTCGCGCTCATCGTGGCGGCGCTGCTGCTCACCTCCGACCGGCAACTGATCCATGCGGTGCTGCTGGGCGGGGCGACCTTGGCCATGGCGGGCATATTCGGGCTGCTCATCGCCTCGCTCCTGTCGCTGCGCCGCAACCTTTACGCCTTTGCCGCCGATCGCATCGCGGCGGCCGACCGGGCGCGCTATGACAGCCTCACCGGGGCCCTGTCGCGCTCGGCCTTCCTCGGCGAGCTCAAGGCGCGCGTCACCGGCCAGGCGTCCCGGCCGGTGGCGTATCTGCAGATCGACATGGATCACCTCAAGACCCTCAATGACGGGGACGGGCATGCAGCGGGCGACGCGGCGCTCAAGCATTTGGTCACGGCCATTTCGGCCGTGGCGCCTACGGCGCTGATCGGCCGGCTGGGCGGGGACGAATTCGGCATCCTGCTCGAAGGCTGCGGGTCCAAGAAGGCGGCGACGGCCATCGGCCACCAGTTGTTGACGGCGCTGAGCGCCCCCACCAGCATTTCGGGCCGGCAGGTGCGACTGAGCGCGACCCTGGGCATCTCGCTCTCGCCCGAGGACAGCGGCTTTCCGGACGAGCTGATCTCGCTGGCGGACCTCGCCCTCTACGAGGGCAAGCGCACCGGGCGCAACCGTGTCATCGCCTTCGATCCGGAAATGCTCACCGACGTGCGCCACAAGCGCCTCATCGAGCGCGAGCTGCGCGCCGCCATTATCCTTGACGAACTCGACCTCCACTACCAGCCGGTGTTTGCCGCGGACGGCGCGCTCTCGGGCCATGAGGCGCTGGTCCGCTGGCAGCACAAGGTGCGCGGCACCGTGCCGCCCTCCGAGTTCATCCATATCGCCGAGGAGAGCGATCTGATCAGCCGGCTGGGCGAGTGGGTGCTGCGCCGGGCATGCCTGGACATCGATGCCCTCAAGGCGCCGCGGCTTTCGATCAACGTCTCTGCCGCCCAGCTCCGGCGCGGGGATTTCGCCGATCGTTTCGCCGCCATCGTGGCGGAGACGGGCGTGGACGCGCAGCGGCTGACCGTGGAAATCACCGAGACGGTGCCGCTCAAGGCGGGTGGCGTCGAGGAGCGCAACCTTTCCGCCCTGCGGACGCTCGGGGTGCGGGTGGCGATCGACGATTTCGGGGCCGGCCATGCCAGCCTCGAATACCTGAAGAAGTTTTCGTTCGACGTTCTCAAGATCGACCGGTCCTATGTCGCCAACCTTGCCGAGAGCCCGGTGGACAACGTGCTGATCGCCGCCATCTGCGAGATCGGGCGGGTTTCGGGCATCGAAATCGTGGCCGAGGGCGTCGAGACGGGCGAGCAGCTCGACCTGCTCAAGGCCGCCGGCTGCACGCATTTCCAGGGCTATCTGCTCGGGCGCCCGACGCCCCTGGCGCGCAAAAGCGTTCCAAGCCAGGTTCGTGCGGCGTAACATCTTGCTCCTTGGTCGCAGTTGCTTCTGCATCCGCCCCGTGGATATAAAGGTCGCCGGGAAAAGCGTCGGCAGCGCGATAGGGAGTGTCTTTCTTGGAATTGAAGCGGATCAACGATCGTATAACCGTGTCCGGGCAGATCCATCCCGAGGACGTCTCCGCACTCAAAGCCGCCGGCTTCACCACCGTCATCAACAATCGCCCCGATGGCGAATCGCCCGATCAGCCGGCGAGCGCCGAGATAGAAGCTGCCGCCAAGGCCGCCGGGCTCGACTATGTCGCCATTCCGCTTGGCCGGGATGGGGTCACCGCCGAAATGGTCGAAAAGACCCGCGCCGCGCTTGAGGGGAGCGATGGCCCGGTCTTTGCCTTCTGCCGTTCGGGTACCCGGTCCACCACGCTCTGGGCCTTGAGCCAGGCGGGCGAGATGGACGGAGCCGAGATCATCTCGCAAGCAGCGGGAGCCGGCTACGACATGAGCCACCTGGCGGCTCATCTCTCCAAATAATAAGGCGTTCAAAGCGCCATCCCGACGGGCTCGCGAAAGCGGGCCCTTTACCTCTCCAAGCTCGGGTTTAAATCGATGCCGATCAAGAAAATACTTGTCGCGAACCGTTCTGAGATCGCGATCCGCGTGTTCCGCGCCGCCAACGAACTCGATATCAAGACGGTCGCCGTCTATGCCGAGGAAGACAAGCTCGCGCTCCACCGCTTCAAGGCGGACGAGGCCTATCTCATCGGCAAGGGCAAGGGCCCGGTCGAGGCGTATCTGCAGATCGACGAGTATATCCGCATCGCGCGCATTTCAGGCGCCGACGCCATCCACCCCGGCTATGGCCTTCTCTCCGAGAGCCCCGAATTCGCCGATGCGTGCGAAGACGCCGGCATCATCTTCATCGGCCCGCGCGCCCAGACCATGCGCGACCTCGGCAACAAGGTCGCCGCCCGCAACATGGCCATCGCCTCGGGCGTGCCGGTGGTGCCGGCCACCGATGCGCTGCCGGACGATCTCGATGAAGTGGCCCGCATGGCCGGCGAGATCGGCTACCCGCTCATGCTCAAGGCGAGCTGGGGCGGCGGCGGGCGCGGCATGCGCCGCATCATGAACGAGAAGGACCTCCGCCACGAAGTGTCTGAGGGCAAGCGCGAGGCCAAGGCCGCGTTCGGCAAGGACGAGATGTATCTCGAAAAGCTGATCGAGCGCGCCCGGCACGTCGAGGTGCAGCTGGTCGGGGACGATCACGGTAACCTCGTCCACCTGTTCGAGCGCGATTGCTCGGTGCAGCGCCGCAACCAGAAGGTGGTCGAGCGCGCCCCCGCGCCCTACCTCTCCCAGAAGGTGCGCGACGACCTCACCGCCGCCGCGCTGCGCCTGGGCAATGCCGCCAATTATCGCGGCGCCGGCACCGTCGAATTCCTCATGGATGCCGATACCGACAAGTTCTACTTCATCGAGGTGAACCCGCGCATCCAGGTCGAGCACACGGTCACCGAAGTCGTCACCGGCATCGATATCGTCAAGGCGCAGATCAAGCTGCTTGAGGGCGCCGTCATCGGCACGCCCGAATCGGGCGTCCCGCTCCAGCAGGACATCAGCCTCAACGGCCACGCCATCCAGTGCCGCATCACCACCGAAGACCCGGAAGAGAACTTCATCCCGGACTACGGCCGCATCACCGCCTATCGCGAGGCGACCGGTTTCGGCGTGCGCCTCGACGGCGGCACCGCCTATGCCGGGGCGGTCATCACCCGGTTCTACGATCCGCTGCTCGAAAAGGTCACCTGCTGGGCGCCTTCGCCCGAAGAGGCGATCGCGCGCATGCATCGCGCCCTGCGCGAATTCCGTATTCGCGGCGTCCAGACGAACCTGGCGTTCCTCGAAAACATCATCACGCACCCGGACTTCGTCAACAACCACTACACCACGCGCTTCATCGACACGACGCCTGAGCTTTTCGACATCAAGCGCCGCCAGGACCGCGCCACCAAGCTCCTGACCTACATCGCCGACGTCACCGTCAACGGGCACCCGGAAGTGCGCGACCGCCCGCGCCCGCCCGCCGATGCCTTAAAGCCCGTCGTGCCCGAGTTCGAGCCGCTCACCATCGTCGATGGCAGCCGCCAGGTGCTCGATCGCCAGGGCGCCAAGGGGCTGGCGGAATGGATGAAGGCGCAGAGCCGCGTGCTCTTTACCGACACCACCATGCGCGATGCGCACCAGTCGCTGCTCGCCACGCGCATGCGCTCGTTCGACATCACGCGCATCGCCCAGGCCTATAGCCGGGGCCTGCCGAACCTGTTCAGCCTCGAATGCTGGGGCGGGGCGACGTTCGACGTCTCCATGCGCTTCCTCAACGAGGATCCGTGGGAGCGCCTGGCCAAGGTGCGCGAGGGCGCGCCGAACATCCTCACGCAGATGCTGCTGCGCGGCTCCAATGGCGTGGGCTACACCAACTACCCCGATAACGTCGTCAAGTTCTTCGTGCGCGAAGCGGCGGCCGGCGGGGTCGATATCTTCCGCATCTTCGATTGCCTCAACTGGGTCGAGAACATGCGCGTCTCGATCGACGCGGTCATCGAATCGGGCAAGGTCGCCGAAGGCGCCATCTGCTACACGGGCGACCTCCTCGATCCTGACCGCTCCAAGTACGATCTGAAGTACTATGTGGCGCTCGCCAAGGAGCTCGAGGCCGCCGGCGCCCATGTGCTCGGCCTCAAGGACATGGCGGGGCTTCTCAAGCCCGCCGCGGCCAGGGCGCTCATTGCCACCCTCAAGCAGGAAATCGGCCTGCCCATCCACTTCCATACCCATGATACCTCGGGCGCCTCGGCGGCCACGATCATGGCGGCGGTGGACGCAGGGGTCGATGCGGTGGATGCGGCCATGGACGCGCTTTCGGGCACCACCAGCCAGCCGACCTTCGGTTCGCTCGTCGCCGCCCTCGAAGGAGGGCCGCGCGATCCCGAACTCGATCCGCGCGCCATCCGCCAGCTTTCCTTCTACTGGGAAGGCGTGCGCACCCAGTACCGGGCCTTCGAGAGCGACCTGCGCTCGGGCGCTTCGGAAGTCTACCTGCATGAAATGCCGGGCGGCCAGTTCACCAACCTCAAGGAACAGGCGCGCTCGCTGGGCCTCGAAAGCCGCTGGCACGAGGTCGCCCAGACCTATGCCGACGTCAACCAGATGTTCGGCGATATCGTCAAGGTCACCCCGTCCTCCAAGGTCGTGGGCGACATGGCGCTGGCCATGGTGTCCTCGGGCCTGACGCGCGCGGACGTGGAAGATCCCAATCGCGACGTCGCCTTCCCCGATTCGGTGGTGGGCTTCTTTGCCGGCGATCTCGGCCAGCCCCCGGGCGGCTTCCCGTCGGCGCTCCAGAAGAAGGTGCTCAAGGGCCGCACGCCCATGACCGAGCGCCCCGGCTCCTATCTCAAGGATGTCGACCTCGAGGCCGAGCGCAAGAAGGCCGAAGAGGCCACCGGCAACAAGATCGACGACAAGCGCCTGGCTTCGTACCTGATGTATCCGAAGGTCTATTCGGATTTCGTCAAGACGCAGGACAAGTATGGCCCCACCGAAGTGCTGCCGACCCCGGTCTACTTCTATGGCCTCGAGGATGGTGAAGAACTCTTCATCGATCTCGAAAAGGGCAAGACGCTGGTGCTGCAATATCTCGGCCGTGCCGAGACCAACGACAAGGGCATGGTCCGCGTCTTCTTCGACCTCAACGGGCAGCCGCGCACCATCACGGTGCCCGATCGCCTCAAGGCCGGCGAGATCGTCGCGCGTCCCAAGGCGGCGCTGGGCGACGCCAAGCAGATCGGCGCGCCGATGCCGGGCGTCATCTCGACCCTCGCCGTCAAGGCCGGCCAGCCGGTCGTCGCAGGCGACGTGCTGCTCTCGATCGAAGCGATGAAGATGGAAACCGCCATCCACGCCGAAACCGATGGCGTGGTGGCCGAGGTCCTGGTCAAGCCCGGCGACCAGATCGACGCCAAGGACCTCCTGGTCCGGTTCGAATAGGAACGAAAAGGGGCGCTACGGCGCCCCTGCTTTTGGGACGCTCTCCACATCCCGCTTCAAGCAGGTGAGCTCGATCGCGCCAGCAGGTCTCCTCCCCCTTGTGGGGAGGGAACAAGGGCGAGGGAGAAGCGCGCTTGGAGCCTAGGGCTGACCCCACCCCGCACTTCTCCCGGATATCTCCACCCCAGTGGCGCGATGCACTAGGCCCCGGATCACGTCGGCGGAAGTGCGGTGGGTGGAGCTCGATCCGCAGAAATATCTGCGACCTCCACTCCCATCGCCGCCGCGATCAACCCGAAATCATGCGCGCTGATCTCGAACAGCCCGAACCGCATCTGGTAGCCCCAGTTCGTCCGCCCACGCGTGAATTCCAGCTCCTGCAAGAGCGGCGCGATCGGCGCCTCGCGCGCGTCGAAATAGTCGACATCGCGCCGGTAGGCCGTCCAGCTTCCCATCTCGCCGGGATAGATCTCGCCCGGTTTCACCAGCCCGATGGTGGTGAACGCCTGCAGCCGGTCCTTGCCGCCCAGCGTCACCGTCGGGGAATAGTAGACCACCCCGTCGCCCGGGCTGATGCGCCGGAGCGGGGCGGCTTTGCCATGGTTGACCTGCATGAAGCCGGCCTTGCCCTTGCGGGCATGGTCGGCAGACGCGACGGCGATCCAGTATTTCGGCATTTTCGGGGGCTCTCCTGATGCCTCAGGCTTACCAGCCCCCGCTGTCAGAAACCGGCAGTGGCTAGCGGCGGCGCGCCGGAACCGTCACCGGCACCTTCTTGGCCGTCACTTCGAGCGGCAGCAGGCTGACGATGAAGCTCACCGCCAGCGGCACCAGCACCAGGTCGTCCATCCAGCCGGCGAAGGGAATGAAATCGGGGATGAGATCGAACGGGCTCACCAGATAGAAGACCACGAAGAGCATGGCGGCCTTGAGCGGGAACGGCGTCGCCGGGTGGAAGAAGGCACGGAACAGCGTCCCCACCTCCTTGCGGAAGAGGAACAGACGACCGGCGGCGAACTGCCCGAAGGCGGCGAGGGGAGAGAACTTGCTCATGGCTTGATAGATGGTGCCTGGCGCGCCGCGATCAAGGCGCGGCAGGACCATCACACAAACGTAACATTGCGCGCTTACCGGCAAAGGCTTATTTCCTCTCCTCGTTACAAGGAGTGATCCATGGCAGGCGCGGCTTCCCGCAGGCATTCGGTTGGGGTCAATGTCGGCGGCGTGATGGTGGGTGGCGACAACCCCATCGTCGTTCAATCGATGACCAATACCGATACCGCCGATATCGAGGCGACCACCCGCCAGGTGGCCCAGCTCTGGCGCGCGGGCTCGGAAATCGTGCGCATTACCGTCGATCGCGACGAATCCGCTGCCGCCGTGCCCCATATCCGCGACCGCCTGCTCGCCCGCGGCATCACCGTGCCGCTGGTCGGCGACTTCCACTATATCGGCCACAAGCTGCTCACCGACCATCCGGCCTGCGCCGAGGCCCTGGCGAAATACCGCATCAATCCGGGCAATGTCGGCTTCAAGGCCAAGCGCGACACGCAGTTCTCGACCCTGATCGAGCTCGCCCTCAAATACGACAAGCCGGTCCGTATCGGGGTCAACTGGGGCTCGCTCGACGAGGAACTTCTCACTCGCCTCATGGACGAAAACGCCAATGCCGCCGAGCCGGTCTCGGCCGCGGCCGTCCAGCGCGAAGCCATCATCCAGTCGGCCCTGCTTTCGGCGGGGCGCGCCGAGGAGATCGGTCTCGGCCGCGACAAGATCATCCTCTCGACCAAGGTTTCCGACGTCCAGAGCCTCATCGCCGTCTACCAGGACCTCGCCGCCCGCTGCGACTACGCGCTCCATCTCGGCCTCACCGAAGCCGGCATGGGCTCGAAGGGCATCGTCGCCTCCTCGGCGGCGCTCGGCATTCTCCTGCAGCAGGGGATCGGCGACACCATCCGCATTTCCCTCACGCCCGAGCCGGGCGGCGACCGCACCCAGGAAGTGCGCGTCGCCCAGGAATTGCTGCAGACCATGGGGTTCCGCCAGTTCCTGCCCGTCGTCGCCGCGTGCCCCGGCTGCGGGCGCACGACGTCGACGACCTTCCAGACGCTGGCCAAGGAAATCCAGGACCACCTCACCACGTCCATGCCGGACTGGAAAGAAAAGTATCCGGGCGTCGAAACCCTATCGGTCGCCGTCATGGGCTGCATCGTCAACGGCCCGGGCGAAAGCAAGCACGCCAATATCGGCATCTCGCTCCCCGGCACCGGCGAAACCCCCGCCGCCCCGGTCTTCATCGACGGCGAAAAGGTCGCGACCCTGCGCGGGGCCGACGTCGCCGACCAGTTCAAGGTGATGGTGGCCGACTATATCGAGAAGAAGTTCGGCAACGGGGCAAAGGAAGCCGCCGAGTAAGCGCAAGAGCCCGCCCCATCGTCTCCCTCCCCCCTGTGGGGAGGGAACAAGGGTGGGGGTCGGCGTCGAACGCTGAGTAGCGGCTCACCCCCACCCTCAATCCCTCCCCACAAGGGGAAGGGAAGCCGGTTTCTGAAAGCGCCGGATGCGTCTGCGGCACCCCTCACCCGGCCTGCGGCCGACCTCTCCCCGAGGGGGCGAGGTGGGGATTGTGCCGGTGGCGAGTTACTGCTGCCAATATTCTGCACGCGCAACAACGTCCCCTCGCCCCGTCGGGGAGAGGGACAGGGTGAGGGGTCTTACTGCGCCGCCTCAGCCGTCGGCACCTGGCACGCACTCACCCACTTGCCGCCCACCAGCTCCGCCAGCCGCTCCAGCGGCAACCGCACCGAGGCATGGGTCGAACCGCCCGCCGGGATCACCTCGTCATAGATTTTGAGCGATTCATCGAGATAGATCGTCATCGGCCCCGGCAGTCCGAAGGGGCAGACGCCACCGACCTTGTGGCTGGTCAGTTCCTCGACTTCCTCGGCGCCCAGCATGCGCGGGCGCCCGCCGAATGCCGCCTTGGCCCTGGCGTTGTCGAGCCGCGCATCGCCCCGCGTCACCAGCAGAAAGACCTCGCCATTGACGCGGATGCACAGGGTCTTGGCGATCTGGCCGGGCTCGACCCCATGCACCTGGGCGGCGAGGTCCACGGTGGCGGTGGAATTGTCGGTGACGAGGACCGTCAGATCGGGAGCGCGGGCGGCGAGGTCGGCCTTTACGGATTCAAGACTCATCGAAAAACTGCTCTTTGGTCAGAAAAGGGTGGCAAGACGCGCCTCGAAGTCCTCGCGCATCTTGTAGTGAACCGGCGCCCGCAGTGCCCTCTCGAGCGTGTCGCGGGCAATCTCGCGCTGACCCTCGAGCGCCAGCAATTCGCCGATGGTGACCTGCTCGCCCGCAAACGGCTCGTAGCCCACGTCCATGCCGGCTTCGACCGCGCCGGGCGCGATCACCCGGCAATAGGCGCCCGGGCGTCCGGCGCGGTAAAAGGTCTTGAGCCATTTGGGGTCGCCCATGCGCGCGGCGAAGACCGAGCAGGGCGTACGGTGGCAGGTGACTTCGAGCACGACCGGGCCGATGGCGAAGCGGTCTCCCACCGAGACGGTCCGTCCGTCAATGCCCGAGATGACCAGGTTCTCCCCGAACGTGCCCGGTGCGAAGGCGCTGCCCATCTGGGCGTCCCACCAGTCGTAGTCGGCCTGGAAATAGACATAGACGGCCTGATCCACCCCGCCATGGTGCTTGCGGTCGAGCACGGCGTCGCCCTCGAGCCCGAGCGGGTCGATGGCCACCGGGCCCGCCTGCGGGCGCTTGTAGATGCCGGTGAGGGCGGATTTGGCGGGAATGGGCTCGGGCTTGCCGATATTGACGGCGATGAGCTTCATCGGGCCGGCTCCTCGAGGCGGAATTGCATGATCGCGTGCGGTTCCTCGCCGATGAGGACGGTTTCGAGCGTCTGCCAGTTGCGCTTGCGGTAGTAGTCGGGCGCGGCGGTATAGAGGTAGGTGGCGTCGTAGCCGAAATAGGCGGCCCGGTCGAGCGCGGCGGCCATGAGCGCCTCGCCCACGCCCTGGCCGCGGAACTCGGGCAGCACGTAGAGCCCGGCCAGCCAGGGGCGCAGGTGGCGATGGGTCTGGAGGTCGCGGTCGGTGAGAAAGACGCTGCCCGCCGGCACGTCGTCGACCAGGGCGACGAGCGCGGCCTGCCGGCCTTCGGGTGCGTTGAGGCTCTCGATGGCGGCTATTCCGCCTTCGGGCGTATAGCCCATGGCCTCGCCCCACTGGGCATGCCACCAGCGCGCCACGGCGCGCGTCCAGTCGGGACGGTCCGCCATCGAATGGATGGAGACCGCCGCCATCAGTGGGCCCGCGCCGCGAAATAGCGTGCCGTTTCGCGCAGGCCGTCGGCCTGGGGGCCGAAGCCGGCAAGGGCGGCGATCGCTTCGGTTACGGTCTCACCCAGGTGACGGGTGGCGGCATCGACGCCGATCCGGCTCACCAGCGTCTGCTTGCCGGCGGCGGCGTCCTTGCCGGTGGCCTTGCCCATGGCTTCAGTGCTGGCGGTGACGTCGAGAATGTCGTCGGCGAGCTGGAAGGCGCGGCCTGCCGCTTCGCCATAGGCGGTGAGGGCGGCGAGCGCCTTCTCGTCGGCGCCGCCCAGGATCGCGCCCATGCGCACCGAGGCGCGGATCAGCGCGCCGGTCTTCATGGCCTGCATCAGGGCGATCTCGCCCTCCGAAAAGCCCTGGCTTTCCCCTTCGATGTCGCGCATCTGCCCTCCGGCCATGCCGCCCGCGCCCGATCCGGCGGCGAGTTCGGCCACCAGCCTAACACGCACGACGGCGTCGGGGTGACACTTCTCCTCGGCCAGCAGCGCAAAGGCATGGGTGAGCAGGCTGTCGCCCGCCAGGATCGCCGTGGCCTCGTCGAACGCCTTGTGGACGGTCGGCTGGCCGCGCCGCAGGTCGTCATCGTCCATGGCGGGCAGGTCGTCGTGGATGAGCGAATAGCAATGGACGAGTTCGACCGCGAGCGCCGCCTGGAGGCTGGCGGCGCCATCCATGCCGAAGACCGCCGCGGCCTGGCGCACGAGCAGCGGGCGCAGGCGCTTGCCGCCGTTGAGCGAGCCGTGGCGCATGGCCGCCACCAGCCGGTCGGGGGGCGTGCCGGGCCCGCCCAGGCGCGCCGCGGCCAGATAGGCATCGAGCTCTTCCTCGATTGCCTTGGCAATGCCGGAAAGCTGGGTTTGGAAGTCGGTCATGTTGTGGTCGCAGGCCGTTCGCGTTATCCGGGGCAAGGTTTGGACCGCCCGGACGGTCCTGTCCAGTGCGGACGCGAAGGGTTAGGCATGGAAGAAACCGCCGAGGTTCCGGCTGGTCCCGAAGAACCGGCGCGTCCCAGACGCCGCTGGCGCCGCGTCGTGCTCTGGGTGCTGGGCCTGGTGATCGCGCTGCCGGTGCTGGTGCCGCTGGTCATGGTGCCGGTCTATGGCGTGGTCGATCCGATGTCGCTGCCCATGATCCGGCGCTACTTCACCGGCCACCCGGTCGACCGCATCTGGATGCCGATCGATGCCATCTCGCTCCCCGCCAAGGCTTCGGTGATGATGAGCGAGGACGGCCAGTTCTGCCGCCACTGGGGGATCGACGTGGGGGCGCTGCGTGACGAATTCCGCATCTGGCGGGAAGGGGGCGAGCCGCGCGGGGCCTCCACCATCACCATGCAGGTGGCGCGCAATCTCTTCCTCTGGAACAACCGCTCGTTCATTCGCAAGGGGCTCGAAATTCCCCTGGCGCTCTATATCGACCTGGTGCTGCCCAAGAAGCGCATCATGGAGATCTACCTCAACATAGCCCAGTGGGGGCCGGTGGGCGAGTTCGGCATCGAGGCCGGAACGCAGCGGGCGCTCGGCAAGAGCGCGGCGGACCTGGATTGGCACGAGGCCTCGCTGATGGCAGTGGCGCTGCCCAATCCGCGCCTGCGCAAGCCGGGCAGTCCCTCCGCGCAACTGCTCAAGGTCGCCCAGGTGGTCGAGAGCCGCGCACGCCTGGCGGGCAGCCGCACAGACTGCCTCAAATAGCCGCTTTGCGGGGGCTTTTTGGGTCTAGCCAAGGGCACAAAGAGTCTATATAGAACCGGCCAATCCAATACAG
Organism: Youhaiella tibetensis; assembly: GCF_008000755.1. Lineage (NCBI taxonomy): Bacteria > Pseudomonadati > Pseudomonadota > Alphaproteobacteria > Hyphomicrobiales > Devosiaceae > Paradevosia > Paradevosia tibetensis. Next base: position 4,132,085 of record NZ_CP041690.1, on the reverse strand, counting down.
GACCAGCCTGTTGCGCCCCCGGGCGGCAGTCCGGCCGGGTCCTTTTCAATTTCTGGTGGAGTAACGACCATGGCAGTGCCAAAACGCAAGACCTCGCCGATGAAGCGTGGCTTCCGCCGCTCGGCCGACGGCCTGTCCGCAACGGCTTATGTCGAGGACAAGGATTCCGGCGAGCTGCGCCGTCCGCATCACGTCGACCTCAAGACCGGCATGTATCGCGGCCGGCAGATCCTTGAGGCCAAGAAGTAAGCTCCTTGCGCAAGCGGGACTGAATCTTTTTGTAACGGCCAGTCCCACCAGGGGCTGGCCGTTTCGTTTTTCGCTGGGGAGCAATCAACATGACGACGCGCGTAGAAAGCGATTCCATGGGCACGATCAACGTGCCGAACGACAAGTATTACGGCGCCCAGACCGCCCGGAGCCTCGCCAATTTCGACATTGGCGGGGAGAAGATGCCCAAGGAGATCATCCACGCCTTCGGTATCCTCAAGAAGGCGGCGGCGCTCGCCAACCACAAGCTCGGGCTCCTTGACGAAACCACGCGCGACCTCATCGTCGCCGCCGCCGACGAGGTGATCGGGGGCAAGCTCGCCGACCATTTCCCGCTCGTCGTCTGGCAGACCGGCTCGGGCACCCAGTCCAACATGAACGTCAACGAGGTGATCTCCAACCGCGCCATTGAGATGGCCGGTGGCGTGATGGGCTCCAAGAAGCCCGTCCACCCCAATGACCACGTCAATATGAGCCAGTCCTCCAACGACACCTATCCCACCGCCATGCACATCGCGGCGGTCGAGGCGATCGAGGGATACCTCATCCATCGCGTCGAAAAGCTGCGGAACACGCTCCACGAGAAGAGCGAAGAGTTCATGGGCATCGTCAAGATCGGCCGCACGCACCTGCAGGATGCGACGCCCCTGACGCTCGGCCAGGAAATGAGCGGCTGGGTGGCCCAGATCGACTATGCGCTGGCCGCCATAAAGGCGACGCTCCCCCAGCTCAAGGAACTGGCTTTGGGCGGCACCGCCGTCGGCACGGGCCTTAACGCCCACCCGGATTACGCCGTCACCGTCGCCAAAGAGATCGCCACCCTGACCGGGCGCGATTTCGTCACCGGGCCCAACAAATACGCCATCATGGCCGGCCACGACGCCTTTGTCGGCGCTTCGGGGGCCTTGAAGCAACTGGCCGTCGCCTTCATGAAGGTCGCCAACGACGTGCGCTGGCTGGCCTCCGGCCCGCGCTCGGGCCTGGGCGAGCTCACCATTCCCGAGAACGAACCCGGCTCCTCGATCATGCCCGGCAAGGTCAACCCGACCCAGTCCGAAGCCATGACCATGGTGGCTGTCCACGTCATGGGCAATGACGCCGCCATCGGCATTGCGGCCAGCCAGGGCAATTTCGAGCTCAACGTCTTCAAGCCCGTCATCGCCTACAACTTCCTGCAGTCCGTGCGCCTGCTCGCCGACGCCGCCGTGTCCTTCAACGACAATTGTGCCATCGGCATCGAGCCCGACCGCAAGCGCATCAACGAACACCTCAACAATTCGCTGATGCTGGTGACCGCGCTCAACCGCAAGATCGGCTACGACAACGCCGCCAAGATCGCCAAGAACGCCCACAAGAAGGGGTCCACCCTCAAGGAATCGGCGATCGAGCTCGGCCTGCTGACGGCGGAAGAGTTCGATGCGGAAGTGAAGCCCGAGAACATGGTCGGGCCGCTCAAGGTCAAGAAGGGGGATTAATCCCCCTTCGTCCCCCGGCCGCAGAGCCGGGGCCGTTTGGGTGGGGAACGCAGCGGTTCCACACCAGCTCCCCCGGATCGAGCCTCATCGCCTTCTCCCCGTCGGGGAGAAGGTGCCCGAAGGGCGGATGAGGGGGCCGAACCCCCCGATCCACCCCATATCCGCCGCATCTCCCGCGCTTTTGCTCTATGATGCCGCTAAGCGCTGATTCGGAGAGTTGCGCATTGATCGAATTTAACGATGTGGGACTGCGCTACGGGCAGGGGCCGGAGGTCCTGAAGGACCTCAACTTCAAGGTCGAGCCGGGTACGTTCCACTTCCTCACCGGACCGTCCGGTTCCGGCAAGACATCCCTCCTGCGCCTGCTGCTGCTGTCGCTAAAGCCCTCGCGCGGGCGCATCACCATGTTCGGGCAGGACGTCACCAAGCTCGACCAGGATCGCCTGCTGCAGATGCGCCGCCATATCGGCATCGTCTTCCAGGAATTCCGCCTGCTCGATCACCTCACCACCTATGAGAACGTGGCCCTGCCGCTGCGCGTGCTCGGCCAGCCGGAGAGCGACTACCGCGAGAACGTGGAAGAGCTGCTGCGCTGGGTGGGGCTGGGCGAGCGCATGAGCGCCCATCCGCCCCTGCTTTCGGGCGGCGAGAAGCAGCGCGCCGCCATCGCGCGCGCCGTCATCGCCCGTCCCGAACTGCTCCTGGCGGACGAGCCGACCGGCAATGTCGATCCCGAGCTTTCGGAGCGCCTGGTGCACCTCTTCGCCGAGCTCAACCGCTCGGGCACCACCATAATCCTGGCCACCCACGAATTGCCGCTGCTCGACAAGTTCGGCTATCCGCGCATGGTGCTGCGTGACGGTGGGGTCAATATCCATGGCTAAGGCCGTCAAGTCCGCTCCCGCGTCGAGGAAGTCGCCGGTCAAGCGCGTGCCGCCAAAGCCCAAGGCGCAGCCGGCCATCGTGCGCGCCCTCGGGCGCGGCCGTCCCACCTCGATCGTGCCGGAAGGCTCGGTCGCCGGGCGCACGCTGCTGCTGCTCATCGCCATCATGACGTTCCTCTCGGCGGTGACGCTGGGCGGGGTGGTGCTGGTGCAGAAATCGGCCATCGGCTGGTCAGCGGAAGTCGGCCGCGAAGTCACCATCCAGATTCGCCCGGTCGAGGGCGAGGTGATGGAATCGAACCTGCGCACCGCCGTGGCCCTGGCCGAAGCCACCCCCGGCGTCGCCAGCGCCCGCGCGCTGACCGAAGCGGAAAACCTCAAGCTTCTTGAGCCCTGGCTGGGCGCCGGGCTCGATCTGTCGGCCATCGAAGTGCCGCGGCTCGTCGTCGTCGAGCTCTCCGATCCCGAAGATGCCGATATCGCCAAGCTCACCGAGGACCTCAAGGCGGTAAAGGGCGCGAGCCTTGATACCCATGCCGCCTGGCGCCAGCAGCTCAACACCATGGCCGGCACGATCGTGGTCTCGGGGCTCCTGGTGCTGATGCTGATCGTGGTGGCGACCGTGCTCGCCATCATCTTCGCCACGCGCGGCACCATGGCTTCCAACCGCGAGATCGTGGACGTGCTGCATTTCATCGGCGCCTCGAACGCCTTCATTGCCGGGGAGTTCCAGGGGCGGTTCCTCTCGATCGGCCTGCGTGGCGGGGTGATCGGAGGGGTGGCGGCCATCGTCTTCTTCTTCCTCGTCGCCATGGCCGTGGGCAACGTGGCGCCTGACGTCGCCGGCACCCAGATCGGCTATTTCTTTGGCACCTTCGCCCTGGGCATCGACGGCATCATCGGCATCGCCGCCGTGGTCCCGGTCATCGCCGCCCTCACTGCCATCACCTCGCGCATGACCGTGCGCCGCTTCCTGACCGAGATTTCGTAAGGGCCCCTCCCACGATCCTTCCCAAGCCTTTGGGGCATATCGGGCAAGCAGGTCTCCCTCCCCCTGGTGGGGAGGGAACAAGGGTGGGGGGAGGCTCCATCCCTCGCCAAAGCCCCAAACACCCCTTACAAGACAGCTCCGGTATCGGGAGGCTCGCTTGTTCATCCAGTCCCTGCGTTCGGCGCTTTTCTACCTGCTGTTTCTCGGCCAGACCGTGATCCTGGCGATCGTGGTGGGCACCATCGCCATCATCGCGCGCCGCCGGGTCGAGCTCAACTGGCGCATCGGCCAGTATTGGGGGGAATCCAACAAGGCCCTGCTGCGCTGGATCGTCGGTATCCGCACCGAGGTCGCCGGCAGCGAGAACATTCCGCCGGGCGGCTGCATCCTTGCGGCCAAGCACCAGAGCGACTGGGATATCTTCGCCATCCTGCCCTATACGGTCCGCCCCGCCTTCATCGCCAAGAAGGAGCTGATGAACATTCCGTTCTTCGGCTGGGCCGCCGCCTCGCTCGACACCATCACCATCGATCGCTCGCGCGGCGGGCAGGCCATCCCGGCCATGATGGAGGATGCGCGCGGCGCGATCGCCCGCGGCTGCCGCATCGTCATCTTCCCCGAAGGCACGCGGCGCGCCCCCCTGGCCGAGCCCGACTACAAGTGGGGCCTGGCCCGCATGTATGTGGAACTGGGCGTGCCCGTGGTGCCGGTGGCGCTCAATTCCGGCCTCTTCTGGGGACGCAATTCGCTGATCCTGTGGCCGGGCACGGCCCGCGCCGAGTTCCTGCCGGCGATCGAGCCCGGCCTTACGCTCGAGCAATTTCAGAGCCAACTCGTCCAAACCATTGAAACCAATTCGGACCGGCTTGCGTTGGATGCAGTAGACAAGGGCCTCAGCCGCCCCGTCACCCCGCAATTGCGGGAACGGATCGAGGCGGCGAGGGTCCGGACCGGGCGTCAGGCCTGATACTAGATATTGACAGCAAATTGACTCAGGACCATACCTGTAGTCACATTCGCGTCGGGCCTTGACACAAACGTTCGGTTTGTTCTATTTTTGTTCTCTTCGCGATGCAGGGGGCAGCCATGGTTCCGAGGCTCGAGCAGATCAGTAACGTCGCCAGCTTCCCGCGAGGCGCCAATTGGACGGGCAAGTCCGGGCGCGCCTATGACCTCGTGGCCGAACGATTCGACAATTTCGCGCTGATCTCGGGCAATCTCTACGTGGTGGCCAGCGGCACGCTCGTGCTCTGGGTCGGCGCGGTCGAGGATGTCGTCAACGACCAGCAGAGCCGCGCCCGCTTCCGGCTCGCCATGGATTGCGCCGATCGCGTCTTCCGCCTCAAGGCGCCGGAAGACGAAGTGGCGCGCATGACGGTGATCTGGGATCTGGAGGGGGCCGAGCCGGCCACCCTCTCGGCCGCCTGAGCGGTTTTTCCTACGCCATGGCGGCAGCGGCCTTGAGCAGCTGCGCCAGTTCGAGGAGCCCGCGGTCGCGTATGCCCAGCCGTTCCAGGTGCTCGGCGGTATTGACCACATATTCGGTATTGGGGCCCGACGAGCCGTGGCTGTCGCGCACGAGGCGCAGCTGTTCCTCGACGGCAAGGCGCCCGGCATATTGCATGTGGCTTTCATCGACCAGATAGGTCAGCGCCGCCACCGAGCGTCCGTCGGCGAGCTGCACGGGGCGGATGGCCTCGCGATAGACGCTGGTCACCTGCTCGCGGGCGCGCAGGTAGTCGCGCACCTCCAGCCAGTCCTCGTGCGTCACCTCGAAGGCCATGCCCTGGCACGAGCCGCCATGCACCAGCCCGAAGACCAGCCCGGGCCGTTCCGGGGTGCCGCGATGGTGGGTGGAATAGATGCACAGGCTCCTGTGCGCGCCGCGCAGGCGCGCGATCTGGCTGCCGGCGAACCGGAACCCCGGATTCCAGATCAGTGAGCCATAGCCGAAAACCCAGTGCGTGCTCGTGTCGTAAGGCGCGTCCATCTCGATAACCTGAACCTGTTTGCGGCTGCGATCAATCACGCGGGCGAGCGTGACGGCCATGCGGCGGGCGGATAGAACAAATGCATGAAGCGAATCATCATCCTTGCCTGCGTCGTCGCCTTGGTCGTCCTTGCCTGGTCGGGGGCGTGGCTGTTCGTTGCCAGTGAAGTCAAAAAGCAGGTGGCGAACCTCGCAGAGGCCGATGGGGTAACCAACCCGAAAATCACCTGCGCCGAGCTTTCGACGGGCGGGTATCCGTTCGCCATGGATGTCTATTGCCGGGGCGCGACGGTGCAGTTGCAGGACGTCACCGCCGAACTCGCCGAAGTGCGCGCCAGCGTCCTCGTCTACCAGCCCACCCATGCCCTGATCCTCGCCAGCGCTCCCCTCACGCTCAAGGATGCCTTTAGCGGCAATGAGCAGCGGCTCGATTTCACCATGGCAGAGGCCAGTGCGCGCCTCGATGGCTGGCGCATTGCCCGCATCTCGGTCCATGTCGAGAACCCGGCCTTCTTCAACACGCTGCCGAGCGACGAACTCATCGCCAGGGCGAGCCTGGCCGAACTCCACCTGCTCGACATTCCCGAGCAGCACGAGCCCGAAAAGGGCCTGGCGGCGCTCGCCATCTACGCCCCGGTCGAGAACCTGGTGATGCCGGGGCTGCAGATCGCCGATGGCAAGATCAGCGTGGAGGCCGAGCTCAACGGCCTGCCCGACGACGTACGGGCCCTCAACGAGCCCGATATCGTGCGGCGCTGGCAGGGGGCGGGCGGCACGCTCAAGCTGGTCAGCGTCCAGGCTTCCGATGCCGATACCTTCATCAAGGCTTCGGGCAACCTGGCGCTCGATGCGCAGATGCGCGCCCAGGGACAGGTCCAGCTCCAGTCCAAGGGGATCGTCGAGCGCCTGGGCGACCGCATTCCGGGGACGATCCGCACGATCCTGCTCGGCCAGCAGGCGCCCGACGGCTCATACGGCCAGACCATCACCATCCGTGCCGGTGTCGTACTGGTCGGCCTCATCCCCGTCGGCATGATCCCGCCACTGCTCTAGCCCCGCTGTGGGGGCACCCTCAGGCGCGGCCAGAGCCGCCCTGCGCCGGGAAGCCCTGAAGAGCCTTCGGGGACGGCACCTCTCATCTCATCCTCCCCGGCGAAGGCCGGGGGCGAGCGACGGTCCTGCCGGGGAAGAGGTGGCAGACGCCTAGGCGTCCTCGCCACCGCCATGGTCGCGCTGCACGGCCTCGGCGGGCGCGGGGGCGGGGGTATCGGTGCCGTGCGGGCGCCCGAAATCGGCGGCGGCGGTTTCCTGGCCGGCATTGATGATCGAGCGGCGGATGGCGCGGGTGCGGGTGAAGAGCGCCTCGAGCGCCGGCCCGTCGCCATTGCGCACGGCGCGCTGGAGCGAGGAGAGGTCTTCGTTGAAGCGCCCGAGCATTTCGAGCACAGCATCGCGATTGGTCAGGAACACGTCGCGCCACATCACCGGGTCGCTGGCGGCGATGCGGGTGAAGTCGCGGAAGCCGGAGGCGGAGAACTTGATGACCTCGGACTTGGTGGAGGCTTCCAGGTCCGAGACCGTGCCCACGATGTTATAGGCGATCAGGTGGGGAATGTGGCTGGTGATGGCCAGCACCATGTCGTGGTGGCCGGGGTCCATCACTTCCACGTTCGAGCCCATGGCGCGCCAGAAGCCGGCCAGTTTCTCGATCGCCGCCGGATCGGTCCCCGCCTCGGGGGTCAGCACGCACCAGCGGTTGATGAAGAGCTCGGGGAAGCCCGCCGAGGGGCCCGAATGCTCGGTGCCGGCAATGGGGTGGCCGGGGATGAAATGCACGCTGGCGGGCAGCAGCGGCTTCATCACCTTGACCACATGCGCCTTGACCGAACCGACGTCCGAGACGATCGCCCCGGGCATGAGCGCGGCGGCGATGGCCCGCGTCACCGCCTCATAGGCGCCCACGGGCGTGCAGAGGATCACCAGGTCCGCGCCCTCCACCGCCTTGGCGGGGTCGAGCTCGTAGGTGTCGCCCAGGCCCAGGGCCCGGGCTTCGTCCAGCGTCTGGGCGCTGCGGGTCGAGATGGCGATGGTCCTGGCCAGGTTGTGCTGGCGGGCGGCGCGGGCGATCGAGGAGCCGATGAGGCCGATGCCGATCAGGGCGAGTTTTTCGAACATGATTACGGGCGTCCCCCGAATTCCTTCAAGATATCCACGACGCGGCGCATGGCGTCTTCCGGGCCGATACTGATGCGCAGCCCGTTGGGAATGCCGTAGCTTTCCCCGACCTCGCGCACGATCAGGCCCTGCTGGTAGAGCGCCTGGAAGGCCGCCGCCGCCTGGGCGGCATCGGGGAAGAGCACGAGGATGAAATTGCCCTGGCTGGGCAGCACGCGCATCTGGTTGGAGTTGAGGCTCTGGCTGAGCCAGTCGCGCCAGTCGGCATTGTATTCGCGCAGGCGCTGGTTGAACGCGGCGTCGCGCGCCGCCGCCGCCGCCGCGAAGATGGCCGGCCGGTTGAGGTTGAAGGGGCCGCGGATGCGGTTGACCAGCTCGACGATCTCGCGCGGGCCGTACATCCAGCCGACGCGGGCGGCGGCGAGCCCGATCTTGGAGAAGGTGCGCACCATCACCACGTTCCGGGCATTGTCGACCAGGTCGACGCCCACCGTATAGTCGTCGGCGGTGACGAAGTCGGCATAGGCGCTGTCGAGCACGAAAAGGATATCGGGGCGCAGCCCGGCATGGAGGCGCTTCAACTCGCTCGCCGGCAGGTAGGTGCCGGTCGGGTTGTTGGGGTTGGCCAGGAACACCATCCGGGTGCGCTCGGTCACCGCCGCCAGCATGGCGTCGACGCTGGCGGTGTAGTCCTCCTCCTCGGCCATCACGATGGTGGCGTCGGCGGCCCTGGTGATGATGGGGTAGACCGAAAAGCCGTATTTGCTCATCACCGCCTCGTCGCCTTCCCCGAGGAAGGCCTGGGCGAGGAGGTGCAGGATGTCGTCCGAACCGTTTCCGCAGAGGATGCGGTCGGGATCGAGCCCATAGACTTCGCCCAGCGCGATGCGCAGGTGTCTGGAGGTGCCCTCCGGATAGATCTCGAGGCCCTCGGCGACCGCCGCCTTATAGGCGGCAAGCGCCATGGGGCTGGTGCCGATGGGGCTCTCGTTGGCCGAGAGCTTGACCGGCTCGACGCCGGGCGCCGCCTGCGAGCGGCCGGGCACGTAGGGCGCAATGGTCAGCAGGCCGGGACGGGGTACGGGGCGGTCGGGTGCGGACATGGGGTGATCTACGAGGTGGACAGGACCGGGCGGACCATATTCAAAGGTCGGCGCGAACGCAAAGAAAAGCCGGTTCGCCGAGTGGAAAGTCGCGCGGGCCCGGCGCCCGCTTCCTCTAGAACCTGGGCGGGGCTTCCATGATGGTCTGCGGCGCCAGGTCCGGCACGCGGATATAGCGCTCGATGCGGGTGCGGCGCGGCACGGCGGGAAAGGCTTCCTTGCGGGCCCGCACGATCGTCACCCCGGCAAAGGTCGGGCCGAAGACACGCAGCGAGCGCTCGAAGAGCCGGGTCGACTTGAGCACGATGCCCGACTGGAACGGGGGCAGGAACAGGGCGTCGCGCCAGGCCTCGGGGGTGAAGGAATGGTCGCGCAGCAGCTTTTCGAGCTGCGGGCCCGAGAACGGATTGCCGGTGCCGAAGGGCGTGTTGTCGCGCTGCGCCCACATGCCGCGCCGGCGCGGCACCACCACGATGAGGCGCGCATTGGGGGCCGAGATGCGCCAGAGCTCGCGCATCAGTTCCTCAGCATCGGCAATGTGCTCGAAGGCGTGGACGGCGATAGTGAGGTCGATGGCGGCGTCCGTCAGCGGCATTTCGAGCGGATCGCAGAGCACGGTGCGCGAGGGGCCCTCGCGCGGCCAGGAGGAGGCGCCCTGCCGGGCCGGCATGAAGGCCAGCACGCGCTCGGCGGGTTCGAGCGCGAAGCGCAGGTAGGGGCTGGCGAAGCCGAGGCCGAGCACGCGCGAGCCGGCGATATTGCCGGCCAGCGTCATGATCTGCTCGCGCACAAGCGCCCGGGCTATGCGCCCGAGGGGGGACTTGTAGAAGTCGATGAGTCGTTGGACGTCCTGGGCCATGGCTCCAGTTTGCGTGATGCGGTGATGCTTGTCATCTAGGTGGGCTGATCCTAACTTCCAGCCCGTCATCCACAATCGGAGAGTCCATCCCGTGACTTTGATCGTCGACGTCTTCCAGGCCCGCACCGACAATTACGGCTACCTTGCCCACGATACCCAGTCCGGCAGGACCGCCGCCATCGACGCCCCGGAAGTCGAAGCGATCAAGACGGCGCTGCTGCATCGCGGCTGGATGCTGTCCGATATCCTGGTCACCCATCACCACCGCGACCACGTGGAAGGCATCGGCGCGCTCAAGGCCGAGTTCGGCGTCACCGTCACGGGGCCGCGCGCCGAGGCCGACAAGATCGAGGGGCTCGACGTGCTGGTGCAGCCGGGCGAGACGGTCATGCTGGGCAAGACCGCGTTCGAGGTGATCTTCACGCCCGGCCATACGCTCGGGCACGTGTGCTATTTCGATCGGCCGGGCCTGCATCTTTTCACCGGGGACGCGCTGTTCTCGCTCGGATGCGGGCGCATGTTCGAAGGTACGCCCGAGCCGATGTGGGAGGGGCTGGAGCGCCTGCGGGTGCTGCCCGACGATACCCTGGTCTATTGCGGGCATGAATACAGCGAGGCCAATGCGCGCTTCGCGCTCTCGGTCGATCCGGACAATCTCGATCTCAAGCTCAAGGCCGAGCAGGTGCGCACCCTGCGCCAGGCCGGCCGCTTCACGGTCCCGACGCGGCTGGGCGACGAAAAGGCCGCCAACCCCTTCCTGCGCGCCGACATGCCGGCTCTCGCGGCAGCCACGAACCTGGTCGGCGCCGCTCCCTGGCAAGTCTTCGCCGCCCTGCGCAAAGCCAAGGACGAGTTCAAGGGCTAGCTCCGTCCCCTGCTCGGTCTTCCGCAATGGACCCCGGGTCTCCGCCCGGGGAAGATCGGGGTGGGGCATCCAGCGGCGCGCAGACGGTTCCACCGCGCAGCACCGATTCAAAGCCCCGAAATTGAGTCAAATTTTATCGATTCACCCAGCGTCGATAGCTGAAATACCCTTTAATATCAGGTAGTTATCTGCCATCGCATCAATCTAGCTGGCGTCAGAACGCTTCCAGGTGACGAAGCGATAGAGGTAGACCGCCACCAGCAGCACCACGATGACTTTCGTGGCCGGATCCACCCAGGCTTCGACCAGGTGGTAGCCCTCGTGGAGCACGTAGCCGGCGCCGGTCAGGAACAGGGTCCAGACGAAGCTGCCCAGGGCCGTGCAGGCCACGAACGGGGCGAAGGGCATGGCGGCGAGGCCGGCGGGAATGGAGATCAGCGTGCGAATGGCCGGGACCAGCCGGCCGAAGAGCACGGTCAGCCGCCCATACCGGGCGAACCAGCGGTTGGCGTCGTCGATGTCGGCGGCCGAGATGGTGGCGATGCGACCGAAGCGGTCGGCCAGTTTCTTGAGGCGCTCAAGCCCCAGCCAGCGGGCCACCAGATACCAGGGGAGCGTGCCCACCAGCGAGCCCAGCACGCCGGCGATCACCACGCCCGCGAAGCCCAGGTTGCCCTCCGCCGCCGCAAAGCCGGCGAAGGGCATGATCAGTTCGGACGGGATGGGCGGGAAGAGATTTTCGAGAACCATCAGCAGAAAGATGCCGAGATAACCCTGCTCGGTGATGAACCCGATAATCCAATCGCTCATACGTCCTGATACCCTTGGTTAGCTGGCGGCCTTGGCGCGCATCAGCTTCTTGCGCTCATTGGGGTCGAGGGCGATCTTGCGCAGCCGAATCGACTTGGGCGTGACCTCGACATACTCGTCGTCGGCGATATAGCCGAGCGACTGTTCGAGCGTGAGCTTCTTGGGTGTCGTAAGTTTGACCGCCTCGTCTTTCGAGGTGGTGCGGATGTTGGTGAGCTGCTTGCCCTTGAGCGGGTTCACTTCCAGGTCGTTTTCCCGGTTGTGCTCGCCGATGATCATGCCTTCGTAGACGTCCACGCCGCCTTCGATCATCATCGGGCCGCGGTCTTCCAGGTTCCAGAGCGCATAGGTCACCGAAACGCCGGTGGCGTTCGAGATCAGGACGCCCGTGCGGCGGCCCGGCAGCGCGCCCTTGAAGGGGGCGTATTCGTGGAAGAGGCGGTTGAAGATCGCCGTGCCGCGGGTGTCCGAGAGCAGTTCGGGCTGGTAGCCGATGAGCGAACGGGTCGGCACGAAGAAGCGCAGGCGCGTGCGGTTGACGCCGGACGGACGCATGTCCACCAGCTCGCCCTTGCGCTCGGTGAGCTTCTGGACCACGACGCCCGAATGCTCGTCATCGACGTCGATGATGACTTCCTCGATGGGCTCGAGCTTGACGCCGTCTTCCTCGCGCAGCACCACCTTCGGGCGGCCGATGGTGAGTTCGAACCCTTCGCGGCGCATGTTCTCGATGAGCACGGCGAGCTGGAGTTCGCCGCGGCCGGCGACGTCGAAGGAATCGTTGTCGTCGCCTTCGGTGACGCGGATGGCCACGTTGCCCTCCGCTTCGCGCAGCAGGCGCTCGCGGATGACGCGGGACTGCACCTTGTCGCCTTCGCGGCCGGCCAGCGGGCCGTCATTGATGCGGAAGGTGACCGACAGGGTCGGCGGGTCGATCGGCTTGGTCACCAGCGGCTCGGAAACGGCCGGCGCGCAGATGGTGTTGGCGACGGTGGAATCCTCAAGGCCGGCAATGGCGACGATGTCGCCGGCTTCGCCCAGGTCGATCGGGGTGCGCTCGAGGCCGCGGAAGGCCAGGACCTTGGAGACGCGGCCCTTTTCCACTTCCTTGCCCGAGCGGTCGAGGGTGTGGACGGGGTCGCCCGCCTTGACGGTGCCCGAGGTGATGCGGCCGGTCAGGACGCGGCCCAGGAACGGGTTGCGCTCGATGGTGGTCACGAGCATGCGGAAAGGGCCTTCTTCCACCTTGGGCTCGGGCACGTATTCGACGACCTTGTCGAGGAGCGGGGCCATGGATTCGCGCTTGCCATCGGGCTCGTAGGCCATCCAGCCATTGCGGCCCGAACCGTAAAGCACCGGGAAGTCGAGCTGCTCGGGGGTGGCGTCCAGGGCAATGAAGAGGTCGAAGATTTCTTCGAGGACTTCCAGGTGCCGCTCGTCGGTGCGGTCGATCTTGTTGATCGCCACGATGGGCCGCAGGCCCTGGGCCAGCGCCTTGCCGAGCACGAACTTGGTCTGGGGCATGGGGCCTTCGGCCGCGTCCACCAGGATCACCACGCCGTCCACCATCGAGAGGATGCGCTCGACTTCACCGCCGAAGTCGGCGTGGCCGGGCGTGTCCACGATATTGATGCGGGTATCCTTCCAGACGAGGGAGGTCACCTTGGCGAGGATGGTAATGCCGCGCTCGCGCTCCAGGTCGTTGGAGTCCATGGCGCGCTCTTCGACGCGCTGGTTTTCGCGGAACGAGCCGGACTGCTTGAGCAGCACGTCGATGAGGGTGGTCTTGCCATGGTCGACGTGGGCGATAATGGCGATATTGCGCAGGGACATCGAAAGGGTCACCAGTCTTGGCACGATTCCCAATCGGGAAGCGGAACGTCCGGTCGGCTCGTGCTGGAACAACAAAGCGCCAAGGTCCTTCGGGACACAGTGGCGCATTTTTCGCTGGTGGCCTTAGCGCACCGAAGTGTCCGAAACAAGACAATTCGGCGCAAGGCAGACCTGCACGCGCGTTTTTAGGAGGCCTTGCGGACCTGGTTGGCGCGGGCAGCTTCCCGATGGAGCAGGGCGTGGACGGCGTCCGCGCCGATGGGCGGGCTGAACAGGAACCCCTGGACCTCGTTGCAGCCCTGGTCGCGCACGGCCTGGAGCTGTTCCTCGGTCTCGACGCCCTCGGCGGTGGTCGACATGCCCAGCGAATGGCCCAGCCCGATCACCGCCTTGATGATGGCCAGGCTATCGCCCTTGCTGTCGAGGTCGGCCATGAAGGAGCGGTCGATCTTGATCTTGTCGAAGGGGAAGGAGCGCAGATAGCTCAGGGACGAGTAGCCGGTGCCGAAATCGTCCATGGAGATGCGCACGCCCAGGGCGCGCAGGCTGTGCAGGGTCTGCAGGGTCTGCTCGTTGTCGGCCAGCAGCAGGGACTCGGTGATCTCGAGCTCGAGCCGGGTGGCGGGCAGGCCGGTTTCGGCCAGGACGGCCCGCACCAGTTCGCCCAGCTTGCGGTTCTTGAACTGGATGGGCGAGAGGTTGACGGCCACGCGCACATCGGCCGGCCAGGTGGCGGCGGTGCGGCAGGCCTGGCGCAGCACCCATTCCCCGATCTGGACGATGAGCCCGGTTTCCTCGGCGATGGGGATGAACTCGGCAGGCGAGACCGTGCCCATCTCGGCATGGTCCCAGCGCAGCAGCGCCTCAAAGCAGGTGACCCGGTTCTCCTCGAGGCCAACCAGGGGCTGGAAGACCAGACGCAGCTCGTCGCGCGAAATGGCCAGGCGCAGTCCCTGCTCGATGACCCGCCGCTTCTGGAGGTCGGCATCCATGCCGGCCTCGAAGAAGTGGAAGGCCGAGCGGCCTTCGCTCTTGGCCTTGTAGCAGGCGAGGTCGGCGTTCTTCATGAGCGTGTCGGTGGCCTTGCCGTCGCTCGGCGCCATGGCGATGCCGACGCTGGCGCCGATGAGAATATGATGGCCCTGGATCTGGAAGGGCGCGGCGATGGCCTTGACGATGCGCTCGGCCACCTTGGCGGCGTCGGCCGGGTGCTCGACGGGCCGGAGCAGGAGCGAGAACTCGTCCCCGCCCAGGCGTGCCAGGATATCGGTCTCGCGGGTCGTGCCCCAGAGGCGGGCGGACACCTGCTTTAGCACCTCGTCGCCGATGGCGTGGCCCAGGGTGTCGTTGACCGCCTTGAAGTGGTCGAGGTCGATGCAGAGAACCGCTGCCTGCTCGCCGCGCTTGAGGCCGGTTTCGAGCTGGGCCATTTCCTCCAGGAACTGGATGCGGTTGGGCAGGTCCGTCAGGCCGTCATGGCGCGCCAGGTGCCGGATGCGGGCCTCGTGCTGGCGCTGCTCGGTAATGTCCTCGTGGGTCGACACCCAGCCGCCATCCTTCATGGGATGGTGCTGCATCATGATGGTGCGCCCGTTGAGCTCGTGGGTGTTCTTGCCGTATTCGCCATTGGCGATGACCTCGCGCCGCCAGCGGATATAGTCCTCGCGGTTCTCGTTCGAGCTCATGCCCTGGTCGAACAGCCAGCCCAGGATGGCCTCGAGCTGGGTGCCGGGCGCCAGATAGTCCTCGGGCAGGTTGTAGATGCGCTGATAGGGCTCGTTGCAGATGACCAGGCGCCCCTTGGCGTCGTACATGCAAAGGCCCTGGGAGATGTTGTTGACCGCAGCTTCCAGGCGAATGTTCTGACGCTCGAGCTCGTGCTTGCGGCGCTGGATGATCTCGCTCTCGGCGATTTCCTCGGTCACGTCCTCGTGGGTCACCACCCAACCCAGGCCCGGCGCATAGACATGGGCGCTCTCGATGGTGCGGTCGCCGGCCAGCACCTCGCGCTCCTTGGCGCGCGCCCCGCCGCGATTGGCCAGCAGCTGATGGGTATAGGCTTCGTAGAATTCGGAAACCGTCTGGTCCGGATGGTTGCCCATCTGGGACGAAAGCTCGACGACCTCCTCGAGCGTCATGCCCTTGCGGATGCTCCTGGACGGAAAGTTGTAGATATCCAGATAGTGCCGGTTCCACATGACGAGGCGGAACTTCGGACTCCATACGCAAAAGCCGTAAGGAATGCTCTCGAGCGCCGCGTTGAGCAGCAGCTCACCGGCTTCGTCTGCCTGCTGGTCCCCCAAACCCGCCTGCATGCGTCCACCCTTGATGTAAGAATTTCTCCAAATATCCGAGCACGCTAATCCTCTTCGGATTAATGGGTACTTAACCGGATGCGGGCGGTTAAATCGGTCGGGAAAAAAGGCCCGCCTCAGGGGGCGGGCCTTTAGCCGATTGTGACAGGCTTTACTTGCCGGCCTTCTTGTTGCGGGCGGCGTAGGTCTTGAGCCGCAAGCCGTTGAGGCGGATGAAGCCGGCGGCGTCCTTGTGGTCGTAGGCCACAGCGCCTTCCTCGAAGGTCACCAGGTCCATCGAATAGAGCGAATAGGGCGAGGTACGGGCGATGACGGTGGCCGAGCCCTTGTAGAGCTTGACCGTCACTTCGCCGCTCACATAGCGCT
Source organism: Youhaiella tibetensis (assembly GCF_008000755.1). Taxonomy (NCBI): domain Bacteria; kingdom Pseudomonadati; phylum Pseudomonadota; class Alphaproteobacteria; order Hyphomicrobiales; family Devosiaceae; genus Paradevosia; species Paradevosia tibetensis. The sequence goes on along the minus strand of NZ_CP041690.1, from coordinate 4,116,149 downwards.
GCGTGTGGTCGATGGCCGCCTGGAGCATTTCGCGCTCGGGGGCGAACCAGAAGCCGTTGTAGATGAGCTCGGCATATTTCGGCATCAGCTCATCCTTAAGATGGGCTTCGCCGCGGTCGAGCGTGATGGATTCGATGCCGCGGTGCGCCACCAGCATGATGGTCCCGCCCGGGGTTTCGTAAAGGCCACGCGACTTCATGCCCACGAAGCGGTTCTCGACGAGGTCGAGACGGCCCACGCCATGCTTGCCGCCCAGTTCGTTGAGCCTGGTGAGGAGCGCTGCGGGCGAGAGCTTTTCGCCATTGACCGAGACCGGGTCGCCCTTCTCGTAGCCGATGGTGATGATCTCGGGCTCGTTGGGGGCCTTTTCCGGATCGACGGTGCGCTGGGCCACGTAGTCGGGCGCCGGCACGGCCGGATCCTCGAGCACCATGCCCTCCGAGGAGGTATGGAGCAGGTTGGCATCCACCGAGAACGGGGCCTCGCCGCGCTTGTCCTTGGCGATGGGGATCTGGTTCTTCTCGGCATAGCTGAGGAGCGCGGTGCGGCTGCGCAGGTCCCATTCGCGCCAGGGCGCAATGACCTGGATGGAGGGATCGAGCGCGTTGGCGGTCAATTCGAACCGCACCTGGTCGTTGCCCTTGCCGGTGGCGCCGTGGGAAATGGCGTCGGCGCCGGTTTCCTGGGCGATCTCGACCAGGCGCTTGGCGATGAGCGGGCGGGCGATCGAGGTGCCGAGCATGTACTGGCCTTCATAGACCGTGTTGGCGCGGAACATCGGGAAGACGAAGTCGCGCACGAATTCCTCGCGCAGGTCCTCGATGCGGATGTCCTTGATGCCGAACATTTCGGCCTTCTTGCGGGCCGGCTCGAGTTCCTCGCCCTGGCCGAGATCGGCGGTGAAGGTCACCACCTCGCAATTATAGGTCTCCTGCAGCCACTTGAGGATGATCGAGGTATCCAGGCCCCCCGAATAGGCGAGCACGACTTTCTTGATGTCTTTGGCCATGACTATGGTCTGTTCCCGGTTCTGATTTTGACACGATAGACCAGCGCGCGAGCAATGTTCTTGCGAAAAGTTCACGCTTGCACCACGTTGCGGCATAAAATGCCAACACATATGCGCACGGGAGCAGACAGTGCCAGAAATGCTCGACGCCGTCGATCGGCGCATCCTCAAAGCATTGCAGCGGAACGGGCGCATGTCCAATGTCGAGCTGGCCAACGAGGTGGGCCTGTCGCCGTCCCCGTGCCTGCGCCGGGTGCGCCTGCTCGAGGAATCGGGGGTGATCGACCGCTATGTCGCCGTGCTGAACGGCCCTAAGGTCGGCATCGGGCTCACCGTCTTCGTGCGCGTCTGGTTCAAGACCCAGGATTCGACCATCACCGAGCAGTTCGCCGAGACGGTGCGCAACTTTCCCGAAGTGGTCGAATGCTACCTCACCACTGGCGAATGCGACGCAATCATGCGAGTGGTGACGGCAGACCTCCATGCCTACTGGCGCTTCCAGGCCGACCATCTGACCCGCATTCCGAGCGTGCAGAGCGTCAAGACCGACGTGCCCATGGAAACCATCAAGCGCAGCTACGAGCTGCCCCTGCCGTAAGGTAAGGGTCCGGCGGAGCCAGGATATGCCGTTTTTCTTCCCCGACCTTTCCGTGGTCCTCGCCTTCGCGCTGGCCTCGGTCATCCTTGCCATAACGCCCGGCCCGGACATGGCGCTCCAGCTCAGCCGCGCCCTCAACTACGGGCGCGGGCACGGGGTGGCGGCCATGCTCGGGGCGATGGCGGGCGTGCTGGTCCACACCACGCTTGTGGCGCTGGGTATTTCGGTGCTCATCATCGCCGCCCCGCCGCTCTTCCTGGCGCTCAAGATCGTCGGCGCTCTCTATCTGCTCTGGCTCGCCTACCAGGCCATCGTCCATGGCGGGGGGCTGCGTATCGCAGAGGCGGCCAAGCGTCCGCCCACCGTCTGGCAGCTTACCGGGGTGGGCATCAACCTGCTCAACCCCAAGGTGGTGCTGTTCTTCGTGACCTTCCTGCCCCAGTTCGTGGATGCCCACGATCCGGCGGCCACCGGCAAGCTCTTCTTCCTGGGCGGCGAGTTCGTGCTGCTTTCCATTCCCCTGGGGCTGGCCACGGTGATGGCGGCCGACTGGCTCGCGGCCGCGTTCAGGCGCACCAAATGGGTCGAGCGCACGCTCAACTGGAGCTTTGCCGGCATCTTCGCGGCCTTCGCCGCCACCATTCTCTCCGCCCAGGCGCGCCACTGATGAACTACCGCCACGCCTTCCATGCGGGGAATTTCGCCGATGTGGTCAAGCACCTCATCCTCACCCGCATCATCGAGTATTTCAAACTCAAGCCCGCCGCCTTCCGCGTGCTCGATACCCATGCCGGGGTCGGCCTCTATGACCTGCGCGGGGAAAAGGCCTCCAAGACCGGGGAGTGGGAAGAGGGCATCAGGCGGCTGTTCGACAGGCCCCTCACCGGCGAGGCGGCCCGGCTGGCCGCGCCCTATCTGGAGGCGGTCGCGGCGGTCAACCCCAAGGGTGGGCTGCGTTACTATCCGGGGTCGCCCTTCGTCACCCGGCACCTGCTGCGCGAACAGGACCGGCTCTTCGCGCTCGAGCTGCATCCGCGCGATGTCATGGCGCTCAAGGAGAATTTCGCCGGCGACATCCAGGTGCGCGTTACCGAACTCGACGCCTGGGCGGCGCTGGGCACGCACCTGCCGCCCAAGGAGAAGCGCGGGTTGGTGCTCATCGATCCGCCCTTCGAGGAGAACGACGAGTTCGGTCGTATGGTCAGGGCTCTCGAGAAGGCCCACAAGCGCTTTCCCACCGGCACCTACGCGCTCTGGTATCCGGTCAAGGACCCGCGCGAGGTCGAGCGGTTCGTGGGCGCCCTCAAGGCCACCGGGATCCGCAGGATGCTGCGGACCGAGCTCACCATCCGCCCCGCCTCGACCCCGCCGCGCCTCCATGGCACCGGCATGATCCTCATCAACCCGCCCTATGTGCTCGAGGGCGAACTGGCCGTGCTACTGCCGCCGCTGGCGGCGCTGCTGGCCGACGAGGGCAGGGGCGGCCATCGCACCGAGTGGCTGGCCGGGGAATAGTCTTCGGCAAATCCGGGTCGTCCCTTCGCCTCCCCGGGGCTAGTTTCGTCTCCGTCCCGGAGAGAAACTGCCCGTGAGCCAGCTCGCCTTCAAACCCGTCACCGCCGCCAACCTCGCCGATTTCGAGGCGCTGTTCGCCGGGCCCGGCGGGCCGAAATTCTGCTGGTGCATGGTTTGGCGCGCCACCGCCGAGGAAGGGCGCGGTACGCCCGGCGAGGTGCGGCGCGGCCAGATGCTGGGCCGGATCGCGCGCGGGGTGCCGGTGGGCCTCCTGGGCTATGACGGGGAAAAGCCCGTGGCCTGGGTTTCGATCGCGCCCAAGCCGACCTATCGGCGCCTCAAGGGCCCCGAACCGGCGCCGGGCGAAAACGTCTGGTCGCTGGCCTGCATGTTCGTGCTGCGCAAGTGGCGCGGGCGTGGCCTTGCCCATCAACTCATCGCCGCCGCTGTCGCCCATGCCCGCGCCGAGGGCGCCGATGTCGTCGAGGCCTATCCCGTCGCCCCCGATGCGCCCAGCTACCGGTTCATGGGCTTCGTCCCCGCCTTCGAGGCGGCGGGCTTCTCGCCGGCCGGCATGGCCGGAACGCGCCGCCACGTCATGCGTTTGAGCATGACCCGCTAACTATTCGGCAACCATACGCAAAGCTATTCCAAAGCTGGGGCAAAGCGTTAACAAGACCTTTACGTTTGGCACGTTGGCTGCAACGTAGCGGGTAGGCCCCTGTTCCGGGTGTTCCGGGAAGAGACAGGTGGCCCAAACCGATACAGGGACGGCCGAAAATGTCCGATAATGAGACAGACAAGAGCCAGGATTTCACCCGCTACCTGCCCGTGGCCACCCAGGCCCGCGCGGAGCGCCCCTCCTTGGCGCGCACCAGCTCCGATGTCAGCTTCCTCAGCCAGATGATCGCCGAGCGTCAGCGCCTGCCCCAGCAGCGCGACAAGCGCCGCGCGCCAGTCGGGGAAGCGGTGGGCGCCTACGCCACCGGCATCAACCGCGCCGTCCGCCGCATGCCCGCCGGCTACCGCCACACAGGCGTCGCCTGATTCTCTTGGTCTTTTGGAATTAGGGCGCGGGCCGCGCCCGCGCTTTCTTCGCCCACTCTGAGAGAAGGCGGCGCTCAAGCGCCCGATGAGGGGAAGGCCAGGGTCCCGATCTATCTTCCGGATCCCCACCCTCAATCCCTCCCCGGTGGGGAGGGAGCAAGGGCTTGAGGCGCCCCAGCCTGGCGCCTACCCGAACACCACTGTCTTGCGCCCGTTGAGCATCACCCGGCTTTCGAGGTGCAGCTTCACCGCCCGCGCCAGGACGCGGCTTTCCACGTCGCGCCCCGTAGCGATCAGGTCGTCCGGGCTCATGGCGTGGTTCACGCGCTCGATTTCCTGCTCGATGATCGGGCCCTCGTCGAGGTCCGGCGTCACGTAGTGCGCCGTCGCCCCGATGATCTTGACCCCGCGCTCGTGGGCCTGGTGATAGGGCTTTGCGCCCTTGAAGCTGGGCAGGAACGAGTGGTGGATGTTGATCACCTGCCCGTAAAGCCGCGTCGAGAGCTTGTCGGAGAGGATCTGCATGTAGCGCGCCAGCACCACCAGGTCCGCCCCCGTCTCCTTGAAGAGTTTTAGAACCTGCTCTTCCTGCTCGGCCTTGTTGTCCTTGCTGACCGGCAGCACGTGGTAGGGGATGCCTTCGTATTCGGCGGTCTTGCGCGAATCCTCGTGGTTGGAAACGATCGCCACCACCTCGGCATCGAGCCAGCCGACCCGGATCTGGTAGAGCAGGTGCAGGAGCGCATGGTCGAATTTTGAGACCATGACCAGGATCTTTTTCTTCTGGCTCTGGTCGATCAGCGCGGTGCGCATGCCGAAGCGCTCGATGGCAGGCTTGAGCGCCTTTTCGATCGCGTCGCGCTCGACGCCTTCCGGCGCCGTAAAGGCCAGGCGCATGAAAAAGCGCCCGGTCTCACGGTCCCAGAACTGGTTGGATTCGGCGATATTGGCATTGAGGGCGGCGAGCTCGGTGGTCACCGCCGCCACGATACCCGGCCGGTCCTCGCAGGAGAGGGTGAGGATGAAATTGCTGGCCGGCATGTGCGCGATCCCCCGATGGTTTTTCGTCGGCGGCGATATGCGAGCCAAGCGCGCCAACAGTCAAGGGGAAGCAGGGGAGAGGTAGCGGGTGCCAGCCCCCATCCGGCCTTCGGCCACCTTCTCCCCGACGGGGCGAAGGCGATGATGCACGATCGCGCCCCATCTTCACCTCGCCCCCTCGGGGAGAGGTCGCCGCGCAGCGGCGGGTGAGGGGGAGCCCCAGTCGCCGACCTTGCTCCCTGACCGCGCCCACATGCCGCCTTACACTCCCCTCGCTCGGGGCCTATATCTTCCCCACCATCACCGACCCCAAGTCCCAAAAGAATGTTCCAGACCGCTCCCGCCGCCGCTTCCTTTGCCAGCAAGTCCGAGCTGCACGCCGAACTCGCCTTGCAGCTTTCCGGCCTCTTCACCGGCGAGCGCGACAGGATCGCCAATGCGGCCAACATGTCGGCGCTGATCTTCGGCATGCTGCCTGATCTCAACTGGGCCGGGGTCTATTTCCTCAACGCGGAGGGCGACGAACTGGTTGTCGGCCCCTTCCAGGGCAAGCCGGCCTGCGTGCGCATCGCGGTCGGCCGCGGCGTCTGCGGGACGTCGGTGGCCGAAGCGCGCTCGATCGTCGTTCCCGACGTCCACGCCTTCCCCGGCCACATCGCCTGCGATGCCGCCTCGCGCTCCGAACTGGTGGTGCCGCTACTGCGGGACGGTAAGGTCATCGGCGTCCTCGACCTGGACAGCCCCAGTCCGGGCCGTTTCGATGAAGAGGATCGAGCCGGACTGGAGAAGGCCGCGGCGATCTTCGTGGACGCCACCGACTTCTAGAAGAACCCCTCATCCGGCCTTCGGCCACCTTCTCCCCGGCGGGGCGAAGGCGATGATGCACGATCGCGCCCCAGCGACACCTTGCCCCCTCGGGGAGAGGTCGCCGCGCAGCGGCGTGTGAGGGGGAGCCCCAGGTTCCGGCGTCGCCTAGGCCTTCACCAGCCACTCGTGCTCAGGTGCGTTGTAGAACTTCCACGTGCGCTTCGGTCCGGCCATGACGTTGAGGTAATAGAGGTCGTAGCCATGCGTGGCCGCCACCGGGTGATAGCCCCTGGGCACGAGCGTCACGTCGCCATCCTCCACCACCATGGCCTCGTCGAGGCTGCGGTCGTCGGTATAGACGCGCTGGAAGCCAAATCCCTGCGGCGGGTTGAGGCGATGGTAGTACGTCTCTTCCAGCAGGCTCTCATGCGGCAGGTTGTCGGTGTCGTGCTTGTGCGGCGGATAGCTCGACGTATGCCCGCCCGGCGTGATCACTTCCACCACGAGCAAAGAGTCCGCCGGATCGGTTTCGGGCAGGATGTTGGTCACGTAGCGGGTATTGGTGCCGGTGCCGCGGGTGATCTGCGGATTGGTCCCGGGTGCGATGAGGCGGGCCGGCAGCTTGCCGCCCGTGCCCGGCGCCGAGCACACCGCAAGCTCCAGCTCCGTCGTCGCCTCGACGCTCCACTCGGCCCCCGCCGGCATATAGACCGCATAGGGCGCGCCTTCGAAGGGCGACATGCGCTCGCCGATCTCGCCAAAATCTTCGCCGCCCCCTAAGACTTTCGCGCGGCCCGAGACCAGCACCAGGCAGACCTCGCGCTCGCCGGTCTTCTCGGCCGCCGTTTCGCCGGGCCTGAGCTTCCAAAGCTCGAACCCGACATAGGTCCAGCCCGCGCTTTGTGGCGTCACCGAAACCACGCGGCCGGACGTGCCCTGCGGCTTAACTTTTAGGTTTGGCATTCTTGCGGACCTCCTCCAGCGTCTTGTCGAATGTGATAAAGAAGGTCCAGATGCCGTAGGCCAGCATTACCAGCGACAGGACGCCCCAGAACTGGTCGTGGTTGTAGAACCATTCCCAGAGCGTCCAGCAGGCGATGGCCGCAACAAGGATCACCCGGCGATAGAGCGGGGCGAACCAGCCCAGGGTCATGAAACCGGGCTTTTCGGGCTTTTCGGGCTTCTTGTCTTCGCTCATCGTTGCGATCCTTTCGTTGGCAGGGCGTTTCTAGCGCCCCCTCAACGGGTCGGAAAGCCCTGCGTCTCGACCGTATAGCCGGCCGCGTTCATCACGCGCATCAGTTCGGCGTGACCGACCTGGGCCATCCGCAGCGGCGGGTTCTTCCTCGGGTCCTGCTCGGCCTCGACCACGAACCAGCCCTCATAGCCGTAATCGGCGAAGCGCTGGACGATGGCGCCGAAATCGAGCGAGCCATCGCCGGGCACGGTAAAGGCGCCGAGCGCCACCGCATCCAGGAAGCTCTGCCTGGTCCGATCGAGCCCGTCCACCACGGCGCGGCGGATGTCCTTCACATGCACGTGGTTGATGCGGGCATGGTGGTTGTCGATCGCCCGCAGCACGTCTCCGCCCGCAAAGGCCAGGTGTCCGGCATCGAGCAGCAGCGGGATGCCGGGCCCCGACGCCGCCATGAAGGCGTCGAGCTCCGCCTCGGTCTCGACCACGGCCGCCATGTGGTGGTGGTAGGAGAGTGGCATGCCCTGATCGGCGCACCATTCCCCGAATGCGGTGACCTTCCTGGCATAGGCCTTCATCTCGTCGTCCGAGAGTTTCGGCTTGGTCGCCAGCGGCTTGGAGCGATCCCCCTGGATCGAGCGGCCCACTTCGCCATAGACGATGCAGGGCGCGTCGACGGCCTTGAAGAGCTCGATCATGGGGAGGATGCGGTCCTTGTTGGCGGCCAGGTCCTCATCGACCAGCGTGCCCGAGAACCAGCCGCCGCAGAGCGTCACGTCGGCGGCACGCAGAATCGGCAGCATGACCTCCGGATCGTCCGGGAAGCGGCGGCCCTTCTCCATGCCGGTGAACCCGGCCGAGCGCGATTGGCGCAGGCATTCCTCGAGCGAAACGTCGTCGCTCAGCTCCACCAGGTCGTCATTCCACCAGGCGATCGGGGACATCCCCAGTTTGGCTTTCATCTTCTTGGGTCCTAAGCCTGTCTTTGATCCTTGAGCGCTTGCTCATAGTCCTTGCGCGCCGCGTTCACCTGCTTGCGGTCCGAGACTTCGGGCACCGCCACGTCCCACCAGGCGCCGCCCGCCTCGGTGGTGATCAGCGGGTCGGTATCGATCACCAGCACGGTGGTGCGCGTTTCCCGGGCGGTTTCCTTGAGCGCCGCTTCGAGTTCGGCGATGGAGGCCACTTTCCTGGCCACCGCGCCCATCGAGGCGGCATGGGCCGCGAAATCGATCTGGGGCAGCACCTCGTGATAGGTGTCCTTGAGCAGATTGTTGAAGTTGGCGCCGCCGGTGGCCATCTGCAGGCGGTTGATGCAGCCATAGCCGGCATTGTCGAGCAGCACGATGGTAAGCTTGGCCCCGAGCATGATCGAGGAGGCGATCTCCGAGTTCAGCATCATATAGGAGCCGTCGCCGACCATCACCACGACATCGTCATAGGGCCGCGCCAGCTTGACGCCCAGGCCCCCGGCGATCTCGTAGCCCATGGTCGAAAAGCCGTATTCGAGGTGGTAGCTCCCCGGCCCTTGCGCCTGCCAGAGCTTGTGCAACTCGCCCGGCAACCCGCCGGCGGCGCAGACCAGCACCGCGTTCTCGCGGGCCCGCTGCACGGCGCCGATGACCTGCGCGTCCGAGGGCAGCTCGTTGGTGGGGGCGGTGGCGGTGCCTGCGGCTTCGAGCCAGGTGGATTTGCCCTTGAGCGCCTTTTCGGTCCAGTCCTGGTCGACCTGCCAGGCGCCCAGCGAGGCGTCCAGCGCCTCGAGCGTCACCTGCGCATCGCCCACCAGCGGCAACGCCCCGTGTTTGCCGGCGTCGAAGGGCTGCACGTTGAGCCCGACGAGCCGGACGTCCTCATCCCGGAACAGCGCCCAGCTGCCGGTGGTGAAATCCTGAAGGCGCGTGCCCACGGCCAGCACCAGGTCGGCCTCCTCGGCCAGCGCATTGGCCGCCGAAGTGCCGGTCACGCCGACCGAGCCCATGTTGAGGTAGTGGTCGTGCGGCAGGCTGGACTTGCCGGCCTGGGTTTCCATGACGGGCAGGCCGTGGTTTTCCGCAAAGGCGCGCAGGGCCTCGGAGGCCTCAGAATAGAGCACGCCGCCGCCCGCAATGATCACGGGCTTCCTGGCCTTCTGCAGCGCCACGGCCGCCGAAGCGAACTCGTCGGCGTCCGGCAGGACACGGCGCGTCTTCCATACCCGTTCGGCAAAGAAGCTCTCGGGATAATCATAGGCCTCGGCCTGGACGTCCTGGCAGAGGCTCAGGGTCACCGGTCCGCATTCGGCGGGGTCGGTAAGCACTTCCATGGCCCGGCGCAGGGCCGGCATGATCTGCTCGGGCCGGGTGATGCGGTCGAAATAGCGCGAGACGGGGCGGAAACAGTCATTGGCCGAGACCGTGCCGTCGCCGAAATCCTCGACCTGCTGGAGCACCGGGTCAGGCCCGCGATTGGCAAAGACATCGCCCGGCAGCAAGAGAACAGGTAGGCGGTTGACATGGGCGAGGGCGGCGGCTGTTACCATGTTGAGCGCGCCCGGTCCGATGGAGGTGGTCGCGGCCATGAAACGGCGCCGGAAGCTTGCCTTGGCGAAGGCGATGGCGGCGTGGGCCATGCCCTGCTCGTTCTGGGCGCGATAGGTCGGCAGTTCCTCGCGCACCGCATAGAGTGCCTCGCCGACGCCGGCGACATTGCCGTGCCCGAAAATGGCGAAGACGCCGCCGAAGATCGGCACCTTCTCGCCTTCGATCACCGTCATCTGCCGCGTCATGAACCGCGCCAGGGCCTGGGCCATGGTGAGACGTACAGTTTTCTGGCTCATGGCCGTTTTCCTCCCTGCCAGCGCTTCTGGCTCACCGCTTCCCCGGCCCTCCGCAGGGGAGGGTGTTCCGGCCGGTGTATCCTCTTCCATCGAGCCCCACCCACCTCTTCACCTCCCCTTGCGGGGGCGGCCGGGAGGAGGGAGCCCCAAACTCATTTCTCGGGGCAGAAACCCCTCATCCGCCCTTCGGGCACCTTCTCCCCGACGGGGCGAAGGCCCCGTGGTCCCATCGCGCCCCAGCTCACCTCGCCCCCTCGGGGAGAGGTCGGCCGAAGGCCGGGTGAGGGGGAGCCGCGGTCACCGGCCCGGCCTCAGGCCTTCACCGGCCCCGCAACCCGCTCCCAGATTCCCACGAGCGCCCCGAACCGCGCGGCCATGTCCGCCACCGCGTCCTCGTCGTTCATCGTACCAGCAAACCACGCCTTGGCGGCATCGGCAAAGATCGTACGCCCCACAGCAAAACCCTTCACGGCTTTCGCCGCCTGCGCCGCCTCAAAGCCCTTCTCGAGTTCGTCCTGGGGCGCGTCCAGCCCCAGCAGCACCACGCCACGGCACCAGGGGTCGTTGGCCGCAATCACGGCGTCGAGCGCCGTCCAGGCCGCTTCGCTCTTTTGCGGCTCGAGCTTCCACCAGTCCGGCTTGATGCCGGCGGCGTAAAGCTCGGTCAGCGCCCGGGCGATTGTGTCCTCGCGCAGTTCCCCGTTCTTGCCGGCAATGATCTCGACCAGGATGTCGCGCCCGATCTTTCGCGCCGCCTCGTACGCGGTGCGCAGCTTTTCGGTCTGCACGCGCTTCAGCTCCGGCTCGTCATCGGGGTGATAGAAGCACAGGCACTTGATGCAGTGGTCCACCGGCCATTCCACCAGCCTGCTTCCCACGTCCTGGGAGAACTCGAACTGCAGCGGCCGGCTGCCCGGCAGCTCGATCGGCTTGCCAATCCAGAATTTCTGGTACTTGGTCGACGCGAAGAGGGCATCGCGGCCGTATTTGTCGTCGAGCAGCATGCCGAAACCCTCGCGATCGCCCGCGACCCTCCCCGCCGCTTCCACCGCCAGGGCCTTGAAGGCGGGAATGCGATCGGCCTTGTCGCCCGCAATCGCCTCGAGCTGGGAGCGGTGGTCGATGGCCAGCGCCATCAGCCGCGGATAGTGCCGCCGCCGGTTGGTCGCCCAATGCAGGTGATTGAGCGCCGCGTCCCTACGCAGCGCTTTTTCCTTGGACCCATTGGCCAGGAAGTAGGAGAGCTCCTCCCAGCTCGGATATTCCGGCGCGCAAAGCAGGCGCGATACGGCAAAGGCGCCGCAGGCATTGGCCCAGGTTGCCGAAACGGCATGGGGCTCCCCGCGCAGCCAGCCGCGCAGGAAACCCGACATGAAGGCGTCGCCGGCCCCCAGCACGTTATAGACCTCGATGGGAAAGCCCTTGCCGACGATGCCCTTTTCGAGATCGTCGGGGATGGCGCCGTCATAGACGATGCAGCCCATCGGCCCGCGCTTGAGCACGATCACCGCCTGGCTCAACGCGCGGATGGTCTTGAGCGCCGCCAGGAGGGTGCTTTCGCCCGAAGCGATCAGCACTTCCTCTTCCGTCCCCACGATGAGGTCGCAATCGGCCAGCACGGATTTGTACTTCTGCGAAACGACGTCGGAGGCGACGTAGCGCTCAAAGCCGGCCTCGTGCCCCGCCAGCCCCCAGAGGTTCGGCCGGTAGTCGATGTCGAACACCACCTTGCGGCCATTGGCCCTGGCGATGCGGATGGCCTTCTTCTGGGCCGCTTCGCTGTTGGGCTTGGAGAAATGCGTGCCGGTCACCACGATGGCGCGGGCACTGGCGATATGGGCCTCATCGATGTCGCCCTCATCGAGCGCCATGTCGGCGCAATCGGTGCGCACGAAGATCATGGGCGAAACGCCCTCGGCCTCGACCGAGAGCAGCACCAGGGCGGTGAGGCGCGCCGGGTCGGTCGCCACGCCCTTGACGTCCACGCCCTCGCGCTCGAGCTGCTCGCGGATGAACCGGCCCATCTGTTCGTTGCCGACCCGCGTGACCAGCCCGGATTTCAGGCCCAGCCGGGCCGTGCCCACCGCGATATTGGTGGGGCAGCCGCCCACCGATTTGGCGAAGCTGCCCACGTCTTCGAGCCGCGTGCCGATCTGCTGGCCGTAGAGGTCGACCGAGGACCGGCCGATGGTGATCACGTCGAGCCCGGGCTCGCCCGATCCCAGGCTTGTGCGTTCCTCACCGGCCATGCTTGCATCCCCCTATAAAAGTATTGGACAGGCTTTTGCGGTCGCTATATGCCTAGGCCGAAATGAAACATCAATTCTGAAATTACGTCAATTCAGAATGTTTGTTCTGTTTTCGGGGCGGAGAGGGCGGCGGCCGGAAGGGCCGGTCATCTTCGCTCGGAATCCATACAGATTTCCGGCTTTGAGGAGGCATGGACATGGTGCGGTTTGGTGTTCTTGGGGCAGGTCGGATCGGGAAGGTCCATGCCCATTCGCTGGCGGATTCGGGCCGGGCGAGCGTGGCCTATGTGGCCGATGCAATGCCCGAGGCGGCACGCGCGCTGGCCGACGGCGTCGGCGCCAAAGTCGCCTCGGTCGAGGAGGTGATCGCGGCCAGGGACGTCGATGCCATCCTCATCGCCACGCCGACCGACACGCATGCCGATCTCATCGAGCAGGCGGCGCGCGCCGGCAAGGCGATCCTGTGCGAAAAGCCGGTGTCGCTCTCGGTTGAACGCATCGAAAAGTGCCTGCCGGTGGTCGAACAGGCCGGCGTGCCGCTGATGATCGGCTTCCATCGCCGCTACGATCCGAACTATTCCGTGCTCGAAAAGCGCATCCGCAACGGCGAGATCGGCGATGTCGAAATCGTCACCATCGCCTGCCGCGACCCTTCCGCTCCCCCGGTCTCCTATATCGAGCGCTCTGGCGGCCTTTATCGCGACATGATGATCCATGATTTCGATATGGCGCGGTTCCTGCTCGGCGAAGAGCCGGTCGTGGTTCACGCCCTGGGCGGGAACCTCGTCGATCCGGCGATCGGCAAGGCCGGCGACATCGACACCGCCGCCGTCCACATGCAGACCGCCTCGGGCAAGATCGCCGTCATCACCAATTCGCGCCGTGCCACCTATGGCCACGACCAGCGCATCGAGGTGCATGGCTCCAAGGGCCTTCTGCGCGCCGGCAACGTGCATCTGACCACGGTCGAGAAGGCCGACGAATCCGGCTGGACCGAGGACAAGATCCCGTTCTCGTTCATCGAGCGCTACGAGCAGGCCTACCGCATCGAAATCAACGCCTTCCTCACCTTCCTCGAAAAAGGCGAGAAGCCGACCGCTTCGGGCTACGATGGCCTAATGGCCCAGAAACTGGCCGAAGCCGCCACGGAATCGCTCAAGACCGGCCAGGCCGTGAAGGTCAAATAAGGGCAGGGGCCTTCCCCTTGCGGGGGAGGGCAGCGAGAGGGGAGGCTAAGTCCTCGATCCGCGTTATCCGGCCCACCCCCACCCTTGTTCCCTCCCCACAAGGGGGAGGGAGACCTGCCGGCAAGATTCCCCTTCATCGGCTCCCTCTTCTCGTGGGGAGGTAGGGTGACCTGAGAGCCCGCGCCTCCTCACCTGCCACGCCCCACCACCGATCTTCCCCGGCCGCAGGGCCGGGGACCACGGACGCCTCCACTCGGATAGCACGATGCAATAAGCCCCGGGTCTTCGCCCGCGGAAGATCAAGGGCATCGCGCGATGTGTACCGATGGGCCGGCGGTGCAGCCAAACCTCCCATCCCCCTTGCAGGGAGGGACCTAAGGGCAGGCCAAGTGTCCGATGCCGCTCGATTTCTTCTCGCCCAACCCCAGCGAAAACCCTCGCCCCGTCGGGGAGAGGGTGCCCGGCAGGGCGGTGAGGGGGTGATCACAATGTCGGGTAAACCCTATTCCCCGCGCCTGCCCGCCACCGCCACGCTCAGCGCCATGGCCAGCGCCATGGTTGCGGTCATCGAGCGAAAGCCCTCGAAATTGGCTTCGACGATCTCGAGGCAGACCTGGGCGTTGCCGGCGATGGGAGAGAAGGGGCTGTCGGTGATCGAGACCATGCTGGCGCCCTGGGCCAGGGCCGCGTTGGCGAGCGCCACCGTGTCGCTGGCATAGGGGGTGAAGCTGATGGCGAGCACCGCGTCGCGTGCGCCGATGAAGCTGGCCTGTTCCGAGCCGAGCCCGGCAATGCCGTCCACCAGGATGTGGCGGATGCCGAGCTTGCCCATGGCATAGGCCATGTAGGACGTGATGGGGAACGAGCGCCGCAGCCCGATGAGGTAGATGGTTTCGGCCCGGGCCAGCACCTCCACGGCGCGATCGAGCGCCTCGGGGTCGAGCTTGGCGCGATAGTCCGCGACGCTGCGCTCGGCGGCGTCGAGGAAGCCGGCCATGACCAGCCCGGCCTTGCTGCCCGCCAGTCCATGCTCGCGCAATTGGGCCAGCCTTTCGTCATAGCTGGGCACCTTGTCGCGCAGGCGCGAGCGGAAAACGTCCTGCAGGTCGGAAAATCCCTGGTAGCCGAGGGCCTGGGAGAAACGCACGAGGGTCGAAGGCTGCACTTCGGCCTTGGCCGCTATCCCCGCCGCCGTGCCGAAGGCGATCTCGTCGGGGTTGTCGAGCGCGTAGGTCGCCACCTGTGTCAGGCGCCGGGGCAGGCTCTGCCAGCGTGCCGCAATCAGCGTGCGCAACGCTCCGAAATCGCGCGGGGCGGCGCTTTCCTCAGGGGTCTGGGTGTCGTTGGACGGCGTGCTCATGCCCACTCCTCCCTCCGGCGCGATCCCCCGTCAACGGCACCGCGCACTTATCCCCGGAATGCCTGTTCCAGGACAGCATGTCCGCCCGCCTCAACCCCGGTCGCGGCCAAACGGGCTATTTCCCGAAAACGTCATAAGGGGGGCCAATATTGTCCCTTGACCTTTCGACGATACGTGGAATACTTGTTCCAATACAAGATAAAAAGCATCATTTGTTCCATAAGGTACAGTGAAAGCGGACGGGAGGAAGCGGATGGCGGAAACGTCAGCGACGCCGCTATTGGAGGCCAAGGGCATCTCCAAGTATTTCGGCGCGATCACGGCCCTGCATAACGTCAATTTCCACGTCGCCCATGGCGAGGTGCTCGGCGTCGTCGGGGACAATGGCGCGGGCAAGTCGACGCTGATGAAGATCCTCTCGGGCCTCTATGTGCCCAGCGAGGGCCAGATCTTCTTCGATGGCCAGCCGGTGCAGTTCTCCAGCCCCAAGCATGCGCGCGAACTGGGCATCGAGATGGTCTACCAGGACTTCGCGCTGGCCGGGAACATGCCGATCTACGAGAACATCTACCTGGGCCGCGAGCCGGGGCGGAAGCTCGGGCCGATCACGCTGATCAACCACGCCCAGGCGCGAGAGATGGCCAGCCACCATCTCGACAACCTCAAGATCCACGTCAAGTCCATCGACCAGAACACCGAGGAACTCTCCGGCGGGCAGCGCCAGGCCGTCGCCATCGCGCGCGCCACGGCGTTTTCGGCCAAGCTTGTCATCATGGACGAGCCGACCGCCGCCCTTGCCATCAAGGAAGTCGGCAAGGTGCTCGACCTCATCCGCAGCCTCAAGGATCACGGCGTCGCCGTCATCATCATCTCGCACCGCATGGACGACATCTTCTACTGCTGCGACCGGGTCATGGCGCTCTACCAGGGCACCAACTTCGCCGACGCGCCGCTTGACAAGACGCACCGCAACGAAGTGATCGGCTGGATCATGGGCACCAAGGGGCACACCGAAGGCCTCGCACACGACAGGTTGACGTGATGTTCCACAACCCGCGCCTCGCCAAGTTCCTGGATACCTACGGCATCATCATCGTGGTGGTGGTGATGATGGCGATCCTGGCCGCCATCAAGCCGGGCGTGTTCCTGTCGGCGGAAAACCTCACCAATATCCTCAAGCAGAACGCTTCGCTGGCGCTCCTGGCCCTGGGCATGTTCGTGGTCATCGTCACTGCCGGCATCGATCTGTCGGTCGGCTCGACCATGGCGCTGGCCATGGTGACGCTCGCCATCGCCTCCAAGGCCGGCGTGCCCTGGCCGCTGGTGCTGCTGATCGGGCCGGGCATCGGCATAATCGTGGGCCTCGTCAACGGGCTGGGGCTGACGTTGCTGCGCTTGCCCCATCCTTTCATCATGACGCTGGGCACGCTCAACATCGCGCGCGGGCTCACCTATCTCGTGACCAATGGCGCGCCGGTCTCGGGCCTGCAGCCCGAAGTGCGCTTCCTCGGCCAGGCCTATTTCGACCTGGGGATCTTCGCTCCGCCCGCCGGCATTCCGGCCAGCCTCATCCTCGTCCTCGTCTGCGCCATCGCGCTCTGGTGGTTCCTGGCCAAGACCTCGACAGGCCGGCACATCTTCGCCATCGGCGGCAACCCGCACGCGGCGCGGGTCTCGGGCATCAACGTCGATGCGGTGCTGGTGCTGGTCTATGTGCTCTGCGGCTTCTTCGCCGGGCTCGCTGGCTTGCTGCTGGCCGGACGCACCGATAGCGGCTTTCCCAATGCCGGCATCGGCATCGAGCTCGATGCGATCGCCGCAGTCATCATCGGGGGCGCCTCCTTCTTCGGCGGGCGCGGCACGGTGCTGGGGGTGCTGGCCGGCGTCCTCATCATGGGGATCCTGAGGAACGGGCTCAACATCAACAATGTCTCGGCTTTCTGGCAGATGATCCTGATCGGGCTCGTCATCATCATCGCCGTCTATATCGACGTGCTGCGGCGCCGCGCGGCGCTGCGCAGTTAAGGGAGTTACCGATCGCCGTCCGTGACCGTCTCCGGACGGGCGGCGCAGGAGACGAGCGGAGACAGAAGGTTCTTAGGGAGGACCAAATGAAGAAGCTTCTGCTGGCAGGCGTCGCGCTTGCCGCCATGACTGCCGTTTCATATGCGGCCGATACCTATGTGGTCGGCATGAAGGGCCCGGGCGCCGGCAATCCCTTCTGGGCCGCCGTCGAGAAGGGAGCCAAGGACAAGGGCGCCGAGCTGGGCGTCGATGTCGTGGTCGTCGCCCCCCCGGCCGAATCCGACGTCCAGGCCCAGATCACCCAGATCGAGGACCTCATCGCCCAGAAGGTCTCGGGCATTGCCCTGGCCCCGACCGACCCCAACGCCCTGGCTCCTGTGGTCGATGCCGCCAAGGCCGCCGGCATTCCAGTGGTGTTCGTGGATACCAAGGGCGTCAACGAAGGCGTGACCTTCATCGGCACCGACAACGCGGTGGGCGCGGCGCTCGCCGCCGACTTCATGTGCAAGAACCTGCCGCAGGGCTCGGAAGTGGCGATCCTGCAGGGCCTCATCTCCCAGTCCACGGGCCAGGCGCGCGCCGAGGGCTCCAAGAAGGGGCTCGAAGCGTGCGGGCTCAAGGTCGTGGCCGAGCAGACCGCCGAATGGGACCGCGCCAAGGGGCAGTCGGTGATGGAGAACATCCTGACCGGCAATCCCAATATCAAGGGCGTCTTCGCCTCCAATGACAACATGGCGCTGGGCGCGGTCGAGGCGCTCAAGGCGGCGGCAAAGCTTCAGGACGTGATGGTGGTCGGGTTCGACGCCAATCCGGATGCGGCCGCATCGATCCTTGCCGGCGAAATGACCGCCTCGGTCGCCCAGGCGCCTGCCAATATCGGCGGCTTCGGCGTCCAGGCGCTGGTCGACCTCAAGGCGGGCAAGACCATCGAGCCGGTGATCGATACCGGCACGGTGCTGGTCACCAAAGAAAACGCCGACAAGTACAAGTAAGCCGTCCCGTCTTTCCCTCCCCGCACCCCAGCGCCCGGACCCCGGCCCGGGCGCATCATTGTTGGAGATCATCGAACATGCAGCAGATCGGCGTCGGCCTTATCGGCACGGGCTATATGGGCAAGTGCCACGCGCTGGCCTGGAATTCGGTCAAGGCAGTCTTCGGCTCCGGCCCGAGGCCGCGCCTGGTGCACCTGGGCGAGGTCACCGCCGAGCTGGCGCTGCAGAAGGCCGAGGAGTTCGGCTTCGAGCGGGCGACCGGGGACTGGCGCGAGGTCGTTGCCGACCCGGAGGTCGAGGTGGTCTCGGTGACCACGCCCAACCAGTTCCATGCCGAGATGGCGGTGGCCGCGCTCGAGGCGGGCAAGCATGTCTGGTGCGAGAAGCCGATGGCGGTGTCCTTCGCCGATGCCGAACGCATGCGCGCGGCGGCCCGGGCTTCGGGCAGGACCGCCGTCCTCGGCTACAACTACATCCAGAACCCGGCCATCCGGCATATCGAAGCGCTGCTCAGGCAGGGCGCCATCGGGGAGGTGAACCATGTGCGCCTCGAGATGGACGAGGATTTCATGGCCGATCCCGATGTGCTCTTCTACTGGAAGAGCGAGGCTTCCTCGGGCTACGGGGCGCTCGACGATTTCGGCGTGCATCCGCTTTCGCTGATTACCACCCTCCTCGGGCCCGTGGAGCGGGTGATGGCCAATATGTCAAAGCCTTATCCAGACCGCCCGCTGCGCGACGGCGGCCGCCGGACGGTGGAAACCTACGATATCGCTTCGGTGCTGATCGAGCTGGCGGGTGGCGCCTCGGGCGTGATCGCGCTCAGCCGCACGGCCTGGGGGCGCAAGGGCCGCATCGCGGTGCAGATCTTCGGGGCGCGCGGCACCATCGTCTATGATCAGGAGCGGCTCAACGAGGTGCAGCTCTACAGCACCGGGGACGCACCGGCCGAGCAGGGTTTCCGCACCATCCTCACCGGCGGGCTGCACCCGCCCTATGACCGCTTCGTGCCGGCGCCCGGCCACGGGCTGGGGTTCAACGATCTCAAGATCATCGAATGCCACGAACTGCTCAAGGCCATCGAGGGCAAGCCGGCACGGATCATCGATTTCGAGGCGGGCCTCGAGATCGAGCGCACCGTCCATGCCATGGCCCGTTCGCATCATGAAGGGCGCTGGGTGACTGTCGCGTCGCAATGAGAAGGCCGGCGCGCCAAGGCGCCGGCCTTCATATGCTTGAGCCCTATGCCGCCTGCAGGCGCGGCTGGCGGGCGCTTTCCTGGCGCAGGATGAAGAGCGAGGCGCCCAGGATCAGCAGGGCGCCCGGCCAGAAGAGCGGGCTGGGCACCTGGCTCAGCACGATCCAGCCGAGAAGCGTGTTGAGCGGGAGCTTGAGGTCATCGAACGGCTGGAGATAGGTGGCGTCGGCGACCTTGTAGGCGAGCGAGAGGAAGTATTGCGCGCCGGCTGTCACCAGGCCGAGCAGCACGATCAGCCAGAGCGCATCGCCGCCCGGCGGCACGAAGTCGAAGCCGTTGGCAAGGCTGCCCGGCAGCGAGCCCGGGAACAGCGTGACCAGGGCGCCCAGGATCAGCCCGATCAGCAGGTGATTGGGGGTGATGAGCACCAGCATGTAGAGGGTCAGCGACTCGGGCGCCTCTTCCTTGGCCAGGTACTTGGTCATGACCGAGACGGTACCCCAGAGAGCCGCCGCGATCACCGGTAGGAGCGCCGCCCAGGTGAAGCTCTCGGTGCCGATGCCCGAAACCAGGATAGCCCCCAGGAAGCCGACAAGCGCCGCGCCCAGGCGCTGGATGGTCACCTTTTCGCCCAGGAACAGGGTGGCCCCGCCGATGATGAAGAAGGGTCCGGTCATGGAAAGCGCCACCATCTGCCAGAGCGGCACGCCCGAGGCGAAACCGAAGGCGAAGACCTGGACGCCGAGCGCGGAGAGGAAGGCACGCATTTCGTGGGCGAAGGGGTGCTTGGTGCGCAGCGCGCCGAAACCGATGCGGAAGATCAGCGGCAACGCGAAGATCGTCGCGATCACATATTGCCAGAACACCACGGCCGTGGACGGGACGCCGAGGGTATAGGTGATGTGGGGGGTCAGAAGGTTGGTGATGGCGAAGGTCAGGCCCGCGCCGAGCATGTAGACCGCGCCCTGAACGGGCTGGTTGGTCTGGGAGGAAAGCTGGCTCAATTTCGATCCTTTCGTAAACCAGTTTCCTCAGGGTTTACGGGGGATCGAAGCGATGACGGCGCTCCCGCGCATGGGCGCAGGAGGGCCGGATAGCCCAAGTCTCACCCGTTCTCTTTCATCCGGACTGTGACCGTCGGCTTCGGAATCTCACCGAATCTGCTGACCCGTGCCTTGCGGCGCGGCGCTCGCGGGCTCTACGGGCCTTGCGCCCGATTACCGCCGGTGGGGAATTTCACCCCGCCCTGAGAACGTTATGTTCATGCCGCCTCAAACTGACGACAGCCTTAAAGGTAGGGGAAGGGGCGCAAAGCTGCAAGTTCGACTTGTTGCGCATTGATTGAACAACCGGGAACGGATTTGCGAACGCCCGAATGCAAAGGGCCGCCCCTTTGCGGGACGGCCCCCATGAGTTTTCAGGCCCTCATCTGGCCCGGACCGCGAGCGGTCCGAAGGAGGGAAGGATCAGGCCGAGGTCTGCCCCGACACGACCACCATCACTCCAAAGCCTTCAAGAGCCGTCATCTCATTAGACATTGGATCACCTCCTTTGCGATTGGTTGAACATGCAAGCAACATGGCGGCATTCGCCGCGTCGCGCAAGAGCGGGTGCGTTCACGATTGTCTCGCTGGCGCGTTATGCTCACGAACACGATCCTGAGGAGGTGAAGCGATGACCAATCCGCGCGACGTCAAATACGCAACCGAGCAGATCGCCGAATGGCTGGGCGAGATCAAGGATCGCGCGATGCTGGCCACGCACAACCAGAGCTTTGCCATCCTGCGCGCGGTGCTGCTCGAACTGCGCGACAGCCAGGAACTCGACGCCATCGCGCAGACCGGCAATGCCCTGCCGGCGCTGCCAAGGGGCATCTATTACCAGGATTTCGCGCCGTTCGAGCTGGCACGGCCTGTACCCGATGCGCAGAGCTTCGCCGAGAGGGTGGCCGAGCGCCTTTCGCCCCATGTCATCGGGCCGACGACGACGGTCAGCGACGTCTTCGCCACCCTCAAGCATCGTCTCGATCCGCACGAGGCCGGGATCGTCAGGGCGCATTTGCCCGCGGCATTGCAGCCGGTCTGGGACGAGGCCGATCCTAAGGCGCCGACGGAACGAACCTACGGCACCGCGGGTCTTATCGACCTCTAGGTCCTGTTGACCTTGGGCCGGGTCATCTGGAGGATCGTCGCGCCCAGGACGCCGACCGAGACGATGCCGATGATGATGGTGGCCAGGGCGTTGACGTCCGGGGAGACGCCCAGGCGGATCTTGGAGAAGATAACCATGGGAAGCGTGGAAGAACCGGGACCGGAGACGAAGCTGGCGATGACCAGGTCATCGAGCGAGAGCGTGAATCCGAGCAGCCAGCCCGAGATCAGCGCCGGGGCGATGATGGGAAGGGTGATGTCGAAGAAGACGCGCGCCGGCGTCGCCCCCAGGTCCATCGCCGCTTCTTCCAGGCTCAGGTCCATGTCCGACAGGCGCGACTGCACGACCACGGTGATATAGGCCATGCAGAAGGTGGTGTGAGCGAGGATGATGGTGAGTTCGCCACGTCCGGCCGGCCAGCCGAAGAAGGTCTCCATGGCCACAAAGAGCAGCAACAGGGAGAGACCGGTGATGACGTCGGGCATCACCAGGGGCGCCGAGACCATGCCGGTGAGGGCCGTCCGGCCGCGGAAGCGGCGGAAGCGCACGAGAGCCACGGCACAGAGCGTACCCAGCACCAGGGCGATGGTCGAGGAGATGGCGGCGATGCGCAGCGACAGCAGCGCGGCGCCCAGCATCTGCGGATCGGCGAAGAGTTCGCCATACCATTTGAGCGAGAAGCGCGACCACACGGTCACCAGCCGGCTCTCGTTGAAGGAGAACACCACCAGCGAGATGATCGGCAGGTAGAGGAAGGCGAAGCCGAGGACGGCGAAGAGGGGGAGAAGCCAGCCGCGCCGCATCACTTGCGCTCCACGACGGCGTTCTGGGCGCGCTGCAGCAGCATGATCGGCACCACCACCACGATCAGCATGGCGATGGCGACGGCCGAGGCGCGGGGCCAGTTGGTGTTGGAGAAGAACTCGTCCCAGAGCACCCGGCCGATCATGAGCGTGCTCGGTCCGCCCAGCAGCGAGGGGATGACGAACTCGCCGATGGCGGGAATGAACACCAGCATCGAACCCGCGATGATGCCGGGCAGCGAGAGCGGCAGCGTGATCGAGAGGAACGTGCGGTAGGGCCGGGCACCCAGGTCCGCCGAGGCCTCGAGCAAGGCGCCGTCGAGCTTCACCAGGGTCGTATAGAGCGGCAGGATCATGAAGGGCAGGTAGGAATAGACGATGCCGACATAGACGGCGAAATCGGTCTGCAGCATCACGATGGGCTGGATGCCGAAGAGGCCGAGGAAATTGTTGATGACGCCATTGCCGCGCATGAAGCCGGTAAGCGCATAGACGCGCAGCAGGAACGAGGTCCAGAACGGCAGGATGACCAGCATCAGCAGGATATTGCGCCAGCGGTCGGGCGAGCGCGCGATGAAATAGGCCATCGGGTAGCCGATGACGAGCGCGATGGCGGTCGAGATCGCGGCGATCTTGATCGAGTTGAGATAGGCGGCGATGTAGAGGCCGTCCTGGAAGAGCTTGAGGTAGTTGGACAGGTGCAGCGTCAGTTGCACCGTGCCGTTCTCGCCGACGCTGAGCAGGCTCGAATAGGGCGGGCGGCCGAACTGCTTGGTCGAGAGCGAAATGCCGAAGACCACCCCGAGCGGGATGAGAAAGAAGATGGTCAGCCACAGCATGGGCGGCAGGATGACTGCCCAGCGCCCGGTGACGCCGTGCTCCTTGAGCCGGCGCTCGATGCTCTTCCACGGGCGGACGGCAGGGAGCGAGCCGTGGACGCTCATACCGTCAACACGGAGCCCGCGCCTCCGCTCCACTGGGCGTAGACTTCCTCGTCCCATTTGATGGCGTTGGGGTCGCCGCGCTCGGAATTGGCCTTGGTGACGCGCATGTACTGGCCACTGTCGAGCTTGACCTGGAAGACGCTCATGTCGCCGAGATAGGCGATGTCCTCCACGATCCCCTTGGCGATGTTGGCGTCGCCCTCGGGGCGTTCGCGCGTCAGGGTGATCTTTTCGGGGCGGATGGCATACCAGAGGATCTGGTCGGGCGCGCAGTCGACGCCGTGGTCGACATAGATGTCGCAGCCGGCCTCGGCCGAGCGGATGCGCACGTGGTCGGCCTCGTCCTCGGTGACGACGCCCTCGAACATGTTGACCGAGCCGATGAAGCCGGCAACGAAGCGCGAGTTGGGGAATTCGTAGACGTCGGCGGGTTCGCCGATCATGGCGATCTCGCCCTGGTTCATCACCCCGATGCGGGTGGCCAGGCTCATCGCCTCTTCCTGGTCGTGGGTCACCACGATGAAGGTGACGCCCAGCGTCTCCTGAATCTTGACCAGCTCGAACTGGGTTTCCTCGCGCAGCTTCTTGTCGAGCGCGCCGAGCGGTTCGTCGAGCAGCAGCAGCTTGGGGCGCTTGGCGAGGGCGCGGGCGAGCGCCACGCGCTGGCGCTGGCCGCCGGACAGCTGGTGGGGTCGGCGCTGGGCATAGGGCTCGAGCTTGACCAGGCGCAGCAATTCCTCGACGCGCGCGGCGATCTCGTCCTTGGGCATGCCCTCGCGCTTCAAGCCATAGGCGATGTTCTTTTCCACGCTCATATGCGGGAAGAGCGCATAGGACTGGAACATCATGTTGACCGGGCGCTGGTAGGGCGGCACGCCCGTCATGTCCTGGCCGTCGATCTCGATGGTGCCCGAGGTGGGTTCCTCAAAGCCGGCCAGCATGCGCAGCAGCGTCGACTTGCCCGAGCCGGACCCGCCCAGGAGGCAGAAGAGCTCGGACTTGTAGATGTCGAGCGAAACGTCGGCGACAGCGGCGACGTCACCGAACTTCTTGGTGACGTTCTTGATGCGCACGAACGGCTTGGCATTCGGATCGCGCCAGGGGCGCGTGTCGACGGCGAGCTGGGGCTTCTTGGCCATTTCTCGAAAACTCTGGATAGGCTGAAGGGGCGGCGCGGCGGCCGCCCCTCTTAGGGCTGTTACTGGCCAGTCTTGATGCGGGTCCAGGTACGGGTCAGCAGCTCTTCGTAATCGGGCGAGTGCGCCGTCATCACGAAAGCCTTGGCCAGAACTTCGGGCGAGGGATAGATGCCCGGGTTGTTCTTGACCTCGTCATCCACGAACGGCAGCGATTTCACGTTCGGGTTGGCGTAGAACACGTAGTTGGTGATCGCGGCCACGATTTCCGGCTCCATGATGAAGTTGATGAACTTCATGGCGTTTTCCGGATGCGGCGCGTCGGCGGGGACGGCCAGGAAGTCAAAGAGCGTGGCGGCGCCTTCCTTGGGGATGATGTAGTTGATCTCGACGCCCTGGCCGGCCTGCTTGGCGGCATCGGCGGCGATGAACACGTCACCGGAGTAGCCCAGCGCCAGGCAGATTTCGCCATTGCCCAGGTCGTCGATGTACTGGGACGAGTGGAAGTAGCGGATATAGGGCTTGATCGAGGTCATGAGCGCCTCGGCCTTGGCCAGGTCCTCCTCGTTT
This sequence comes from Youhaiella tibetensis, assembly GCF_008000755.1. NCBI lineage: Bacteria > Pseudomonadati > Pseudomonadota > Alphaproteobacteria > Hyphomicrobiales > Devosiaceae > Paradevosia > Paradevosia tibetensis. The sequence continues at coordinate 4,091,504 of NZ_CP041690.1, read as the reverse complement.
TCCGAATTGGGGTCGAGGCCCAGATAGTGGAGCGCGATGCCCATGACTTCGGAAGGGCTGTCGAGCACGGCGATGCCGCACGAGGCGAGCTTTTCGGCGTTCTCGGGCTTGAAGAGCAGGTCCCAGCTGTCGAGCGCAGCGCCTTCACCCAGGGCGGCGGTGGCCTTGGCGACGTTATAGCCCAGGCCGATCGTGTTGATCATGTAGGGCACGGAATGGGCGTTGTCCGGGTCGAACTGGGTGGCCGCCTGCATGATGGCGGGGTCCATGTTCACCAGGTTGGGCAGCTTGGACTTGTCCAGCGGCAGCAGCAGGCCGGCCTTGACCTGGCGCTGCAGGAAGCTGCCCGAGGGGACCACGATGTCGTAGCCCGAATTGCCCGCCAGCAGCTTGGCGTCGACGATCTCGTTATTGTCGTAGACGTCGTAATTGACCTTGATGCCGGTCTCCGCCTCGAACTTGGCGATGGTGTCTTCGGCAATGTAGTCGGACCAGTTGTAGACGTTGACCACGTTTTCCTGGGCCAGAACCGGCGCATTGAGGGCTGGCGCGGCGACCATGAGGGCGCCGAGAGCCAGAATGAGCGAATTTTTCATTCGGACAGCTCCTAAGTCTGGGGCACGTTGCGCAGGGTTTTTCCCTGCGGTCTTGTTCTCTCGTTGCTTGCCGGGTTGAGAGACACCCGGTTAGTCCGCGGGGTCGGCGCCCGCGATCACGAGGCTCTTGGCGCTGCGCCCCTCCCGAGGCGCGCGCTCAAGATCTGCCAAAAGGTCAAAGCCTTGCCGGTGCGCCCGCTCGATGCGGCGCTACGCTGGGCAAATGTATGCAATGAAAAGCGGCGCAGAATCGCGCCGTGAAAACTCTCGCTGGCAATGGACCCGCTCGCGGGCGCATATCGATCCAAAGGAGCGTCTGGATCAATGAAAGTCTGGTTCAGCGAAGTAGACCTTTTCTCTAGAACGGGCGCACGTTAGAGCGGATTTTTCCCCGGGACAAGGGCGTGGGGCGGCGAATCTTGTGGGGGGCTTGACCATTGTGCCGCCCCGGCCTCTATAAGCGCAAAACCGGGCCCGCCGGCGGGCGGGCCGCCCCCGATTTCGAAGGATTTTTCACGTGACCGCCAAGTCCTATCTCTCGATCAGCCCCGAAGTGAAAGCGGCCCTCGCCGCCGGCAAGCCGGTGGTGGCGCTTGAATCCACCATCATCACCCACGGGATGCCTTATCCGCAGAACCTGTCCATGGCCCAGAACGTGGAAGCAGTGATCCGCCAGAACGGGGCAGTGCCGGCCACGATCGCCATCATGGACGGGCGTTTCGCGGTGGGCCTGACGAGCGAGCACCTCGAGCGGCTGGCCCTCGAAGGCGGCAAGGCCGCCAAGGCCTCGCGCCGCGACGTCGCCACGCTCCTCGTCACCGGCGGGCTGGCCGGCACGACGGTGGCCACCACCATGCAGATCGCCGCGCTCGCCGGCATTCATGTCTTTGCCACCGGCGGCATCGGCGGGGTGCATCGCGGGGCCGAGGAAACCTTCGATATCTCGGCGGACCTCGAGGAGTTGTCGCGCACCCCGGTGGCGGTGGTGTGCGCCGGAGCCAAGTCGATCCTCGATATCGGCAAGACGCTCGAAGTGCTCGAGACCAATGGCGTGCCGGTGCTCGGCTACGGCACCGATGCCTTCCCCGCCTTCTGGGCGCGCGAGAGCGGGCACAAGGTCGATCACCGGTTCGATGACGTCAGGGACATCGCCCGGGTGGTAGCGCTCCAGGCCGAACTGGGAATGGGCGGGGTGCTGGTCGCCAATCCCATTCCCGCCAAGGATGCGCTCGAGGCTTCCGCCATCGAGGCGCGCATTGCCGAGGCCATCAGGGGCGCGGAGGCCGAAGGGGTGTCGCGCAAGGACCTGACGCCGTTCCTGCTCAAGCGCATCTTCGAATTGACCGAAGGCAAGAGCCTGGCCGCCAATATCGCGCTGGTCGAGAACAACGCCGCCGTTGCCGCCCAGATCGCGGTGGCGCTCGCCGGCCAGGCGCCCAAGGCCTCTCCCCAGGTCCGCCGCGCATGACGCCAGCCGCCGGGGGCAAGGTCCTCGTCGTCGGCGACGTCATGACCGACATCATCGTCAAGCCGGAAGGGCCGCTCAACCGCGGCTCGGACCGGCGCGCGGCCATCCGTTCGCGCCCGGGCGGATCAGGGGCGAACCAGGCGGTCTGGCTGGGGGCGATGGGGGCGGACGTGCGTTTCCTCGCCCGGGTGGGCGCGGCGGACGTGGCGAGCCTGCGCACCTATTTCGAAGGGTTCGGCATCGAGCCGCTCCTCGTGGGCGATCCGGCCCTGCCCTCGGGCGTCCTCGTCACCATCGTCGATCCGGATGGCGAGCGCAGCTTCCTCACCGATCGCGGCGCCAATCTCGAGCTGGCAGTCGATGATCTCCCCGAAACCCTGCTCGATGGCGTCGGGATCGTGGTGGTCTCGGGCTATTCCTTCTTCGCGCCGGGACCGCGCGCCGCCGTCCAGTCGCTTTTCGCCATGGCGCGCTCGAGGGGCATTCCCGTTGCCGTCGATCCGGCCTCGGTCGGCTTCCTCCAGGAAGTGGGGGTGGGCAATTTCCTCGACTGGACCGAGGGGGCGTCGCTGCTCTTTGCCAACGATGCCGAGGCGCTGGCGCTGTCCGGCTACAACGAATGTGCCGCCCAGATGGCCATGCTCGGCCAGCGCTACGAGCGCGTGGTGATCAAGCGTGGCGCCTTGGGCGCAGCGACGGGGAATCGCGCGGGGATCGCCCTCAGCCTGCCGGCGCCGCAGGTGGAGGTGCTCGATTCGACCGGGGCGGGGGATGCGTTCGCCGCTGGCTTCATCGCGACCCGCCTGCGCGGCGGAGACGAGCGGGCTTGCCTTGAGGCAGGGATTCTCGCAGGTTCGGAGGCGGTCAAGGCCATTGGCGGCCAGCCGGCCGCAAAGCCCCGGGGGGATTGATGGATATCGTCGCCAAACTGCTCGTCGCGCTCATTGCGGCGGTCCATATCTATATCGTGGTCCTCGAAATGGCGCTGTGGACCGCGCCCTCCACCCGCCGCCGTTTCGGCACCACCGCCGAGTTTGCGCAAGCCACGAAGAACCTTGCCGCGAACCAGGGGCTCTACAACGGCTTCCTCGCCGCCGGCCTCATCTGGGGTCTCGTCCATCCCGACCACGCCGTGGGCTTCCAGATTCAGGTCTTCTTCCTGGCCTGCGTGATCGTGGCGGGGATCTACGGCTCCATCACCGCCAAGCGCTCGATCCTCTTCGTCCAGGCCGTCCCTGCCGCCATCGCGCTGCTGTTCGTGTGGTTGGCGGGTTAGGGGGATAGCTCCTCAGGAGACCGGCCGGCCGATCGAAGCAGCGCGCAAAGGCACTGCTCTCCTCAAGGGAAGCACTTGGCGAAACTGACCGGGAGGCAAACGGAGATGGTGGAGCTGAGGGGAATCGAACCCCTGACCTCATCATTGCGAACGATGCGCTCTCCCAACTGAGCTACAGCCCCGCTCCGATTTGCGCGATGCTTTTAGCGAAAGTCTGAGGCGAGTCCTAGCCCCTTTCGCACGAATTTTGTCACACGAGGTTTTCGGCGAGGAGGCTGCGGGCCGAGGCGATGACGGCGTCGTCGGCGCTGAGCAGCGGGCGGCCCAGGACCGTCCTGGCTTCGGTGGCGTCGAGACGCTTGTAGACGCCGAGTTCGTTGAGGTTGGAGCGCACGTCGCCATCGAAGATCGCATAGAGCCGCACCATCCAGTTCGGCATCTCGAAACGCGGCAGCTTGCCGCGCCGCTCGGGAATGGCCTTCGCGAGGGTGCGGGACATTTCCATGAGGGTGAGGGTATCGACGCTGATGGGCAGGCGATGGCCGGCGGCTTCCGGATCGGTCATGGCCGCCACATGGAGCGCGGCGACATCGCGCACGTCGACGACGCCGAAGGCGATGCGCGGGGCGGCGGGTACCGAGCCGTTGAGCAGGCGGCCGACCAGCGCTGCCGAAGTGCCCGGATCGTCATCGAGAAGCGGCCCCAGTATGGCGCTCGGATTGACGGTGACGAGAAGGTCGTGGCGGCCGGCGGCGTCCACGATCTCCCAGGCGCGCCGCTCGGCGCGGGTCTTGGATTCGGTATAGGCGGTGATGTCGCGTCCGCCCAGTTCGGTCCAGTCCCTGGCGGTAAAGTCGCGCTGGGAGGTGGGGTGGCCATAGGCGATCGCAGCCATCGAGGAGGTGAGCACCACACGCTCGACATTGGCGGCCAGCGCCGCCTCGAGCGCGCGCTCGGTGCCCTCCACGGCCGGGCGGATGAGCTCCATGCGGTCGCGCGGCATGGTGGTGACGAAGGGCGAAGCGGTGTGCTGGAGGTAGCGCACGCCCGCCATGGCCTCGGCCCAGCCGCCGTCCGACAGGAGGTCGAGGGCGACGAATTCGAGACGGGTGACGTCGGCGCCGTGACGGGCCAGGGTCTGGCGCACCTTGTCGGCCTTGCGTAGGTCGCGCACACTGCCGCGAACGTGGTAACCAGCCTCCAGCAGGTCGAGCGCCACGTGGCCGCCCAGGAAGCCGGATATGCCCGTCAACAGAACCAGATCAGCCATTCATCGTCTCCTTTGTGTTGAACGAAATGTATGATAATCGTTCAATTAGTTCAATAGGAGATCCGTGTTGATCGAAAAAGCGCGCCGCCAGGCGCCCGAACGACGGCAGAGCATTCTGGAAGCGGCCCGGTTCCTGGCGCTTCGGCATGGCCTGCGGGCGGTCACCATGGAGGCGATCGCGCGCGAGGCGCATGTGGCCAAGCCGACGCTCTATGGCTATTTCCCGGACAAAACCGCGGTCTACGAAGCGGTGATGGAGGAACTGGTCGTGCAGTTCCGCGCCGCCTTCGACACGGCGCTGGCCCAACCCGGGGATGTCGTCGAGCGCGTGGCCGGCGCCCTCGCCGACAAGCACAAGACCATCGTGCGCGTGCTCGAGGGCTCACCGCATGCCGACGAGCTCTATGACGAGCACAGCCGGCTGGCGGCCGAGCAGTTCCGGCGGCTCGAGGCGCATGTGGAAACCGAGGTGGAGCGGGCGCTCCAGGGGGCGGGTGTCGCCCGTCCGCGTCCCCTGGCCCAGCTCGTCCTGGCCGCCACCTACGGGGTGGGGCGCAAGGCGCGCAATGTCGCCGAAATCGGTCCGGCCATCCGGCTGGTGACCGAGCGGCTGGTGCGGCCCGAGCTTGCCTGAAGCCTAGAGGTCGACCCAGGTGCCGCGCCGCTCGCTCTCGAAGATGGCGTCGAGAATGCGCATCTGGGTGATGGCGTCGTCGATGCCGTAGGGCAGCGTGGTTTCGCCCAGCACCGCCAGGGCAAAGGCTTCGGCCTCTTCGGTGTACTGGTCGCAGGGGGCGATGATCTCGCGGCGCGCTAGGCTCCCGTCGAACGTATGGCCATGATCGACAAGGATGGCGGTCGCCTGGTCGGGTGGGGCGTTGAACGGAATGACGATCTCGAGCCGCGCGTTGCTGCCGATGACCTCGATGGATTGATGCCCCACCGCCTGGGTGGAGCAGATGAAGCTCAATTGCCGCCCGCCGCCGAAATCGGCGATGACGCTGGCGGTGCGGTCTGTGCCGAAATTGGGGTCGCGGTCGACCAGGGCGACGACGCGCCGGGGTTCCTCGCTCAGGAGGAAGCGCGTGCCCACGATCGGGTAGCAGCCGATGTCGAGCAGGCCACCGCCGCCGATATCGGCGATGTTGCGGACATTGCCCGGATCGTCGAGGAAATAGGAGAACACCGCCCGCACGGCGCGGATCTCGCCCAGTTCGCCCGAGCGCACGATATCGCGGGCGCGGTGCCATTGCGGGTGGAAGCGTACCATGAAGGCCTCGGCGATCAGCCGGTCTTTCGGGGCCTGAAGCAGCCGCTCGGCGTCGGCGGCATCGAGCGCGATGGGCTTTTCGCACAGCACGTGCTTGCCCGCCCGCGCCGCCTCGAGCGTCAAGGGTACGTGCAGGTGGTTGGGCAGGGGATTGTAGACCGCGTCGATCTCTGGATCGGCGAGCATCTCGGCATAGGAGCCATAGGCCTTGGGGATTCCGAGCTCCTCGGCGGCTCGCTGTGCCCGCGCCGGATCGCGCGAGGCGATGGCGACGACCTCCGAATGCGGCGATTTCTGTATTCCCGGGATGACCTTGCGCATCCCGATATTGGCCGTCGAAATGATGCCCCAGCGAACCTTGCGTGCCATTTTCCTCATCCTCCCTCTTGCCCTCAAAGGCTTAACCGGCGCGCCCGCGGGCAGCAATATCGATATCCCCCTTGCAACTAACTGACCAGTCAGTTATTAGTGACGCAAGGAGAATGTGCCATGAGCGAGCAGGACAACCAACGCGGGCCGAAATTCCGTCGCCGTGCCGAGGCGCGGCCGGACGAGGTGCTCGATGCCGCCCTCGACCTCTTCATCACCAAGGGGTTCGCGGCCACGCGCGTCGAGGACATCGCGCGCCAGGCCGGTCTTTCCAAGGGCGCGGTCTATCTCTATTTCCCATCCAAGGAAGCGCTGATGGAAGGGCTGGTGCGCCGCGCGGTAGCCCCCATCGCCTCGCTGGCGCTCCATCAGCTGGAGGGCGTCGAGGGCGATCCGCGCCTCGCCATTTCGGCGACGCTGCGCATGGTGGCCGGCAAGCTCGCCGACCCCCGCCTCATCGCCATTCCGCGCCTCATCATGCGCGAAGTGGTGCAGTTCCCCGAGCTGGCCGAGATGTACCGCAAGGAAGTGCTCGAGCAGATCATTCCGGTGGCCATCGGGCTCATCAATCGCGGCATAGCCGAGGGCTATCTCCGCCCGGTCGATCCCGAGCTCACGGTCCGTTCGATCGTCGGGCCGATCGCCCTGCATCTCATCCTGGCCGAGGTCTTCCGCATGACGCCCGCCGACGGGCTGGCCATGGACCGGCTCATGGACAACCACCTCGCCATTCTCTTTGACGGCCTGAGCCTGCCGGAGCGTGCAAAATGAACGAGTTCTTCGCTTTCCTGCTGGGCCTTCTCTCCTTCATCCCGGGCGTGGGGGCGCCGGCCGAACCGGTCTATTCGGGGTATCTGGAGGCCGACTATGTCTATGTCGCGCCGGTGAGCGGCGGCCAGATCGTTTCGCTGCCGGTCTCGGAGGCGCAGACGGTCAAGGCCGGCGACGTGCTGGCGGTGCTCGCCAGCGACCAGCAGCAGGCCCTGTTGCGTAGCGCCGAGGCTCAGGTTTCGGCTGCCGATGCCACCTGGCGTAACCTCATCACCGGCAGCCGGGCCCAGGAACTCGACGTCACCCGCGCCTCGCTCGAGAAGGCGCAGGCCGATCTCGCCCTGGCGCAGGCCAATTTCGATCGCTCCAGAAGCCTTTTCGAGCGCGGGGTCATTGCCCAGGCGCAGGTCGACCAGGATCGCACGAGCCTGGATAGCGCCCAGGCGGCGGTCAACCAGATGCAGGCCCAGCTCCAGGTCGCCAAGCTGCCGGCGCGCGACGACCAGCAGGTCGCCGCCGAGGCCAATCTCAAGGCGGCGCAGGCCAATGCCGACAAGGCGCGGGCCGACCTCGCCGACCGTACCGTCAAGGCGCCGGTCGACGGCCGCATCGAACGGCTGTTCTTCTCGCAAGGGGAAACCGCGCCTACCGGCACGCCGCTGCTCTCGCTCCTACCGCCCGGCAAGCTCAAGGCCCGGTTCTATATCGGGGAGGCCGATCGCGCCCTCTTCGCCCTGGGCGACGAAGTCGAGGTGTCCTGCGACGGGTGCCCCGCCGGGCTGCGCGCCAGCGTCACCTTCCTCGCTTCGGACCCCCAGACCACCCCGCCCATCATCTATTCGCGCGACGAGCGCTCGCGCCTGGTGTTCCTGGCCGAGGCGCAGATGGCCGAGCCGGGGAACCTGCTGCCGGGGCAGCCGGTAAGCGTCAGGCGGCTCAAATGAGCACGGCTCCGGGCAACGGCGTTCCGGTCATCGAGGTCAAGGGTCTCACCAAGATCTTCGGCGAGCGCAAGGTGGTGGACGATTTCGACATCACGGTGCCGCGCGGCGCCATCTACGGGTTCCTGGGCCCGAACGGATCGGGCAAGACCACGACCATTCGCATGCTCTGCGGCCTGCTCACGCCCGATGGCGGGGAAGGGGAGTGCCTGGGCTTTGATATCCGAAAGCAGGCCGAGCGCATCAAGGAGCAGGTCGGCTACATGACCCAGAAGTTCTCGCTCTACGAGGACCTGTCGATCCGCGAGAATCTCGATTTCGTCGGCCGCATGTACCAGATCACCGATCGCCGTCGGCGCGTGGACCAGTCGCTCAAGGACCTGGGGCTCGCCGACCGCGCCGGGCAGCTGGCGGGTACGCTTTCGGGGGGCTGGAAGCAGCGCCTGGCGCTGGCGGCCTGTCTCATCCACGATCCCAAGCTGCTGCTGCTCGACGAACCGACGGCGGGCGTCGATCCCAAGGCGCGGCGCGACTTCTGGGACGAGATCCGGCGCCTCTCGGCGGCAGGCGTCACCGTGCTGGTCTCGACCCACTACATGGACGAAGCGGTGCAGTGCGATTTCATCGCCTATATCGCCTATGGCAAGAAGCTGATCGACGGGCCGTCCGCCAGGATCCCCGAACAGGTGGGGCTCGAAACCTGGCGCGTGGACGGTCCGGACCTTGCCGCGCTCGAAGAGCGTCTCAAGCACGAGCCGGGCGTCGAGCAGGTGGCTCGGTTCGGGGCGGTGCTCCACGTTTCGGGCACCGACAAGCCGAAGCTGGACGCCACGGTCGAACGCCTCAAGGCCGAGGGTACCCATCACTGGAGCCGGCAGGTTGCCGGTCTCGAGGAGGCCTTCATCTACCTGATGGCCGGCGCGCGCGACAATTTCGCCCGCGACCAGCCGGATGGAGCAAGCGCATGAGCTCGGCCTTTTCCTTCGCCCGGTTCGGCGCCGTACTCATCAAGGAATTCATCCAGATGCGGCGCGACCGCATCACCTTCGCCATGATGATCGGCCTGCCGATCATCCAGCTCTTTCTCTTCGGCTTCGCCATCAATGCCGATCCGCGGCACCTGCCCACGCTCATCGATGTCGCCGACGAGGGGCCGCTGAGCCGTGCCATCCTCTCGGGGATGCAGAATTCTGGCTATTTCGATTTCATCGGGCCGGTCGGCGGCACCGCCGCCGGCGAGGCGGCGCTGCGTACGGGCGAAGCCAATTTCGTGGTGGTCATTCCGCCCGATTTCGAGCGCGACACCATACGCGGGCGCAACCCGCAGATCCTCGTTTCGGCCGATGCTTCCGATCCCTCGGCGGTGAGCGGGGCGGCCGCAGCGCTCAGCGGCATCGTCCAGGTGGCGGTGGCCGAGACCTTCCAGGGGGCGTTGCGCGGGCTCGCGGGCGGCGCGCCGCCATTCTCGATCGTGGTTCACCGCGAATACAATCCGGAAGGGCGCACCTCGACCAATATCGTGCCGGGGCTGCTGGCCATCATCCTCTCGATGACCATGGTGATGATCACCGCCGTCGCCATCGTCAAGGAGACCGAGCGCGGCACCATGGAAATGCTCATCGCCACCCCGGTGCGTCCCCTCGAGGTCATGCTGGGCAAGATCCTGCCCTATGTGGTGGTGGGCTATGTGCAGACCATCGTCTTCGTCAGCGCGGCGGCCGTCATCTTCCGCGTTCCGTTCGACGGCTCCATCCTGGCATTCTTCCTCGGCTTCAACCTCTTCATCCTCGTCAACCTGGCGCTGGGTTTCCTCATCTCGACGGCGGCGCGCAGCCAGATGCAGGCCATGCAGCTTTCCTTCTTCACCATCCTGCCCTCGATCCTGCTCTCGGGCTTCATGTTCCCGTTCGCCGGCATGCCGCAATGGGCGCAATGGCTGGGCACGGCCGTGCCGGCCACGCATTTCCTGCGCGTGGTGCGAAAGGTCATGCTCAAGGGCGCCGGCGTCGCCGACGTCGGCGGGGAATACCTGGCGCTGATCGTCATCCTGGTCGTGGTGTCGGCGGCCGCGATGCTGCGCTATCGCCAGACGCTGGACTAGGAGCGGCCGTCTCCGCGCCCGGCGACGACATCGGCCAGGCCGCTGTTGATGATTCCGAACGCGGTTTCGATGGCCAGCACCTCGGCCGGCGTATTGGCCCCGGTGCGCTCCATCTCGATGAAGAAGGCTTCAAAGCCGCCCGGGGAAACGATGCCGATCATCTGACCGGGAGTTGTCCCGATGTTCTCCCAGCGGTGCGGGACGTGGGGCGGCAGGGTCACGGTCGTGCCGGGTCCCCCTTCGAGCACCAGGTCGCCGCACCAGAAGCGGAAATCGCCCGAAATGACGCGGAAGGCTTCGGTCTCGAGGGTATGGGTGTGCCAGTGCGGCCCGCCGCCCGGTTCCAGATAGCTGTCCCAGATACCGATGGCGCCGCCCGTCTCGGCGCCGGTCGCATGGATCCTGATAGGAATACCGAAGGAGCGTGCGACGCGCTCCTTGCCGGGAAGAGATGCAACCATTCTGTCGAAGGCAACCATTCTCATGTCTCCCTGTAAGGATGGAAAACTCTATCACGGGCTCACGATTTCTCCACGATTGAGGCGTTTGGCTTGCCGCCTCTTCCAATTGAGCAAGGATCAAGACATGCGCGCGGTCATCTACGAACGGTTCGGCAACCCGGCCGAGGTTCTGCACCTGGGCGAAATGGACAGGCCCGAGCCGGGTCCCGGCCAGGTCCGCATCCGGCTGATCCTGTCTCCCATCCACAACCACGACCTCTCGACCATTGCCGGCACCTATGGCTACAAGCCCCCCTTGCCTGCGGTGCCGGGCACCGAGGCTCTGGGGGTCGTGGATGCCCTGGGCGAAGGCGTCAGCCATCTTGCGGTCGGCCAGCGCGTCGCCTTCAACGGGCTGGGCCTCTGGGCCGAGTATGCGGTGGTCGACGCACAGCGGGCCGTGCCGCTGCCCGATAGCGTTTCGGACGAGATCGGCTGCCAGTTGCTGTCCATGCCGATGAGCGCGGTTATGCTGCTCGACGATCTTGACGTCGGGCCGGGCGACTGGATCATTCAGAACACGGCTAACGGGGCGGTGGGCAAGACCCTGGCCGGGCTCGCCAGGGCGCGCGGCGTCAACGTGGTCAACCTCGTGCGGCGCGATGCGGGCGTGGCCGAACTCGAAGCCCTCGGCATCGCCAACGGCGTTTCGACCGAAAGCGAAGGCTGGCAGGAACGAGTCAAGGCCATTACCGGGGGTGCCCCGATCGTGCGCGCCGTCGATTCGGTTGCCGGGGAAGCGGCCGACCAGATCATGTCGACCCTGGCCGAAGGCGGGGTGCTGGTCTCGTTCGGCGCCATGTCGGGCAAGCCGCTGGTCATCAGCCCGGCCAACCTGCTCTTCAAGCAGGCGACGGTGCGCGGTTTCTGGGGCCAGAAGCGCGCTCCGCTGCTGACGCCCGAGCGCCGCGTCGAGATGGTGGGCGAACTCATCGCCCTGGCGGCAAGCGGCGGGCTGCAGCTCCCTATCGCCCAGGCTTTCGACTTCGAGCATGCGGGCGAAGCGGCCGCCGCGAGCGCGGTGCCCGGCCGGCCCGGCAAGATCGCCATCAAGCCCTAGAACGTCTTGCCACGCTATCGTGGCGGGGCATCCAAAATATTCTCCGCCACGGTCCTGACGGGAAGGCGGCCGGTTTGCTATCAGATCGGCCCCATTACCAAACTCCGCTTTCCCGATGCGCCCCCTCCTCGATTTCTTCGCCCGGCACGAACCGAAAGGCTCGCGGCTGATGCACGCCAAGTCGGGGCTGGGCGCGGTCGTTGCCATGACGCTGGTGGGCGCGGTGGCGGCGCTCACGGGCTATCCCATGCTCATGGCCCCGCTCGGGGCCACCGCAGTATTGCTCTTCGCCCAGCCGGCTAGCCCCCTGGCGCAGCCGGCCAATGTCTTTGGCGGCTATGGGCTGGCGGTGGCGTTTGCGGCTGTCGCGGTGCTGCTCTGGCCCGAGCACCACTGGTGGGTGGCAACGATCTGCGTCGGGGTGGTGATCGCGGCGATGCTGGTGTTTCGGGTGACCCATCCGCCCGCCGGGGCGGTGCCGCTGGTGGCGGTTGCCGGTCCCATCGCGCCGGGCACGCTGGCCGGCGCCGTGCTTGCGGGCGCGGCCTGCCTCGTGGCGGTTGCGGTGGTTCATCACCGCCTGCCGCCGCGCATTCCCTATCCCCGGCGTCTTGACGCCAAGCAGCCCGGCTAGTTGGTGATCCCGAACATCTGATCCTGGCGCTGACGCAGGCGGAAGAGATTGGTCGAGGTATCGGGGGTGGCGTTGTGCGTGGTGAGCAACTCGCCTTTCCTCACCGGCGCCAGCACCTTGCCGCCTTCGAGCAGTCCCACCGGCACGGCGTGGGCGGCGCGGGCTTCCTCGACTGTCATCGTATAGCTGCGGTAGCAGGTTTCCCCGATGGCATCGAACGTCTCGCCCACGGCGAGATCGCGCTTGGCGACGGCGCAGACCTCGGCAACCGGCTGGGGCAGGGGTACCATGTCCGGCTTGCCGTAGAGCATGATGCGCGCGCAGGTCAGCGGCACTTCCAGGCTCGTCAGGTGATAGGGGCGGAAGAACGAATAATAGGGCCCGTGCCCGATATGGAGGTCGTCCATGCGCTCGATGATGCGCGGATGCTCGGCTTCGACCACGACGAACACGCCGGGCGCCACGCCCTTGCCGATCGTATAGTCGACCACGCCCTTCTTCTTGAGAATGCCGCCGGCACTTTCGGGGATCAGCACCTTGGCAAGGTCATCGCGGTCGACCTTGGGCCCGTGCATGCCCGGCACGTCCGGCACCAGGCCCGTGGCGTTGGCGATGGCGCACATCTCGACCATGGTTTTCGAGCCATCCACGAACTCGACCAGCATGCGCGGGTTCATGTTCCGGCGGATCGCTTCCTCGCGGTAATCGTCGGGCACCGCGTCGTGGTTGAGCGGGTTGTTCTTGCCCTTGCCGGCCGAGACGATCCTGTAGCCCAGGGCCGAGGCGAATTCGATCAGCTCCATGCATGATGACGGCTCGTCGCCCGCGCCCACCGAATAGACGACGCCCAGCCGGTCGGCCTCGCGCTTGAGGTAGGGCCCGATGGTGACGTCGGCCTCCACGTTCATCATCACCAGGTGCTTGCCGTGCTCCATGGCCGAGAGGCAGAAGTCGGCGGCGACGCCGGGCTTTCCGGTGGCGTCGATCACCACGTCGATCAGGGGATTGGTGACCAGCATGTCATTGGAGGTAACGGCGATCCTGCCGGCCTCGATGGTCTCGGTCACCCCGGAAGGGGTGGTCGCCTCGCGGGCATGGCCGTCCTCCCCATAGGCGAGGCGGGCGGCATCGAGCGCGGTGTGGGGGCGGCGGGTCGAGATGGCGGCAATCTGGATGCCGTCCATCAGCATGCCCTGCGTCACCAGGTCCGTGCCCATCTCGCCCGAGCCGATCACGCCGACCCGGATGGGATTTCCAGCGTCGGCGCGTGCTTTCAGATCGCGGGCAAGTCCGGTCAGAGCGACGTTTGAGGGCATCGAAATTTCCCAAAATTTTATCGTTTCGGGCGCTTCTTGGGGGAGCCCTGGAACACGAATGAGGGCCTAGCCGTTGCGGGCTCAAATGTCCATGTTTGAAATGGGTGCAAGGCCCGATGCGGCGGAGGCGGAGTTGACCGGCATGATCGAGACCACGACCGAAGGGCGCCTGGGGGTGATCACCCTCAACCGGCCCGAGGCAATCAACGCGCTTTCCGGCGAAATGATCGCGGCCATTTCCCAGACGCTGCAGCGCTGGCGGAGCGACGAGGCGGTGCGCGCGGTGCTGTTCGAAGGCCGGGGCGAGCGCGGGTTCTGCGCGGGCGGCGACGTCCGGGCGGCGCGGGAGCTGGTGCTGGCCGGTCGCCCGGCGGATGCCGATGCCTATTTCAGCGCCGAATACGCCATGAATGCTCTCATTGCCGGCTATGAAAAGCCGATCGTCGCCCTCACCCATGGCGTGGTCATGGGCGGCGGCGTCGGCATCGCCGGCCATGCCCGGTTCCGCTTCACCAGCATGCAGTCGCGCTTCGCCATGCCCGAGGCGGCAATCGGCTTCGTGGTCGATACCGGGGTCAACGCCATTCTCGCCAAGGCGCCCGAACACCGGGCTTTGGCATTCCTGATGAGCGGGCAGACCGTCGGGCCGGCCGACGCGCTGGCGCTGGGCCTGGCCGATTGCACCGTCCAGCCGCAGGCGATGGAAGCGATCAAGACTGAACTCGTGGCCGCCAGCGAAGCGGGCGACATCGAGACCACCATCGTGGCTCTGATGCAGTCGGAGGGTGTCGAGGCGGGCGAGCCGGAATTCTGCGAAGCTGCCGATGCGCTCGCGCTGGTCTTCGAGGAGGCTACGGCCGGTCAGGTCGTGCATGCCGCCCTGGGCAGCGGCACAGAGGAGCGGCTGGGGGCCACCCTTGCCGCGCGCTCGCCGACCAGCCTTGAAGCCATCCTCCAGAGCCACCGCGCGGCGCGGCGGGCGCGCGACGTGGGGCAGGTGCTGGCGATCGATTTCGCCCTGGCCTGCTATCTCGTCCGGCAGCCCGATTTCGCCGAGGGCGTGCGGGCGGTGCTGGTCGACAAGGACCAGCGCCCGCGCTGGTCGCCCGCCGATTTCGGCGGCGTGCGCGTCGAGGCGATCCGCGAGCTCGTCGCTGCGACAACGATGCCCGCCGTGACGGGCCAGATCGCGTGATCGCGGGGCGCCGCTTTTAGCACTTCCTAAACTGTTCCCATGGACACTGCCGGGGAAAATTCTCGGTCAGCCTTGGGGGCAAAGGATATGGCCACAGCCAAAGCCAAGAACGTCGCGTTGCCGGCAATCCTCGATCTGGACGCCCTGGAAGGCGTTCGCGACACGCTTGCCGATGCCATCGAGCAGGGTGTCACCTCCGTGTCAGGTGCAGATGTCGAGCGCATTTCGACCAATGCGCTGTTCCTGCTCATGAGCGCCGCGGAAAGCGCGCGCCGCAACAGCACAGAGTTTGCCGTTACCGATGCGAGCCCCAGCATGCTGGCGGCTATCGAAAGACTGGGCCTGGGCGAGTCCTTCGCCGGGCTCCTGAAAGGATAAGTTGATGCGTGTTTTGACTGTTGATGACAGCCGCACGATCCTGGCGATGCTCCGCCACACGCTGGTCAATGCCGGCTTTGAGGTGCTGCAGGCCGAGGACGGCAAGCAGGGGCTGGACGTTCTCAAGACCGAAGATGTCGACGTGGTGATCACCGACATCAACATGCCGGTGATGGACGGCATCGAGTTCATCAAGCACGTGCGTGCGTCCGGCCAGCACCAGAGCCTGCCGATCCTGATCCTCACCACCGAGACGAGCCAGGAAAAGCGCGACCAGGGCAAGCAGGCGGGCGGCACCGGCTGGATCGTCAAACCCTTCGATCCGGACAAGCTGATCAGCGTAATCCAGAAGGTCGTGCACTGAACCGTGCCCGACTGACGACCTACTAAAGCTCCAACCCAGAAGGGTTCAACAGAGCGACTATGAGCGACCTCGACGATTTCAAGGCTACCTATTTCGACGAATGTTCCGAGCTTCTCAACGACCTGGAGGAGCAGTTCTCGGCAATCGAGGACGGTGAACGCGGTGCGGACCGGCTCAATGCGGTTTTCCGCGCCATCCATTCGATAAAGGGCGGAGCGGGCGCTTTCGGCTTCTCGGGCTTGGTGGGCTTCGCCCACGCCTTCGAGACCCTGCTCGACTATGTCCGCGACGGACGCGTCGATCTCACCGACGAAGTGGTGGCGCTATGCATCCGCGCCAATGACATCGTCGCCGATTTCGTGGCCGCGGCTCGCGAGGGCACCCCGCTCGATCCCGATCACGGCGCCGAGGAAAAGGCCCGCTTCGACGCGCTCTGCCGCGGCGAGGACGACGACATGTCGGGCGAGCCCATGGAAGAGTTCGACATCGAGTTCGTGCCGGTGATGGTCAACCTGGGCCAGGACGAACCGGAGCCGGAACTGGCGACCGACACGTTCGACGCCATTCCGTTCGAGCCCGCCGACGGACACTGGGAAATCCACTTCGCGCCCCACAGCGCGCTTTACGCGCGGGCCAACGACCCGCTGCTGCTGTTCCGCGAACTGGCCGTGCTCGGGGAAATCTCGGTCAAGGCCGTCCCCGGCTTCGTGCCGCCTCTCGCCGATTTCGAGCCGTTCGGGGTCTATTGCACCTGGGAAATCACCCTCAATGCCAAGGGCATCAACGAGGGCATGATCCGCGAGGTCTTCGAGTTCGTCGAAGGCGATTGCGACATCACCATTGCCCAGTGCGGTCCGACCGCCGTGCTCGATGAGGCCGGTGCGCCCGTCGTCGCAAGTCACATCACCGATCTGGACGAGAACGATTTCGACGCTGACATGGTGGCCGAGGCCGCCAAGCCGGCGGAACCGGAGGCCGAGGTGCTCTCGTTCTCCGAGCTTGCCGAAACCATCAAGCCGACGGCGGCGGCACGCGCGGCCGTGGCCGCGCAGCCCGAAAAGGTCATCCAGCCGCTGGCCGAATCCGGCGGCGGCGAAGAGGGCGGCCATCGCCCTGCGGGCGTGCAGTCGATCCGCGTCGACCTCGACAAGGTCGATCGCGTCGTCAACATGGTGGGCGAACTGGTCATCACCCAGTCCATGCTCACCCAGCAGCTCGACGACAACCTGCGGGCCCGTTACCAGGAACTGGTGCGCGGTCTCGAAGTGCTGGCGCAGACGACGCGCGGTCTCCAGGACGCCGTCATGGCGATCCGCGCGCAGCCGGTCAAATCGGTGTTCTCGCGCATGCCGCGCCTGGTGCGCGAACTGGCCGGCAAGACCAACAAGAAGATCCGTCTCGAGATGATCGGTGAGAACACCGAAATCGACAAGACCATCATCGAGCAGCTTTCCGATCCGCTGACCCACATGATCCGCAACTCGGCGGACCATGGCGTGGAGACTCCCGAAAAGCGCGCTGCCGCCGGCAAGTCCGAACACGGCACGATCACGCTCTCGGCCGAGCAGGCGGGCGGCAACATCCTCATCATCGTCGAGGACGACGGCGCCGGCATCAACCGCGAGCGCGTGCTCGACGTAGCCCGCGAACGTGGCGTGGTCGCACCCGAGCAGCAGCTCACCGAAGAGCAGATCGACCAGCTCATCTTCGCTCCCGGGTTCTCGACGGCCTCCGCAGTGTCCGACATTTCGGGGCGCGGCGTGGGCATGGACGTGGTCCTCTCCAACATCAAGAAGATCGGCGGTTCGGTCCATGTGCGCTCGCGCACCGGGTTGGGCACGCGCATGACGCTGCGCCTGCCGCTGACGCTGGCGGTGCTCGACGTCATGCTGGTCAAGGTGGCTAACAATCCCTACGTCATTCCGCTCTCCTCGATCGTGGAGACGATGCAGTGCAGCCGCGCCGATTTCGGCCGCGTGCCCAGCGGGGCCCGCGTGCTCCAGGTGCGCGGCGAATATGTGCAGGTCGTGGATCTCGCAGCACGCTTCGAAATGCAGACCGAGGCCGACGAGAAGAACCGCTTCGTGGTGCTTTGCGAAGCGGAAGGTTCGGTCAAGGTCGCGCTGATCGTCGATGAAATCATCGGCCAGCAGCAGGTCGTCATCAAGAGCCTGGAAGAGAACTTCGAACGCATTGAGGGTATTGCCGGCGGCACGATCCTCGGTGATGGCAACGTCGCCCTGATCGTGGACGTACAGGGCCTCAAGACCGCCGCCATCCACAAGAACGCAGCTTAGAGCCAGAAGGCAAAACACCATGGAAGCATTTGATCTCAGAGACGACCTGACCGGGAATTCCGCATCGGGCGCCGCCAACACCATCCAGTTCATCGCCTTCTCTATCGGCGAGCAGACCTATGGCGTTGAAATCACCACGGTGCGCGAGATCCGCGCCTGGAACGGAGCGACGCCGCTTCCCAACACCCGCCCGTTCGTGCGTGGCGTGATCAACATGCGCGGCACCATCGTGCCGATCTTCGATCTGCGCGCCCGCTTCGGGGATGGCCAGACCGCCGCCACCAAGAACCACGTGGTGGTGGTGATGTCGGTGGGCGAGAAGTGGGTCGGTATTCTCGTGGATGCGGTGAGCGACATCCTCACCGTCTCGCGCGAGGACATCCATCCGGTTCCCGAGGGCCATTCGGTCGATACCGAACTGCTCAACGGCATCGTTACCCACGAAAGCCGCATGGTGGGGCTCATCGACCTGCACCAGGTGGTTTCGGGCGCCCGCCTGGACGGCTGACGTCCCCAGCGCGAAGAAACGACAAGGGCGCCCGCAAGGCGCCCTTTTTCTTTGGGGATCATGTCTGGACGGCAAGCGGCCGGACGCGGGCACGCTGGGGCGCGCCCGTCCTGCCTAGAACAGCTCGGCGTCTCCGCCCGAAACGTGCCTGGCAACGCCCGAGAGCGAGTTGATGCGCAGCTCGTCCATTTCCAGGGAGTGCCACACCGCGTCGAGCGCCTCTTCGGAGGCGGTAGGCGGCATCTGGGCGAAATGGCGGGTGGCGATCGCCATGTTGCGGCAACGCTGCTCGATGCGATCCTGGGCCTGCAGGGCCTGGACAATCTGCGAGATGGCTTCCGAACGCGCTTTTTCGCTGGTGATGCCGGTATCGGAGAGTGTGGCCAGGGCGTGGAACACGCCATCGACCATTTCGGCGGTCTGACGAGCGGTTTCTTCCAGCTCGGCAGCAAGTTTAAGCAAAGACATAACTAGGCCCCATACGACACCTGGACCATATACCCGCATTTCTAAACCACGCGTTTCCATGCCGTTGCGCATTCTCCCCGTCCCCGGCGTGGTTAGCGGTTCCATAACGATTTTCCGCAAGGATCGCCTCAAGCCCAGGAGGGGTCAGGTACAAAATGGTCGCTACAAATTCACTGCCCCCGGAATTCGATCGCGGGGTGGTCACCACGGTCCACCAGGGCGACTGCCACGTTTCCAAGGATCTGGATCTGACCTATTCGACGGTCCTGGGATCGTGCGTGTCGGCCTGCATCCGCGATCGTGAAGCGGGCGTCGGCGGCATGAATCACTTCCTGCTGGCCGAGCAGCCCAATGCGACGAGCGAGAAATTCGGCGCGTCGGCCCGCTATGGCGCCTTTGCCATGGAACAGCTCATCAACATGGTTCTGACGCGCGGCACCGGACGCAAGAGCAACCTCGAGATCAAGGTGTTCGGCGGCGGCAACATCAATTCTGCCCTCAACGATGTCGGGGCGCGCAACGTCGAGTTTGTCTACGATTTCCTCAGGAACGAAGGCTACGTGCTTTCGGGCGCCGATGTGGGCGGCACGTTCGCGCGGCGGGTGCTGTTCAAGCCGCATTCGGGCCGGGCTTTCGTCAAGCGCCTCGACAGCACCGACAACGCGCGCATCGCCAATGACGAACTGGCGCTGGTCAAGCGGCGTCCCGCGGTGCGGCCGCCGGCGGACGACATCGAACTCTTCTAGCAAAGGTTTGGTTAACCATAACCGACCTAGTGTGGGCCCGTTATTGGGGCTCACGATTCACCTTGCAGGGATTTTCGCGCACGGGGCTGGTTGCAGCCAATGCGATCTGGTTGGGGGCAGTCATCCTGGCGATGGCGGCCCTTTACGCATTGGGTCCGATCTGGGGTGCCGGTGTTGCCCTGGTGCTGTGCGCGGCTGCTGGCGTGGCGGTGCGATCGGTCTGGCAGCGCGCCGGCGCGGCGGACGATACGCGCCACGCCCTCATCGCGGCCCAGGCCCAGGCCGCCCAGAAACGTCTCGCCGATATCGAGGCCGGGTTGGCCGCCATCAGCCAGCCGCTCATGATCGCCTCTCCCGATGGACTGGTCGTGGCCGTCACGGGTGGGCTTGCCAGGCTCGAGCCGACGCTGGTGCCGGGCACGCGGGCGGGGGCGCTTGCGGGCGCCCGAGGGCTGGTGACCGTCGGCGGCCAGCGCTTCGAAGCGCGTACGGGCGAAGGGGGCCGCGCGCAGGTGATCGAGCTGCTGCCGGCCGGCCACTTCATTGCCGACGACGACCTCGATGCTTTCAGTCAGGCACTCATCGGCGGACAGACCGGCTTTCGTTTCGAGGCGTCGGCTGCCCGCCGCTCGGTAGCGCTCAACGCCCTCAACGAGGGGCTCGAGGCAATCGACCGCGGCGTGGCCGGCATCGGCCGGCTGCTCGAGGGCGAGGATATCGGCGCGCAGCGTGGCAATGGCGGGCTCGATGCCCTGGCGAACGGGGTCCGCGATGCCATCCTCCTGCTCGATGGCGCGCGCGAGGAGGAAGCTCAGGCCCGCGAGGCCGCCGAACGCAAACTGCAAAAAGTGGGCGAGCTGATCGAGGTCTATCACAGCCAGGCGCAGCGCCTGGCGGGGGTCGCGGCCGAGGCTCGCGAGGATGCCGGCAAAGCCACCGCCAGCGTCGCTTCGAGCCGGGAGGCGGCGCAGCGGGCGCAGGCGAGGGGCAACGATGTCCGAGCCCTGGCCGGCAATGCCGACGAGGCGGCCCGGCGGACCTTTGCCGCCATTGGCGGGGTCGATGCCGTGACCGGCGAGATCGCCAAGATGGTCGCCTCGATCGAGGACGTCAGCTTCCGGACCAATCTCCTGGCGCTCAATGCCGCCGTCGAGGCGGCACGGGCCGGCGAGAAGGGCGCGGGTTTTGCGGTGGTCGCCGAGGAAGTGCGCACCCTGGCCCAGGTCGCCAACCGCTCGGCCAAGGAGATCCGTACCCTCGTCGGTCGCGGCAAGGCGCAATCGGGCCAGAGCGTGGCCGAAACCGAGGCGCTGCAAAAAATGATCGCCGAGATCGACCTGCATTTACGCAATCTTGGCAATGAGACGGACACTATCGCCCGAGTACTGGACGAAGGAAGCAGCGCATTGCTGCGGCTCGAGGATCAGGTTGCCCAGGTCGGGGATGCGGCAGGCAGAACGCTTGGCGCCACGCGCAACCGGGGTGGCTAGGGTCGAGGCGATGCACGCTTAATTCCGCCGGGCAGAAGCCAGGGGATGACATGGAACAGGGCGAGTACCCTCTTTCCGATCGCGAGTTTTCGCGTATCAAGGCCCGCGTCTATCAGGTCGCCGGCATATCGCTTTCGGACGCCAAGCGCACGCTTGTCGTGTCGCGTCTCTCAAAGATCCTGCGTGCCATGGGCATGGCGAGCTTTGACGATTACGTCGATTATCTCGAGCATTCCGGATCGGCGCAGGACAGCCAGGAATTCGTCAATGCGCTGACGACGAACCTCACGCGGTTCTATCGCGAGGACCATCACTTTGCGCACCTTTCCGACTATGTCCGAGACCTGGTCGGGCGCCGCCCGCGCGTCGGGCCGGACGGCAAGCCGCGCCTGCGCATCTGGTCGGCCGGCTGCTCGACGGGGCAGGAGCCCTATACGATTGCGGTGAGCCTGCTCGACCAGTTCCCCGATCTCAAGCGCTGGGATTTCCGGATCCTCGCCACCGATATCGACACCAACGTCATCGCCAAGGCGGCGACGGGCATCTACCCGGAGGCCGAGCTGGCCGGGCTGACGCCCCAGCGCGCCGCGCTTTTCGAGAAGGCCGGGGGCGGAACCATCCGCGTGCCGGCTGCCGCCCGCTCGCTGGTGGCGTTCAAGCCGCTCAACCTCATCGGCGACTGGCCGATGCGCGGGCCGTTCGACGCCATCTTCTGCCGGAACGTGGCCATCTATTTCGACAAACCCACCCAGGGGCGGCTCTTCGGCCGATTGGGCCAGATGCTGGCGCCCGAGGGTTTCCTCTATATCGGACACTCGGAAAACCTGGGCTCGGGCTCGGAAGGCTTCCGGCTGGTCGGCAAGACCATCTACCAGAACAAGCAAGGACAGAAGCGAGAAGCGGCATGAGCATCCGGGTTCTTATTGTCGATGATTCGGCTCTCATCCGCGAACTGCTCTCGCGCACCCTGGCCAAGGACGGCGACATCGTAGTGGTCGGCACCGCCCAGGATCCGATCGAGGCGCGCGAGAAGGTCAAGACGCTCAGCCCGGACGTGCTGACGCTCGATATCGAAATGCCCAACATGAACGGGCTGGCTTTCCTCGAAAAGCTCATGCGGCTGCATCCCCTGCCGGTGGTGATGGTTTCGACCCTCACCAAGAAGGGCGCAAGCGAGACGCTCCTGGCGCTCGAGCTGGGCGCCGTCGATTTCGCCGCCAAGCCAGGGGCGGACCTTTCAGGCGGACTGGATGCTTTCGGGGCGGTGCTGCGCGACAAGGTGCGCGCGGCGGCCCATAGTGACGTGCGCGGCCGGGCCATGCGCGCCACCCCACCCAAGGTCGGCATCCGCACTGCTTCGGCGCCGACCGGTTCGGTCATCGCCATCGGCGCCTCGACCGGTGGGGTCGAGGCCATCCGCGCGGTCCTGAGCCAGTTGCCGCCCGATTGCCCGCCCATCGTCATCGCCCAGCACATGCCGCCCGGCTTCACCGGACGCTTTGCGGCCCGCCTCGACGAGGTCACGGAACTGACCGTTGTCGAGGCCGAAGACCGCATGCCGCTCCTGCCGGGCCATGCCTATGTCGCCAAGGGCGATTTCCATCTGCGCGTCGAACGATCCTCGGGCCAGCTCAAGTGCCGGCTTTCCCAGGACGAGCTGGCTTCCGGCCACCGTCCGAGCGTCGATGTGCTCTTCGAATCGGTCGCCAAGTCGGTGGGCCACATGGCCGTCGCAGCGATCCTGACGGGCATGGGGCGCGACGGGGCCCGGGGGCTCAAGCTCATGCGCGATGCCGGGGCCTACACGGTCGGGCAGAGCCAGGCTTCGGCGCTGGTTTACGGCATGCCCCGGGTCGCCTTCGAGGAAGGCGCGGTGGTCGAACAGGCTCCCCTCGAGGCCATCGCGGGGAAACTGGCCAATGCATTGGTGAAACTGCGCAGCGCAGCGTAATGCAAGCGGCCGGATTGAGAGATTTGTAACAGTTTTTGCCCTAGGGTTTTCCAAGCGAAGCCCTGTCCAGAAGCGGACTTTCTTGGGGCGCACAGAAGGCGATTTGCGTAAATGCCAAAAGCAAGTGCAGTGAGCGTTTTGGTGGTGGATGACCAGCAGTCCATGCGGGGTATCTGCAAGTACATCCTGACCCAGCTCGGTTTTAAAGACATCCACGAGGCCAAGAGCGGCCGCGATGCCCTGGGCAAGCTGGAAAAGACCAATGTCGACCTCATCATTTCCGACTGGAACATGGATGACATCGACGGTCTGACCCTGCTCAAGGTGATCCGCAAGCACCCCAAGACACAGGCGATGCCGTTCATTATGGCAACGGGCCGTTCCGACAAGGAGCAGGTCAAGGAAGCCATCTCGGCGGGCGTCAACAACTACATCATCAAGCCGTTCGATGCCGGCACGATGAAGAAGCGCATCGAGGCCGTGATCGGCGCCCTCACCTGACGCGACACCGCGATCGCAAGCATCATGCACCATGCCGGCCCTCGTGCCGGCATTTTGCTTTTCCGGGTTTCCGAGGCGAGACGGGCGCGGCGCGTAAAACTGCGTAAGAACTTCTTAAATCGCAATCTGTAACGTTTCCATTGAGGCCTGACTGGGAGGAAAGGGCCGTCGTGTGTTGCGCAGTGCCTGCAGAAGAGCGGGTGCGGTCGACGGTCATGCTCCCTTCTGACGACCCAGGAGAGGGGAATCATGGGACTGTTAGACCGACTTCGTATTGCGCATAAACTCCCGCTGGCCATGGTTGGCTCGGCATTGCTCGTCGCCAGTGGCGTCGGGCTGGTGAGTTCCTATATCGGCTCCCAGACCGTGAGCGGGTTGGCGCGCCAGCAGATGCAGACCATCGCCCAGGCACGGGCCGATGCGTTCAGCACCTATCTTACCGACATCCAGAGCGATGTGATGGCGACTGCTTCCAGCGAGGTGGCGCGCACGACGTTGCGCGACTTCTCCATCGCCTGGGGACAGTTCGCCAAGGCTCCGGTCGAACGCGATCCCACCGAGGCGCTGCAGGAAGCCTACATCACGCAGAATCCGAACAAGGAGGCCGAGCGGCAGTTGCTGGACACGTCCGCCGGCACCACGAAGACCAATTACGACTTCACCCATTCCAAGATCCACCCCACCTATCGTCGCCAGCTCGAGCTGCGCGGCTATGCGGACCTCTTCCTCCTCGATGCGACGGGCAACCTCATCTATTCGGTGATGAAGCAGCCCGATTTCGCCGCCAACTTCGCCGCGGGCGGCCAGTGGGCCTCGACCGGGCTCGGGCAGGTCTACGCCCAGGCCATGGCCATGACCGAACCGGGGCAGGTGGCATTTTCCGACTTCTCCACCTATGAGCCCAGCCACGGCGCGCCGGCGGCCTTTCTGGCGTCGCCTGTCTTCGACTTGCGCGGCAAGACCATCGGGGTCATGGCGGTGCGGCTTTCGGAGGCGAACGTCAACGCGGTCATGAGCGAGCGCAACGGGCTGGGAGAAACGGGTGAGAGCTTCATCGTCGGCACCGATTACCGGCTGCGCAATGATTCCACCTTCAGCACCCAGGACGACACCCTGGTGACCGAATACCGCGAACCGGTCGTCGATGCGGCACTGGCCGGCAATCCGGCCTTTGCCGAGACCAACGACTATCGCGGCATGCCGATGCTGGCGGCGGCGATCCCGCTCGCCTTCAACGGCACCAACTGGGCCTTCGTCACCACGATGGGTCAGGATGAGGTCTTCGCGCCCGTGGCCGGCATGCGCAATACGATGCTGGCCATCGGCGGCGCGCTGCTGGCGGTGGCGGCGCTGGGCGGGTGGCTGTTCTCGCGCTCGATCTCGCGTCCCCTGACGGGCATGGCGGGCGCAATGGACGAGCTTGCCTCGGGCAACCTTTCGGTCGAAATCGAGGGTGGCAAGCGTGGCGACGAACTGGGCGCCATGGCGCGCGCCCTCGAAGTCTTCCGCCAGAATGCCCATCGCATGGTCGACATGACCGAGGAGGAGCGCGCCGCTTCGCTCCAGCGGCGCAGCGATCGCGCCGAGATGATGCAGGCGCTCCAGCGCGCCTTCGGCCAGGTGGTCGATGCGGCGGTGGCCGGCGATTTCTCGCGCCGGATCGAAGTACAGTTCGAGGATGCCGAGCTGAACGTTCTCGCCGACAGCGTCAACAACCTGGTCGCGACCGTGGACCGGGGCGTCAGCGAGACCGGTGTCGTCCTGGCAGCGCTCGCCGACGCCAACCTTTCCATCCGCATGGAGGGGGACTACGAGGGGGCTTTCCTCGACCTCAAGCAGAACGCCAACCGCGTGGCCGAAAAGCTGACCGAGGTCATCGGGCAGCTCAAGTCGACCTCCTCGAGCCTCAAGACGGCGACGGGTGAAATTCTCTCGGGCGCCAACGATCTTTCCGAGCGAACCAGCCGGCAGGCGGCGACGATCGAGGAGACTTCGGCGGCCATGGAGCAGCTGGCGGCCACCGTGCTCCAGAATGCCGATCGTGCCCGCGAGGCCTCGCAAACCGCGGGCACCGTAACCCGCACCGCCGAGGAAGGCGGGCAGGTCATGGGTGCGGCCAACAATGCCATGGAGCGCATCGAGACATCGTCCTCCAAGATCTCCAACATCATCGGCATGATCGACGACATCGCCTTTCAGACCAATCTCTTGGCCCTCAACGCTTCGGTGGAAGCGGCGCGGGCCGGCGAGGCAGGCAAGGGCTTTGCGGTCGTGGCCGTCGAAGTGCGGCGCCTGGCGCAATCGGCGGCGCAGGCCTCGGCCGAGGTCAAGACGCTCATCGAGCAGAGCGCGCTCGAGGTCAAGGACGGCACGAGGCTGGTGGCGGAGGCCGCCGCCAAGCTCGAGGCCATGCTCGCCTCGGCCCGTTCGAGTAATGCGCTCATGGACAGCATCGCCCACGAAAGCCGCGAGCAGGCTGCTGCGATCGACGAAGTCAACGCCTCGGTTCGCCAGATGGACGAGATGACCCAGCACAATGCCGCGCTGGTCGAGGAGACGAACGCTGCCATCGAAAAGACCGAGGCGCAGGCCCGCGAACTTGATCGGGTAGTGGACGTCTTTACGCTCGGCCGCGCGCCGGAATCCGGTGCCGGCGAGGCGGAAAATCTCGCTACCCTGCGGGCTCCGCCGAGGAACAAGAGCTATCGCAGCGAGGGCAATGCTGCACTCGACACGTCGTGGGAGAGCTTTTGACGGCAACAGGCAAGTTCCTGTGCAAGCATTCGTTAAGGAGCGGAGAGCATGCTCGGTTATGTAGTAGCCTTTGGGCAGGCGAATGTATCTTGCGCGGATCGCATTGGTGACAGTTGCGGGCGCCTCTGAAAGGGCGGCCGTCCAATCTGGCTGAGTGATCGAGGGCGCCCGCGGGCGCCCTCTGTCATTTGCGGAACCCGCCATGCCGCCCCATTGGCAGAACTACAGATGGGCTCATAAACGCAGCCGTTCGCTTCGGGCTCGATACTGAGGGGAAGCCAGGAGTAGCGCCGACGTCAGCATTTGGTCTGGGGGACAAATTGACATCGCTTCCGTTTATCTCACGTCATTCCATTCAAAACGAAGAACGCAGCAAGGTGGACGCGATCATGCGTTCGCAAGCGGTTATCGAGTTCTCGCTCGATGGCGTCATTCTGACGGCCAACAAGAACTTCCTCGATACCGTGGGCTATACGCTCGATGAGGTGGTAGGCCAGCACCACCGCATGTTCGTTGATCCGACCGAAGCCGCCTCGCCGACTTATGCCGCCTTCTGGCAGGGCCTGGCCCGGGGCGAATATCAGTCCGCCCAGTATCGGCGGGTCGCCAAGGGCGGGCGCGAGATCTGGCTGCAGGCGAGCTATAGTCCGCTTCTTGACCGGCATGGCAAACCGGTCAAGGTCATCAAGTTTGCTACCGACATCACCGAGCAGAAGAATCTCTCGGCCGACCAGGCGGGCAAGATCGCAGCGATCTCGCGCGCACAGGCCGTGATCGAATTCGGCATGGACGGAACGATCCTCACCGCGAACGAGAACTTCCTTTCCACCCTTGGCTATCGCCTCGACGAAATCGTAGGCAAGCACCACCGCATGTTCGTGGAGCCGTCCTACGGCGCCAGCCGCGAATACGAGGATTTCTGGGCGAAGCTGCGGTCCGGGGAGTTCATCGCCGCCGAGTTCAAACGGTTCGGAAAAGGAGGCAACGAAGTCTGGATACAGGCCTCCTACAACCCCGTCTTCGATGCGGCGGGCAAGCCGGTCAAGGTGGTCAAGTTCGCCACCGACATTACCGAACGCAAACGGGCCGAAGGCATCATCGACCGACTGAAGACAAGCCTGGCGCGGATGGCCGAGGGGGATCTCAGCGGGCGGATCGACACGCAGTTCACCGGTCAGTACGAGGAATTGCGCGTGGCGTTCAACCAGTCGCTCGAGCAGATGACGCTGATCGTGAGCCGCCTGCGGACGACCTCGCGGGCGCTCAAGACCGCGACCGGCGAAATCCTCTCCGGGGCCAACGACCTTTCCGAACGCACCACCAAGCAGGCCGCCACGATCGAGGAGACCTCGGCGACCATGGAACAATTGGCCTCAACGGTGGTCGAGAACGCCAAGCGGGCCGAGTCGGCCAGTGCCAAGGCGCGCACGGTCAGCACCACGGCAAGCGAGGGAGGGGAGGTGATGCGCCGGGCCAACGAGGCCATGGAGAAGATCACCGCCTCCTCGTCCAAGATTTCCAACATTATCGGCATGATCGACGACATCGCCTTCCAGACGAACCTCCTCGCTCTCAACGCGTCGGTGGAAGCGGCGCGGGCCGGGGACGCGGGCAAGGGCTTTGCCGTCGTGGCGGTGGAGGTGCGACGCCTGGCGCAAAGCGCGGCGGGGGCCTCGTCCGAGGTCAAGGCGCTGATCGAGCAGAGCGCAACCGAGGTCGATGGCGGCTCACGACTCGTGGCGGATGCGGCCAGCAAGCTCGTGGCCATGCTGGATTCGGTCAAGGAGAACTCGGCGCTCATCGAAGGCATCGCCACGGCCAGCCGGGAGCAGGCGGGCGCCATCGAGGAGGTGTCGACGGCTGTCCGGCAACTCGACGAGATGACCCAGCACAACGCCGCGCTGGTCGAACAGACCAATGCCGCGATCGAGCAGACGGAGGCCCAGGCCAGCGAACTCGACAAGATCGTCGACGTCTTCAATGCTGAGGAACGGGAGCCGCCGCAGGCGCCGGTCCGGGCGCTCCAGGATCGCGTCAAGGCGGCTGCCAGGAGCTATCTGGGCAAGGAGAAGGTTGCCGTCGGCCAGGATTGGTCCGAGTTCTAGCGCTCCGGGGCCGTCGCGGTCAGGCGAGCGCGGCGGCCACCAGGGCCTTGGCGTGTAACTCGGTGGTGTCGAATACCGGCAGCGGCGAATTGGAGTCGTCGATCAGCATGTCGATCTCGGTGCAGCCCAGGATCACCGCCTGGGCTCCTCGCGCAGCCAGTTGCTCGATGGCGCTCACATAGGTCAGGCGGCTTTCCTCGCGCACTATGCCGAGGCAAAGCTCTTCGTAGATGATGCCGTTGAGATTGGTCCTGCCGACTTCGGGAACGAGCACCTTAAGCCCACGTGCTTCCAGCCGCTGGCGGTAGAAGGGCATCTCCATGGTGAAGCGGGTTCCCAGCAGTCCAACGGTGTCGTAGCCATCCGCCAGCAGAGCGTCGGCGGTGGGGTCGGCGATGTGGATGAACGGAATATGCAGGCTGGCCGCAATGGCGGGCGCGACGATGTGCATGGTGTTGGTCGCCAGCCCGATCAACCCGGCGCCCTGCGCTTCCAGGCCGGCCGCGACCGCAGCGAGACTGGCGCCGGCCTCTTCCCAGTTGTCGGCGCGCTGCATGGCCTCGATCGGGGCGAAATCGACCGAATGGAGCAGGACGGGCGCCGAATGCAGGCCGCCGCGCAGCCGGGCGGTCTCGCGATTGAGGACTGCATAATAGTGGGCGGTCGATTCCCAGCTCATGCCACCGATCAGGCCGATAGTTTTCACGTCAACTTCCGCCGGAAGAGCACGATCCGCTCGGTCTCCTCGAAACCCCAGCCGGCATGGCTGAGATGGGAGGTGGTGTTGTAGATCGCCGCGTCCGAGCCGAGTTCGAAGAGCTTGCGCTCGCGGGCCCAGTCGGCAACGGCTTCGACCAGAGCGCGGCCGAGGCCGTGACGGCGATAGGCCGGGGCGATGTAGATGCCTTCGAGCCAGGCGACGGGCGCGGTCTCGCAGCCATCGCCATAGGGCCTGACGGAGGCCTCGGCGAAGCCGATGAGTTCCTTGCCCTCGAAGGCGCCGAACGCGGGCGTATCCGGGCTGGCGAGCATCTGGCCAACCTCGGCGTCGAGTTCAGCCTCGCTATGGCCCGGCCACAGCAGGAGCCGCTGCGCGCACCAGGCGGCTCGATCGTCCTGGGTGAGGCGCCGGATGTCAGCCATCGCTCACCGGTAGGGGAATGTCGGCGAAGGCGGCCACTACCTTGAGATAGGCGTCATGCTTGAAGGGCACGATGAGATCGGGCGTGCGCGTCAGCTCTTCCCAGCGCCAGGCGTCGAACTCGGACGGGTGTCCGTCGCCGGGCTCGATCACATTGATCTCGGCTTCCTCGCCGGTGAAGGCGAAAGCGAACCAGCGCTGGCGCTGGCCGCGGTACTTGCCTTTGAGAGCGATGCCCAGGGCCTCGTCGGGCAGGTCATAGTAGATCCATTCAGGAGCTTCGGCGATCAGACGGGCCGAGCGCACGCTGGTCTCCTCGAAGAGCTCGCGCGTCGCCGCCTCGATCGGAGCCTCGCCCTTGTCGATGCCGCCCTGCGGCATCTGCCAGGGAGCGCCCGCTTCGGCCGAATCCTCGGGATCGTCCTCCGGTCGCCGGCGGCCGATGAAGACCTGTCCCTTGTCGTTGAAAAGGGCGATCCCCACGCAGTCGCGATAGGGCATGTCTTCACGGATGGGCTTGGGCATTGTCTTACCGTTTCATCAAGGCGCTAACGGGCACCAGAATGACACCATTGTCCTCGGCAGTCTTGGCCCATTCTGCGACGGTTGCGACGGAAACGGGAAGAGCCGAAATGATGCCGATCGCCGAGCCCTTTTCGACGGCCTGCGCCTTGAGGGCATCGAGGGCCGCCATGATCGGTTCGCGTGCAGGGTTGTTGTCGAGCACCATGCCCGCCTTGGCGAAGGGAACCTTGTTGGCATTGGCGAGCTGGCTGGCCAGGGAGCGATTGGACGAACCGTCGTCCAGATAGCCCAGACCGCGCGTGCCGACCTCCTCCATGATGGGGGCGAAGTCGGCGCCGGTCGAAGTGAAGCGGGCGCCCATGTAGTTCATTACCCCGACATAGCCGCCGAGCCGAGCCATCAGCCAATAGAGCTTGTCGATATTGGCGCGGGGCTGCTGCCCGGTGAGCAGGGTCTGCGGACCGGGGTCGTTATCGGGATAGTCGAAGGGTTCGAGGGGCAGCTGAAGCAGCAACTCATGGCCCGAATTGCGGGCCGCGGCGGTCGTGACGTCGAGGGTCTTGCCATAGGGCGCGAAGGCCATGGTCACCGCGCTGGGCAGTTTGTCGATGGCTTCGAGCGTGCCCGCCTGGTTCAGACCCAGGCCGGTGATGATGAGCGCCACGAGCGGCTTGCCGCCGGCGGTTTCGGGGGTCACCGAGGCGCGCGAATAGGCGGCGAAAGGGGTGCGGCCGTCGGCGGAAACCCGCGGGATCGGTCCGTTCTGGGTTTCCTCGGCGAGATCGGGAATGACGCCGAACTCATTGGGAGTGTTGGCCGGGTCGGAAGAGCCCGAGGCGGGCAGGCCCGGATCGACGGAGATGATCCTGGCGCCGCCGGCTCCGGCCGGGGTCTCTTCGGGATCGGCCGTGATGGTGACGACGCTGGGCGAGGAGACCTGGCTGGCAACAGAATTGCCCGTGCGGCTGGCATTGATATCGGCGGTGGTCTGCGGCCTTCCGCCCTGGGGATCGTTCACCACCAGGACCCTTACCGCGACGGCGCCCAGGATCGCCAGGATAACCGCGAAACCCAGCCGTGCCAGGGGCAGGTGGAGGGGATTGCCGCGCAAGGCGCGCGCCTTGCGGTTCCTGTCGGTCTTGCGACTGAGGGGAGCGCTCAGCTCGTCGGCCATGCCAATCCGTCCAATAGGTCAAAAAACAAGCGGGGCGGGTGCCGAATCAGCACCCGCCCCGGCCTGCAGTTTCTAACACGGAATCAGTTAACCTTTGCGATGGTCTGCTGATCGGACTTGGGCGGGTAGGCGTCGTTGTGCTCTTCCCCGTTGATCAGCTTGAGGGCGTACTGAAGCTGGGTGTCGTCTTCCTTCTTGGCCGGCACGTAGACCGACGAGCCCGTGGTCGCCTTCTCCTCGGTGCCGCCGCCGATCTGGCCGGGAAGCGCCGCTTCGCCGATGATCTCGTCGCGGCCCTTGAACTCTTCGGGCACGTTCTCGGTAATGGTGATGTCCGGTTGGATGCCGGCGGCCTGGATGGAGCGGTTGTTGGGCGTGTAGTAGCGGGCCGTGGTCAGGCGCATTGCGCCGTTTTCGCCCAGCGAGATGATCGACTGCACGGAACCCTTGCCGAACGAGCGCGTGCCGATGAGGGTGGCGCGCTTGTGGTCCTGAAGCGCCCCGGCGACGATCTCGGCAGCCGAGGCCGAGCCGCCATTGATCAGCACGATCAGCGGGACGTCGGCGATCTTGGAATCGAGGGCGTCGGGCTTGGCGTCGTACCGGGCGCTTTCCTGGTCGGAGCGGCCGCGCGTCAGCACGACCGATCCCTGCTTGAGGAAAGCGTCGGCAACGAAGACGGCCTGGTCAACGAGGCCACCCGGGTTGTTGCGCAGGTCGAGGATGATGCCCTTGGGCGCAACGCCGTTGCGTTCCTTGTAGACGTCGTCGATCGCCTTCTTGATGCCCACGAACGCCTGTTCGGAGAAGCGCGAGAGACGCAGCACCGCCACGTCGCCTTCCATGCTCATGCGCACGGCGCGCATGGCGATGATGTCGCGGGTCAGGTCGAAATCGAGCGGCTTGTCCTGGCCTTCGCGCATGATGGTGAGCTTGACCTTTGAGCCGACGGTGCCGCGCATCTTGGCCACCGCGTCATCGAGCGCCATGCCCTGGACGTCGGTCCCGTCGATCTGGATGATGAAGTCGTTGGGCAGGATGCCGGCGCGGGCGGCCGGCGTATCATCGATGGGGGAAACGACCTTGAGAACGTCGTTCTCCATGGTCACCTCGATGCCCAGGCCGCCGAACTGGCCGGAAACGTCCTGCTGGGTGTCGGCGTAGTCCTTGGGGGCGAGATAGTCCGAATGCGGATCGAGCGAGGTCAGCATGCCGCGAATGGCGGCGCGGATCAGTTCCTTCTCGTCGGGCACGTCGACATATTCGGCGCGGATCCGGTCGAGCACTTCGCCGAACAGGTTAAGGTCCGAGTAGAGTTCGGACGGATCGCGCGCCTGGGCGGCGGCATCGGCGTCCTTGGTGACCTCGGTCGGCGGGGTGGGCTCTTCCTGCGCGAAAGTCGCCGCAGGCAGTGTTGGCAGCATGAGCGCGAACGCGATAGCGGCGGCGCGGACTGGCGACAGGTTCATCAGGAATTATCCACTTTGCGTCGGGTTCGGGGCCCACCATCCCGTCGGGTCGATGGGCGCGTTGTCTTTTCTCAGTTCAATATAAAGGGTCGGTCGTGATCCGCCAGCGCTGGTGGTCACGGTCCGGCCAATTGTGTGTGATCCCATCGTACCAACGGGTTCGCCCATCATGACGAACTGGCCGATGTTGACTGAGGTCGCGGCAAGGCCGGCGAGAAGGATCGTATAGTCATTGCCCGGATTGAGAATGACGATTTGGCCATAATTGAGGTAGGGGCCCTTATACATGACCCATCCGTCCGCCGGGGCGACGACCTGCGCGTCGGGGCGCGTGAGGACCGAGAGGCCCTGCGAGATACCCCCGAAGCCATCGCTGCCGCCAAACTCGACGGCGTTGGTGCCCGTCGAGGGCATGGCCAGGTAACCCTTTGCCGCATCGAACGGAAATGCTGGCTCGGTCCGGGACGTGTTGGCCAGGGCCAGCCTTATGGCTTCCGGCGTCAGCGAAGAGGTGCTGGAGGATGCCGCTTCCGGTTGATGGCCGGTGCCGGCGACGCCGGTCGCCTTGGCCTGCAAGCTCGCGACAAGTTGTTTGAGATCGGTGGCGCGCGCGGCCAGTGACAGCGCTTCCTGCTCCTCCTGGGCGAGCTGGGCCGTCATCTGGTCGATGCCCTTCTTGCGCGCCGCGATGAGGGTGGCGATACGCAATTGCTCTTCCTCGAGCACGGCATAGTTCGCCTTGAGCTGCTTTTCCTCTTCGATGGCTTCGGCCTTGATCTCTCCCAGACGCTTGAGGTCGGTGCTGACTGCCTCGGCCTTGGCGTGCAGTTGCGGGAAGATCGCCGACATCAGCAGGGCGCTACGGGCCGAGTTGAGCGCGTTGTTGGGGTCGACCAACAGGGCCGGAGGCGGATTGCGCGATACGCGCTCGAGCGCGGCCAGGACGTTGGCCATCTCGGTGTCGGCGCCGTCCAGCCGTCCGCGCACTTCCAGTTCCTTTACGATCAGCTCGCCGATCTTGTCCTCCATCGAGGCAACCTCGATTTCGGCCATCTTGACGCGCTGGGCGGCGGCGATGAGCGCGGCGTTTTGCTTGGTGCGGTCGCCCGACATCTCCTCGATCTCGCGGCGCAGCTCGTCGGCGCGATCCTTGGAGACGGTGATGGATTTCTCGATTTCATCGAGAGCGGCCTGTCCGGATTGCTGGGTCTGGTCGGGCGCGGCGTTGACCGGGGTGCCGGCGGGCGGCGAGACATCGAGCGGATCGACGGTGGCGGGAAGGCCCGCGTCGGGGGTTACCGGCGTGCTCGGCTGCTCCGGCGCCTCTGTCTGGGCAGGGGCGGACGGATCCTGGGTCTGGGCATGGAGTGAGGGGGCAAGAGCAAGGGCGGTGGCGAGCACCAGGCTGCCGACCGCGATTTTAACCCTAGCGCCGGAAGGCACCGACATTACGTCTCCCGCGAGCGAATCACGGCGGCACCATAGCAAACGAAGCGTAAACGCACCGCTTACGAATAGGTAACTTTGCGGGGAGAGGGCCGGGAGCGCCTAGAGACTGAACTCGTAATAGGCAATGGAGGCAGCCTTTCCGCCCAGGGCCCGATAAAGCGCATTGGCAGCCACGTTGTCGTGCTCGGTCCCCAGCCACGCCTCGGTGCAGCCGAGTTCGCGGCCCCAGGCGAACATCTCGCGCACCATCCTCGTGGCGATCCCGAGACGCAGGTGGCTCGATGCGGTGCCGACCTCATCGACGTAGAGTTCGCTCGCCTTGTCCGGGTGCCGGTGCACGACGGCGGCGCATTGGCCGACGACCTGGTCGCCATCGAACGCCAGTACCATGAGGTGACTCGGTATCGCCAGGTAGGCGGTGAGGCGTGTCGGATCGATCGGCTCGTCAAAGACGTCGGGCGCTACTGCGGAGAGCCGGTATTCCTCACCCTCCGCGAGGCGAACTATCCGGATATCCATGGCGCCTCCGCGTGTGGGTCATCCCGCCAGGGCTTCCCGGTCTTTCTTCGAAAGCCGCTCGGTTTCGCTCTTCAACTGGCCGCAGGCCGCGAAGATATCGCGGCCGCGCGGCGTGCGCACCGGGGAGGCGTAGCCGGCCCGGTTGACGATATCGGCGAACTTTTCGATGCGCGAGGAGGTCGAGCATTCGTAGTTGCTGCCGGGCCAGGGATTGAACGGGATGAGGTTGATCTTGGCGGGGATGCCGGCCAGCAACCGCACCAGTTCGCGCGCATCGGCGTCGGAATCGTTGATGTCGCGCAGCATCACGTATTCGAAGGTGATGCGCCGGGCATTGGAAAGGCCCGGATAGTCGCGGCAGGCCTGCAGCAGCTCCTTTAGTGGCCACTTCTTGTTGATCGGCACCAGGATGTCGCGCAGGTCGTCGCGCACGGCATGGAGCGAAATGGCCAGCATCACGCCGATCTCGCTGCCGGTCGGGCCGATCTGGGGAACGACGCCGGAGGTGGAGAGGGTGATGCGGCGCTTGGAAAGGGAGATGCCGGCTTCGTCCGAGGCGATCAACAGTGCCTGCTTGACGTTGTCGTAATTGTAGAGGGGCTCGCCCATGCCCATCATCACGATATTGGTGATGGCGCGGGTCTCGCCCGAGGGGACAAGGCCGTCGGTGGGACGCGAGCCGCCGGGAAAGTCGCCGAGCCGTTCGCGGGCCATGAGCACCTGGCCCAGGATTTCCCCAGCCGTGAGGTTACGAACGAGCTTCTGGGTGCCGGTGTGGCAGAACGAGCAGGTGAGGGTGCAACCGACCTGGGAGGAAACGCAGAGCGTGCCGCGATCCTCCTCGGGGATATAGACGGTCTCCACCTCGACCGGGGGCATGTTGGGATTGGCCGGGTCGCGGAAGCGGAACAGCCACTTGCGGGTGCCGTCCGAGGACACCTGCTCGGTGACGATCTCGGGCCGGTCCAGCATGAAGCTGTCAGCGAGCTGCTGGCGCACGCCTTTGCCGATATTGGTCATGCGCTCGAAGTCGGTGACCCCGTTCACATACATCCAGTTCCAGAGCTGGCTGGCGCGCATGCGGCTTTCGCGCTCGGAGATGCCGCCTTCGACCAAGGTCTGGGCAAGCGCGGCGCGGCCGAGGCCGATCAGGGGCTTGCGGCTCTGGCGCGCCGGACGCGGCGCAGTTGCGTGGTCGAGATTAAGAGCGATGCTCATCAGCGGACTCGAAGGGTTCCATCAGGGCGCGTCCAAAACACTTAACCCCGGACTTGGCCGGGGTCGTCAGGCTCGCGCGCCTTTTACAATCTGGTTTGGCCGGTCCCTTAGCACAAGAGCCCGCGCCAATCTAGCATCCGGTGTCGATGGCCCGGGAGGCGGCGGTGGCGCCCGAAAGCGAGAAGGTCTCGGTCACGCGGATGCCCTTGTCGGTCGTCGCCTCCACGACCAGGGTCGAGCCGGCGCGAATGGCGCTCGCGAGGGCGTCGCTCTGGCCCGGGTCCTGGAGCCAGGCGGCGTCGTTCTCGGTAAAGAGCTGGAAGGCCTGGCTGCCGACGCTCAGCGTCGCGGGGCTATCGGGCGCGAAGGTGAAGCCGGCGACCAGGTTCACCTCGTTGGTGATGTTCTCGGCCGGCCGATGGGTCACGTAGAGATAGGCCTGCGAATAACCATCGGGCGTGGGGTCGACGGTCTTGGGCTTGGAAAGGGCGAAGCAGAGCGCCCCCGATCCCTCGGTGGTGGCGTAGGACGACCAGTCGCGGAAGTCTCCGAGGAGGCGAACGTTCTGGGCCTGCGCACCGGTGCTCGCCAGGGCGAGCCCAACAAGAACGAGGGCGGCGCAGGGCTTGGGAGCGAAGATCATAAGGGCCTCAGGGTCGTGCGATAGCGGGCGGACCATAGCGGACCGCCCGTCGCGATTCCAGCCTTTGCGCCGGGTTTAGCTGCAGGCCTTGTCGATGGCGGCCATGGCGGCGGTGACGCCGCTGAGCGAATAGGTGTCGACAGTGTCGGTGCCGCGCTGGCTGGTACCCTTGACCACAAGGTTCGAGCCCGCCTTCATGGCGCCCACGAAGCCGCCTTCGTCGCCGGCGCTCGCCAGCCAGGCGGCCGAACCTTCAGTGACCATCGGATAGGTCTTGCCATCCACGGCCGCGCTCGCATTGGGCGACTGGGCATTATAGGGGTAGCCGATCAGGGTCTGGACCTCGTTCTTGGTTCCCAGGCCCTTGCGGTGGATCACCAGGAAATGAATGGGGTCGCGATTGGCGCCCTTGGGCTCGCTGGAACTGGGCTGGGCCGAAATGTAGCAGATCATGCCGTTCGCATCGGTGCCCTGCCAGGCCGTCCAGGCCTTAAAGGTACCGAGGCTCTTGGCGCCGGCGCTCTGGGCCATTGCAGGGGTGAGCCCGCTGACCGCAATGGCGCCTGCCAAAATTCCGAACAGCATGCCACGGGTCGAGGATTTCATCGCCAAACCATCCTTGATTTCATTTGGGGCCGACAGAGACCGACAGTGCGTAGGATGCGGTAAACATGGTTACCAAGGTCTCAAAACGCGGCGTTTTTGAACGAATTCGCTTTCATTGAGGGTCAAATTTGACCGCAATTTGGCGCTGCCGATCACGCAGTTGGGTGTTAACGCGTTCAGGATGAATGAATTCTGAACGCGCGTGCGCGTCCCGGTCAGGCAGCCAGTGGATAGCTCTGCTCGACCACGTAGGGACCGCCCCCTACCGAGTCCCGGCTCGAAAACAGCACGAACCGTCCGACCGGGAATTGCAGCGGCTCGAACCGGCCGGACATGGCAAGATAGCGCGCCAGTTCCTCGGGTGCGGTGCCCCGCAGGCGCGCCAGGGTCACGTGCGGAGTGTACTTGCGGCTCTCGGGCTCGAGCCCGATCCGTTGCAGCACCCGCTCCTGGGCGGCCTGAAGGCGGCTGAGGGTCTCGTTGAGCTCGACCCCGGCATAGAGGGCGTGGGGTTTGTTGCCACCGAACGCCCCGAGCTGAGTAAGCCGGACGGAGAAAGACAGCCCGTTGGCAAGGCGCTCCAGGCTTGCGCTCACCTCGTTGGCGGTCGCGTAGTCGACATCGCCGATGAAGCGCAGGGTGATGTGGTAATTGTCGGCATCGATCCAGCGAGCGCCATGCAGGCCGCCACGCTTGAGCGAGAGGGCGAAGGCCACCTCCTTGGGGACCTCCAAGCCGGTGAAGAGACGAGGCATGAGTTTTCTCCCCGTTTACGCATCCCGATTCGGCACACTCGCCCTTGAACGGTAACACGAATATGACGCGGGAAAAGACCTCGGGGCGGCCACTCAACAAGTTAGGGGCTGCCTGCCTTCACATCAGTTTGACCGGACAAGTCCGCAAAGCCCAAGTGCCACAGGGGTTTGACCTTGAAGTTGGAACACGCCACCGCCATATTGTGCGGCAGGTGGCTCAAGTCCTTGGGATCCTAAGCCACACTTGGTTATGTGAAAGGGAAACCAATGGCACAATTTGACAGACCGACCATCTCTGCGCGGGCCGGCTCCGCCGCCGCCATTGACGAGGGTCTGCGCAGCTACATGCTGCGCGTTTACAATTACATGGGTCTCGGCCTGGTCGTGACCGGCCTGGTGGCTTACTTCGCCAGCGCCGCTGCGATCACCACCAATGCCACAAACGCCGCCGCCCAGATGGCCGATGGCACCTACCTGACGAACTGGGGCGTCCTGCTCTTCACCAGCCCGCTGATGTGGGTGGTGGCGCTGGCGCCGCTGGCCTTCGTGCTGGTGCTCAGCTTCGGGATCAACAAGCTCTCCACGGGCGCCGCACAGATCACCTTCTGGGCGTTCGCGGCCGTCATGGGCTTGTCGCTGTCCTCGATCTTCCTGGTCTATACCGGCGCTTCGATCGCCAAGGTGTTCTTCATCACCGCCGCCATGTTCGGCGCGATGAGCCTTTGGGGCTACACCACCAAGCGCGACCTGACCGGAATGGGCTCGTTCCTGTTCATGGGCCTGATCGGCATCGTGATCG
The DNA here is from genome assembly GCF_008000755.1 of Youhaiella tibetensis. Lineage (NCBI taxonomy): Bacteria > Pseudomonadati > Pseudomonadota > Alphaproteobacteria > Hyphomicrobiales > Devosiaceae > Paradevosia > Paradevosia tibetensis. Next base: position 4,052,877 of record NZ_CP041690.1, on the reverse strand, counting down.
CCTCGATCGTGAACATCTTCTTCAACTCGGGCGCCCTCTCGTTCGGCATCTCGATCGTGGGCGTGCTGGTCTTCGTGGGCCTGACCGCCTATGACACGCAGAAGATCAAGGAAAGCTATTCGGAAGCCTATGGCGCCGACGTGCTGCACAAGAACGCCATCATGGGCGCTCTCTCGCTCTACCTGGACTTCATCAACCTGTTCCTGATGCTGCTGCGCCTGTTCGGCAACCGCAACTAACATCAAGAAAACACGCTCCAGCGATCAAGATTTCTCGTTGGAAGCTATCGGGGCCACGGTCTAAAACGACCGTGGCCCTTTTGCTTTGGAAGCTTTCCTCGTGTCCCAGCCCGAACCCATCCTGCGTCCCTTCAACTGGTCGGACGTTGCTCCCATCACTGCGATCTATGCGCACTACGTGAAAAACGCGGTGGTGACGTTCGACCTGGAGGTGCCCAGCGAAACGGCCATGGCCGAAAAGTTCGGCCATATGGTGGATCTGGGGCACCCCCTCATCGTGGCCGAGGAAGAGGGCCGCGTCCGCGGATATGCCTATGCGTCCACCTTCCGTCCCCGGCCGGCTTACCGGTTCACCTGCGAGGATACGCTCTATCTCGCTCCGGATGCGGTGGGGAAGGGATTGGGCGCAAAGCTCATGACTGAGCTCATCGCGCAGTCGCAGGCCTTCGGCTTCAAGCAGATGATCGCCATCATCACCGGCGGGACGGAGGCCTCGATCGCGCTCCACCGCAAGTTCGGGTTCGAGGTGCTCGGCGAGTTCCCCCAACTCGGCTACAAGTTCGACCGCTGGCTCGATATCGTCCACATGCAGAGGGCGCTCTAGGCTTCTTTCGCGCGCTCGGCGTCCTCAACGCCCTGAGCCGGCGCTAATGCACGGCGCCTCGCGAGCGGAGATATTCAGGCGGCTCTGGAGAAGAAGGACGCGGTGTCCTCAGAGCGCCTTGCGCATGGGGTAGGCCACGAGGGTGAGCCCGGTTTGGGGCTCGCCCACGTCCACCCAGCCGCCTTCCTGGTAGAAGCGGTGGGCGGTGGTGCTGCTGTTGAGAGTGGCAAATTCGAAGCCGGCCGTCCGAAGCGCGTCTTCCATATGCGCCATCAAGGCCCGGCTCACCCCCCGGAAGCGGAAATCGGGCGAGACGTAGTTGAGGCGGATCGAGCCGTCGTTCATGGTGGCGCCGACGCCGGCGATCTGGCCCTCGATCTCGGCCACGTAAAGCGTCGTTGGCTCGCTTTCCAGCATATCGCGCACGCCGGCTTCGGACTTGTTGCGCAGCCAGCCGGACAGAACCTCGGACCGGTTCTGGTGATCGGCCTGGCAGAGCTCGCGGATGGAGGCGGTGAGCACCACGCTCATCGCGGGGATGTCCGCGGCGGTTGCCGCCCTTACGGTGGGCGCCGTCACGTCACGACCGCGAAATGCGGTTCGAGCACGTTGAGGACCAGCCGCAGGTCATGGCCGCGCTTGAGGATGCGGCCCTGCTGGTTGATTACAAGGTACTGACCCTGGCGATTGCGCAGCTTGGGCTGCTTCTCGATGGAATAGAGAGGGCGCTCGGAATTGCGGGCGAAGGCGGAAAACACCGCACGCTCGCGCAGGAAATCCATGGCGTAGTCGCGCCACTCGCCCTTGGCGACCTTGCGGCCGTAGACGGCCAGGATGAGGCTCAATTCGGTGCGGTCGAAAGCTACGTAGGGCGCCGGACGGTTGGGAGCATGGGGCGAGGGGTGCTCGTTGACATGCACGAGGCTCAATCCCTTGGGTGCACCCTGCTGCCCTTCGGCCAACTGCATACTCCCATCGTCGGCTACGTCATCGATCCGTCATGATCGCGTTGTTTGCCGGCGGAAGCAAGCGCCTGCTGTACACCGGTTTCCATCCTGTGTCCGATATAGCGGATTATGTCTCGCTCTACGCGAAATTACCCAATTTCGAACACAATGTGTCCGCGCTGGCGCCCGAAAGCGTCGGCATAACATCGTCATTGCCTCCAGTGGCCGGTGTCCGGGCTGACCGAGCCCCCAAACCACGATGCCCAGACACCGGCCGCCCCTAAAGACCAGTCAGACTGATTTCCTCCCGCCTTGCCCAGGCGGGAGTTTTGTTATTGGGGCTCCACTATTGCTGAAATGCCGCAGCGCCCAGAATATTTCCGGGCAGGCCCCCGGCTTCCTCCTGCACGATGATGACCGCGCCGTTACTGTCGCCGGTCATGACTTCGGAGAGCGGCAGCTTGAGATGGGCGCCGGCGCCCGGTTCCCACATGCCGATCGCCTGCCGGGAGGTCACGACGTTGGTGTAGGTCACATGCTTGCCTTCGTTCTCGCCGCGCTCGATGGCGACATCGGCGCGATCGAGATAGGTCACGAGCCAGACCACTGCATCGGCAAGGCCGGCCTGTCCCTCGATGTCGATGGCGAGCATGCCGTCCGAGGTGTTGAGCGCGACGGGCAGGGTCAGCTTGGTGGAGCGTACGACGCCGTCGATTTCCTGCTGGCGCGAGCCGACCACGCCCTTGACGCCGTTGACGACCATTTGCGGGGTATAGATGCGGTTGCTGCCCCAGCGGGTCGCGTAGTCCTTCTGCCGGGCGGTATTGGCCTTGGCACCGAACGTGTCGGGCCAGCCGATATAGTCCCAATAGTCCACGTGGTATGAAAGCGCGATGACATCGGGGCGCTGGGCGAGCTTGGTGAGCAGGGCGTCCGCCGGCGGACAAGAGGCGCAGCCCTGGGAGGTGAAGAGCTCGAGAACCGCCTTGGGCTGGACGCGCACTTCGAGCGCGTCGGCGGGAAGCGCGAGAAGCAAACCGAGGAATGTGCCCAGGAGCGGTCTGAAAATCATGGGCAAAGTTCTAGGCACGGATTTTTCTGACTGCCAGTCAAATCGGTGAGAGGCAGGACGTCGACCTCTACACGTTGCCGGGAGGCCGCGCCGGGGTCCCCGAGAGGCGGAGGTTTTCCGCCCCTCGGAGGGATCGAAATCAGGCCGCGACGAGGTTGCGCAGCACGTAGTGCAGGATGCCGCCGTTATTGTAGTAGTCGAGCTCGTTCTCGGTATCGATGCGGCAGCGGGTCTTCACCTCCGAGATGCGGCCATCCGAGTGGACGATCTTGACGACGACGTCCGAACGCGGCGTGAGGGTGGTGAGGCCCTCGATGGTCACGGTTTCGGTGCCGTTAAGGCCAAGCGTCTGCCAGCTTTCGCCATCGGCGAACTGGAGCGGCAGCACACCCATGCCGATGAGGTTGGAGCGGTGGATGCGCTCGAAGCTCTGCGCCACGACGGCGCGAACGCCCAGCAGGCGGGTGCCCTTGGCCGCCCAGTCGCGCGAGGAGCCGGTGCCGTATTCCTTGCCGGCGAAGATCACCAGCGGCGTCTCGGACTTCTCGTAGGCCATGGCGGCGTCGTAGATCGGCATCTGCTGGCCGTTCGGCCCCAGGGTGAAGCCGCCTTCCACGCCCGGCACCATCTGGTTCTTGATGCGAATGTTGGCGAAGGTGCCGCGCATCATGACTTCGTGGTTGCCGCGACGGGCGCCATAGGAGTTGAAGTCCTTGGGCGCGACCTGGTGCTCGGTGAGGTAGATGCCGGCGGGGGTCGAGGGCTTGAACGAACCGGCCGGGGAAATGTGGTCGGTGGTGATCGAATCGAGGAAGAGACCGAGGACGCGGGCATCCTTGATGTCGGTGACCGGCGCCGGGGTCATCTTGAGATCGTCGAAATAGGGCGGGTTCTGCACATAGGTCGAGGACGAGTTCCAGCCATAGGTCTCGCCGCCATCGATGGTGATGCCCTGCCAATGCTCGTCGCCCTTGAAGACGTCCGAATAGCGCTTGGTGAACATCTGCGGCGTGACGTTGGCGCGCACGATGTCGGCAATTTCCTTGTTGGTCGGCCAGATGTCCTTGAGATAGACGGGCTGTCCATCCTTGCCCGTGCCGATCGCGTCCTTGGTGATGTCGATCTTGAGCGAGCCGGCCAGCGCATAGGCGACGACCAGCGGTGGGGAGGCGAGGAAGTTCGCCTTGACGTCGGGGTTCACGCGCCCTTCGAAGTTACGGTTGCCCGAGAGCACCGAGGCTGCGACGAGGTCGCCGGCCTGCACGGCCTTGGAAATGGCCGGCGGCAGCGGGCCGGAATTGCCGATGCAGGTGGTGCAGCCATAGCCGACGAGGTTGAAGCCGATGGCGTCGAGATCGGCCTGCAGGCCCGAGGCGGTGAGGTAGTCGGTGACCACCTGCGAGCCGGGGGCCAGCGAGGTTTTGACCCACGGCTTGGAATTGAGGCCGAGCTCGCGCGCTTTGCGGGCGACGAGGCCGGCGGCGACCAGCACCGAAGGGTTGGAGGTATTGGTGCACGAGGTAATGGCGGCGATGACGACGTCGCCGTGACCGATGGAGAAATCCTCGCCGTCCACGGCGACCTTGGGATCATCGGTCTTGGCGAAATCCTTGACCAGCGAAGCGGCGAACTTGTCCTTGGCCTCGGCGAGGACGAGACGGTCCTGCGGGCGCTTGGGGCCGGAGATCGAGGGCACGACCGTCGAAAGGTCGAGCTCGAGCGTGTCGGTGAAGACCGGATCGGGCGAGGCGGTCTCGCGGAACATGCCCTGGGCCTTCGAATAGGCTTCCACGAGCGCGACGCGGTCGGCGGTGCGGCCGGAGGTGGTGAGGTAGGAAAGGGTGTCGGTATCGACCGGGAAGAAGCCGCAGGTGGCGCCGTATTCGGGAGCCATGTTGGCGATGGTCGCCTGGTCCTCGAGGGAGAGGTGGTCAAGGCCCGGGCCGTAGAACTCGACGAACTTGCCGACGACGCCCTTCTTGCGGAGCATCTCGGTGACGGTGAGCACGAGGTCCGTGGCGGTGATGCCTTCGTTGATCTTGCCGGTGAGCTTGAAGCCGATGACTTCCGGGATCAGCATGGTGATGGGCTGGCCGAGCATGGCGGCCTCGGCCTCGATGCCGCCCACGCCCCAGCCCAGGACCGAGAGGCCGTTGACCATGGTGGTGTGGCTGTCGGTGCCCACGAGCGTATCGGGGTAGGCGACGGTCTCGCCGTTCTCGTCCTTGGTCCAGACGGTCTGGGCCAGGTATTCCAGGTTCACTTGGTGGCAGATGCCGGTGCCGGGGGGCACGACGCGGAAATTGTCGAACGCCTGCTGGCCCCAGCGCAGGAACTCGTAGCGCTCGCCATTACGCTCATATTCGAGCTCGACGTTCTGGTTGAAGGCGAGCGGGGTGCCGAAGCTGTCGACCATCACCGAGTGGTCGATGACGAGGTCGACGGGGACGAGCGGATTGATCTTCTGGGGATCGGCGCCGAGCTTGGCGGTGGCGTCGCGCATGGCGGCGAGGTCGACCACGGCGGGGACGCCGGTGAAGTCCTGCATCAGCACGCGCGCGGGGCGGTAGGAGATTTCGTGCTCGGAAGTCTTTTCCGTCAGCCAGGTCACAAAGGCCTTGATGTCTTCCTTGGTGACCGTGCGCCCGTCTTCGAAGCGCAGCAGGTTTTCAAGGACGACCTTGAGCGAATGAGGGAGCTTGGAAACCCCGGGCAGGCCGTTCTTCTCGGCTTCGGGAATCGAGAAGTAGGTATAGGTCTTCCCTCCGACCGTGAGCGTCGTCTTTGAATTGAAGCTGTTGAGGGATTGAGTCACGGGAGACCGCCTTCGCTTTGGGTTGGCCGCTCCACCCCGAAAAGGCCTGCGACAATAGGACCCAGAAGGGGTCCCTCGGACCAGTTGGGGCGTCTCGGAGATTGGAACCAGTCCAATCTAGAGGGGCTTATAGTCAAATCATTTCCAGCTTGCCAGTGCCTCTATGAGTTCAATAGGACATGAAAGCCATGTCCCTAACGAACTCTTTGCCCGCCCGCACGCTGAGCGTAACCGGCCTTGCCCTGCGGCGCGGGGAGCGGCTGCTGTTCGCGGACGTGGGTTTTGCCGTGGCACCGGGCGAGATCCTGCTGCTTCGCGGCCCCAACGGCGCGGGCAAGACCAGCCTGATGAAGTGCCTGGCGGGGTTCCTGCGTCCCGATGCGGGGAGCGTGGTTTTTTCCGGACAGGATGGCGAGGAGCGCTGGGAAGAGGACGTGCATTTCCTGGGGCACCTCTCGGCGGTCAAGGGCCGGCTCAAGGTCGCCGAAAATCTCGAGGCCTGGGCCGCGCTCAATGGCGGGGAGGGTGACGTCATGGCCGCGTTGCGCCGGGTCGGGCTGGCATCCATCGCCGGTCTCGATGCGGGTTATCTTTCGGCCGGGCAGACGCGACGGCTGGCGCTGGCGCGGCTGCTGGTGTCGCCGCGCCCCATCTGGCTGCTGGACGAGCCGACTTCTGCACTCGACAAGGACGGTGACCGGCTGGTGGGCGAGTTGATCGACGCACATCTGGCGGCGGGGGGGCTGGCGGTTGCCGCCACCCATCTTGAACTCAGGATCGCCGACGGCACGCGCGTACGGACCCTGGAGCTGGGCGCGTGAAGGGTTTCCTGGCCATCATCGGGCGCGACCTAAAGCTGGCGACCCGCATCGGGGGCGACGCGCTCACGCTCGTCCTGTTCTTCGTCATGGTCGGCGCGATCGTGCCGTTCGCCATCGGGCCGGACAAGGCGATGCTGGCCAAGCTCGCCCCCGGCCTCACCTGGATCGCGGCATTTCTCTCGTTGCTGCTAGGGCTCGACCGGCTTTTCCGCAACGACGCCGAAGACGGCTCGCTCCAGCTCTTCCGCTTCTCGCGTACGCCGCTCGAAGCCATCGTTGCCGCAAAAGTGATTGCGCATTGGCTGCTGACGGCGCTGCCTCTGATCGCGGCAACCCCCGTCCTGGCGGTTCTGCTCAACATGGACATGGAGAGCTGGCTCCGTACGGTGCTCTCGCTGCTGCTCGGCACGCCTGGGCTCGTGGCGCTCGGCGCCATGGGCGCAGCAGTCACGGTGTCCTTGCCGCGTGGCGGGCTCATAGCGCCCGTGCTGATCCTGCCGCTCGCCATACCACTCCTGATCTTCGGCAGCTCGGCCATTTCGGGACAGCAGTCCGGCGCCGCGATGCTGTTTCTTGCGGCAATAAGCCTCGTGCTTCTGGCCATCGCTCCCTTCGCCGGAGCGCTTGCACTGCGCGTGAGCGAGGAATAGACAACCTCTCCATGACCTTGGATGTAGCTCCCAAACCCAATTGGTTCGCGCGGATCGCCAATCCCAGCCAGTTCCTCGGCTGGTCGCGTCCGCTGCTGTGGCCGCTGACGATCCTGACGGCGATCCTCTTCGCCGCCGGCCTTTATTTCGCGTTCCTCGATTCCCCGCCCGACTACCAGATGGGGAATACGGTGCGGATCATGTACATCCACGTACCCAATGCGTGGTTGAGCCAGTTCGTCTACGGCGTGATGGCGGTCTCGGCGCTCGGCAGCCTGATCTGGCGCCACCCGATGGCCGACGTCTCGATGAAGGCTGCCGCGCCGCTGGGGGCGGTTTTTACGGCCTTGGCGCTCTATACCGGTTCGCTTTGGGGCCGCCCGACCTGGGGCACGTTTTGGGAGTGGGACGGGCGCATGACCTCCACGCTCGTGCTGCTGCTCATCTACCTGGGCCTCATCGCACTCTGGCGCGCCTTCGAGGACCAGTTGCGCGCCGGGCGCGTGGTGGCGGTCTTCACCCTCATCGGTGCGATCAATATCCCGATCGTCAAGTTTTCGGTCGACTGGTGGCAGACCCTGCACCAGCCCTCGAGCGTCATCACGCCCGACGGGCCGCGCATGCCGGGCTCGATCCTCACCCCGTTGCTGGTGATGATGGGCGCGTTCACGCTGCTGTTCATCACGCTCCAGATCAAATCCATGCATACCGAAATCCGCCGCCGGCGCCTTGCCACGCTCGAGCGGCAGCGGGCGGCAGCGGCCGAAGGAGCCAAGTAAATGGATCTTGGACCCCACGCCGTCTTCATCATCTGGGCTTATGTCGGGGTGACCGCGGCGGTCGTCGCGCTCATCGCCTGGATCGTGCTTTCGGGCCGCCGCGTCGAGAAGCGCATCGCAGAGCTTGAGGCGCAGGGCGTCCGGCGCCGCGCGGAGAAGACTACTTGACCCGTATCGCCCTGCTCGCGCTGCCGCTGATCGCGCTCGTGGCGCTGGTTGCCGTGTTCGCGACCAGCCTCAACCGCGACCCGAGCCTTGTCCAGTCGGTCCTCATCAACAAGCCAGCGCCGCAGTTCACCCTGGCGGCCGTCGATGGCGTGGGCGTCCCCGGTTTCGATACCGAGGCGCTCAAGGGCGAGGTGACGGTGGTCAACGTTTTCGCCTCCTGGTGCATTCCGTGCCGCGCCGAGCATCCGGTGCTGACCCAGCTCAAGGCGGCCACGGGCGTGCGCCTGTTCGGCATCAACCAGAAGGACGCGCCCGAGAACGCGGCGGCGTTCCTCAAGGACCTGGGCAATCCCTATGACCGCATCGGTGCCGACCGGGACAATCGCGTTTCGATCGACTGGGGCGTCTATGGCGTGCCCGAGACGTTCATCGTGGACAAGAACGGGGTCATCACTTTCAAGCATGTGGGCCCGATGTCGCCGGAAACGCTGACGCGCGAGATCATCCCGGCCATCGAGAAGGCGTCGTCCCAGAGCTGAGGGGAACAATCGCCGCGCCAAGTCCGTTACCTCGCCGAGACCAATCGGCAACCACAGGAGGAACGGATGGAAGGACTTCCGCAAGGCATTCATGTCGGGATGCGTGTTTTCGACAATCACCACCGCCATATCGGGGTGGTCGACGACTTCAAATACAGCGACGAGGACCCCAGCCGTCCCGGGCCGGAAACGGCCGGTATCAACCCGGGCGACATGAAGGGCCGGGATTCGATCATCAACAATCTCGCCGAGGCATTCCACCCTAACGAGCTGCCCGAAGAAATCCGCGAGCGGCTGCTCAACGAAGGCTATGTGCGGCTCGATGCGGATGGACTGTTCGCGGCGGACCGCTACATCCTGCCCGAGCAGATCGCCTCGGTCGGCGATGACGAGATCACGCTGACGGTGGACAGCAAGGACGAGCTGATCAAGCGCGTCTGACCCTGGTTCGCCGGCAAAAAGAAAAGCCCCGGTACCTGCGCCCGGGGCTTTTTTTCGTCACTGGGCCGGGCTGGGCTCTTCTTCCGGCTCGAGGGCGTATTTCTGCAGCAGCGGCAGCTGGAACATGGTGAAGACCACGGTGATCGGCATCACCGCCCATACCTTGAAGGCCACCCAGAGATCGGTGGAGAAATTGCGCCAGATCAGCTCGTTGAGGATGGCGAGCGCCAGGAAGAACAGGCCCCAGCGCAGCGTCATTACCGTCCAGCCCTCCGGCTTGAGCTTATAGACTTCGCCAAAGACGTATTTGAGCAGCGACTGCTTGAACAGCAGCCCGCCCAGCAGCACGACCGCAAAGAGCGTGTCGACGATGGTCGGCTTCATCTTGATAAAGGTGTCGTCCTTGAGCCAGAGCGTCAGTCCGCCGAAAATGACCACGACGACGCCGGTCACCAGCGGCATGATCGCAACCTTGCGCAGGATGAGCCAGGAGAGCGCGAGCGACGCCACCATGGCGCCCATGAACCAGCCGGTTGCCGTGAAGATATCGGCGCGCGCGTTGGCCACGAAGAACACCACCAGGGGGCCGAGCTCGAGGGCGAGCTTGATCAACTGGGGGCGCAGCTCCTCCCAGTTGGCTTCCTGGGGCTTGGTATTCTCGCTCGTCATATTATTGTTCCTTGCCGGCGATGGCCGCGGCGAAATCGGAAGCCTGGAACGGCTGGAGATCGTCCACGCCCTCGCCCACGCCGATGAAATGCACGGGCAAGCCAAAGCGCCGCGCAATGGCGACAAGAATGCCCCCGCGTGCGGTGCCGTCAAGCTTGGTCATGACCAGACCCGTGACACCGGCACGTTTGCCGAAGATTTCGACCTGATTAAGGGCGTTCTGGCCGGTAGTGGCGTCGAGCGTGAGCAAAACCGCGTGAGGAGCGGTCGGGTCGACCTTCCGGATGACGCGGATGATCTTTTCGAGTTCGCTCATCAACTCGTCGCGGTTTTGCAGGCGCCCCGCCGTATCGATGATGAGAACGTCCTTGCCCTCGGCCCGGGCGCGGGTCACCGCGTCGAAGGCGAGGCCCGAGGCATCCGAGCCTGCCGGCTTGGCGACCACCGGCGCACCGGTGCGGCGGCCCCAGATCTCGAGCTGCTCGATGGCGGCGGCGCGGAAGGTGTCGCCTGCGGCCAGCATGACGGTGCGGCCCTCGGCGGCGAATTTCTGGGCGAGCTTGCCGATGGTAGTGGTCTTGCCTGAGCCGTTGACCCCGACCATGAGGATGACGAAAGGCTTATGGGCCGTGTCGATCACCAGCGGGCGTGCCACCGGGGTCAGCGCCTTGCCGACTTCATCGGAAAGGACCGCACGCACGTCCTCGCCGGAAATGTCGCGGTTGAAGCGGTCGCGGCGCAGCGTCTCGACGATGGCACTGGTGGTGTCCATGCCCAGGTCGGCCTGAAGCAGCACGTCCTCGAGTTCATCGAGGGTCGCGGCATCGAGCTTGCGCTTGGTGAAGACGGAGGTGATGCCGCCCGTAATCTGGTCGGAGGAGCGCTTGAGCCCGGAGGCCAGGCGCTGGAACCAGCCCTGCTTGGGCGCCGGCGCTTCGGCGGACGGGGTGGCAGCGGATTCCTCGGCCGCTTCCTGGACGTCCTCGACATAATCGAGGGTGGTCTCGGGCGGGCCGGGGGGGTAGCTGGCGTCGTCGACCGGTTCACGCCGGTGCTCCGGCTCGGGTTCGGCTGGAGCCGGCGGAACGCCCTCGGCGATCTCTTCGGGAGTCGGAGGCGCCTCGTGGGCAGGCGTCTCGACCTCGGCGGGGGGCGGAGGCGGAGCCTCTTCAGGCGGGGCCGGCGGCTCGGGCGCAGGTTCGGGCGGCACTGCCTCGGCCGCAATCCGGTCGATCTCGGCCTGGGTCTCTTCGGCGGCGCGGCGCTCCTTGAATGCCTCGAGCTCCTCGGTCGAGGTCGCGACCTCGTGGGTGGCGCGCTTGAGCGCCTCCTCGGTTTCTGCGTCGGCCTGCGGTTGCTGCTGGTTGCCGCGTCCGAAAAGACGGCCGAAGAAGCCGGGTTTCTTGCCCTCGCTCATGCTGCGGACCTCACGGCTTCCCCGACGAGGCCATCGGCGGAGACCCTGGTGATCCGGACCGGGACAATCTGGCCGGGTTCGGTGCCGGGCACGGCGACGGGCATGAACTGCTCGGTGCGCCCCAACCCCTCGCGCTCGACGAGGACGCTTTCGAGCTTGCCGGCGCGGGAGGCAGCGAGTTTGGCGAACTGCTTGTCACCCTCCGCGCGCAACAGGGCGGCGCGGTCGCGGGCGATGCGCTTGTCCACCTGCGGCATGCGCGCGGCAGGGGTGCCCGGGCGCGGGCTATAGGGGAAGACGTGGAGATAGGTGAGGTCGGCTTCAGAAACGATGCGCAGGGTGTTCTCGAACATCTCGTCGGTCTCGGTGGGGAAGCCGGCGATGATGTCGGCGCCGAAGACCATGTCGGGGCGCAGCGAGCGCAGCTTTTCCACGATATGGAGCGCGTCGGCGCGCAGGTGGCGGCGCTTCATGCGCTTGAGGATCATGTCGTCGCCCGACTGGAGCGAGAGATGGAGGTGCGGCATCAGGCGCCGGTCCGATGCTATGGCATCATAGAGCGCGTCGTCCGCCTCGATGGAATCGATCGAGGAAATCCTGAGGCGCGGCAGGTCCGGGACGTGGCGCAGGATCGACTGCACCAGTTTGCCGAGCGTGGGCGTGCCCGGAAGGTCGGGGCCATAGGAGGTGATGTCGACCCCGGTCAGCACGATCTCGCCATAGCCGTTCTGGACGAGCCGCTTGAGCTGGTCGACGACCAGGCCCATCGGTACCGAGCGCGAAGGACCGCGGCCAAAGGGGATGATGCAGAAGGTGCAGCGGTGGTCGCACCCGTTCTGGACCTGCACGAAGGCGCGGGCGCGCCCATCCATGCCCTCGATGAGGTGCCCGGCGGTCTCGCGGACACTCATGATGTCGTTGACCTGCACCTTGTCGTTGAGCTGGAGCCCGAAGACCATGGGCTTGTAGCTTTCGGCCTTCATCTTGTCGGCATTGCCGATGACGAGGTCGACTTCGGCCATGTCGCCGAAGGAACGCGCCTCGGTCTGGGCGGCGCAGCCGGTGACGATGATCTTGGCGTCGGGATTGTCCCGGCGGGCCTTGCGCACGGCCTGCTTGGCCTGGCGCACCGCTTCGGACGTGACCGCGCAGGTATTGATGATGATGGCGTCGGAAAGCCCGGCCTTTTCTGCCTCGGCCTTCATGACCTCGGATTCATAGGCGTTGAGGCGGCAGCCGAAGGTGAGGGTCTCGATGCTCATGCGGCCCGGTCCGGGGAGAGATCAGCGGGCAGGGTGCCTTCCCATTCGAGCGTCCAGGGGCCGGTCATGAGAATATGGTCGTCAGCGCGCCATTCGATCTCGAGCGGACCGCCGGGCAGCTGGATGCCGACACGCCGGTCGGTGAGGCCCTTGCGGGCGGCCGCGACGCCGACCGCGCAGGCGGCGGTGCCGCAGGCGAGCGTCAGCCCGGCGCCGCGCTCCCAGACGCGCACCTTGATGCAATCGGGCGCCAGCACCTGGGCCAGCGAGATATTGGCGCGCTCGGGGAAGATCGGGTGGTTCTCGAGCAGCGGGCCGAAGCGGCCGAGGTCGTAGTTGTCCGGGTCGTCCTTCACCCAGAAGATCGCGTGCGGATTGCCGACATTGACGACGGACGGGGTGTGCAGCACCGGGGCGTCGATGGGACCGATCTGGAGTTCGATTCCCGTAGTATCGGCGAATTCCTCGGCCAGGGGGATCTGGTTCCAGTCGAAGCGGGGCTTGCCCATGTCGACGGTGATGAGCTCCTCGCCGGCGTTGAAGATCTCGAGCAGGCCGCCATCGGTCTCGATGGTCATCCGGTCCTTGCCGGTGGCGCGGTTGAGGAAATGGGCGACGCAGCGCGTGCCGTTGCCGCAGGCCCCGGCGACCGAGCCGTCATTGTTGTAAATCTTGACATAGGCCTCGGTGCCGTCGGCGCGCGGCGGGTAGACGACCATCATCTGCTCGAAGGCGGTGCGTTCGCCGGCGGCGACGGTGCGCGCAAGCTCACCGGTCATGGTGGAGGCGCCATCGCGCATGTCCACGACCAGGATCTCATTGCCCAGCCCGTTCATCTTTAAAAACGGAGTGCCGCTCACTTTGGCCTCATTGAATTGGGTTGAGCCTCTATATGGCGGAAACATCGCGCAATTGCCAGTCTTGGCACCGGCATGGGTGGCGTGCAGATGGCGCGGGGACTTAGCCGCAGCTTAACCAGTTCACGAGGCAAACGAGCGAACCGGACCACGAACAGGTAAGGTGCGCCAATGGTTTGGGTTCCAGCAAATTTCCCCGGCATCGGCGAAGGGGCGGTATCGTGAGTACCGGGATCGCCGAGCATCTGGTGGTGACGGCGTCGGCCGGCGCGGGTGGCGCTGCGCCGCTTTCGCGCCTCGAGACTGTGTCCGCCGCCGAATGGCGGAACCTGGCGGACAATGCTGCCGAGCCCAATCCCTTCTTCGATCCGGACTATTGCCAGCCGGCCTTCGCATTTGCGGCGAAGGGTGGCGGGGCACAGGTGATCGCCGTGCGGGCCGAGGGCCGCTTGCTGGCCCTGCTGCCGGTGGTCCGGGCGCGTCGCGCCTTGCGCCTTCCCCTGCCGGTACTGTTGGCGCGGCAACCCTATGCGCCCCTTACCGCGCCGCTGCTCTCGGCTGATGACCCCATAGGCGCCGCCGAGGCCCTGCTCGATCGGGCGGCGGCGAGCGGGGCGCGCGTGCTCTCGCTCCCGGTCATGCCTTTGGATGGCGCGGCGGGGCAGGCCCTGGCGGCCGCGATGGCCAAGCGCGGGGTGGCACCGGTTCATCTTGAAATACACGAGCGCGCGGTGCTCGATGCGGGCGTCGATGCCGAAACCTATCTCCGCGGCGGCATGGGCGCCAAGAAGCTCAAGGAGCTGCGGCGCCAGCGCCATCGGCTGGACGAGGAAGGCGTGGTGCACTTCGCGTCGGCGCAGACCCGCGAAGATGTCGCGGCAGCGCTGGAGCGCTTCCTCTTGCTCGAAGCCTCCGGCTGGAAAGGTCGCGACGGAACCGGGCTGGGCCAGGATGAGGGCGACCGCGCCTTCGTTCAGGCCATGGCCGGCAACCTTTCGGCGCGCGACGCCCTCGAAGTTCTCGAATTGACGCTGGACGGACGAGTGATCGCCTCCGGGCTCGTGCTGCGCCAGGGCGGCTCGGCGTTCTTCTTCAAGATCGCCTATGACGAAACGCTTTCGCGCTATTCGCCGGGGGTGCAACTGACGGTCGAACTGACCCGCCGGCTTAGCGAAGACCCGGCGATCGCCTTTGCCGATTCCACGGCCGATGCAGGGCACCCGATGATCGACCATGTGTGGCGCGAACGCATCCGGGTGGCGGACATGGTCATTCCTCTGCGGGCCGGCGATCCGGTGGCGGCAACAGTGATCGAAATCCTGCGGCTTCGCCGCACCCTGCGCGAAGGCGCCAAGCGCCTGAGAAATTTCTTTAAGTCTTTCAAGGAGAAACGCCTGTGAACAAGGTCATGACCGCCGAGGTCCTGAGCGCGGACGACTCCGCGTTCGCCAATCTCTTTCCGCTAAAGCCCTTCCGGATCCGCCACGGCTTCGTCGACGATCCACGCCTGACGCTTCCCGCCATCCTCGATCTGGTCAAACACCTGCCGCGCGACCGGATCGAATATAATTCGGGCAAGGCCGCGGTGAGCCAGGACCCCTCCAGCACGCCGCTGGTCGACCTTTCGCCCGAGGATGTGGTGCAGAAGATCGAGACGGCGGGCGCCTGGATGGTGCTAAAGCGCGTCGAAGCGCACCCCGCCTATAGGGCGCTCCTCGAAGAGGCGCTGATGTCGGTGGCACGGGCGCAGGGGCATCGCAGCCTCGCCGAGGCCGGCTTTACCGATATCCAGGGCTTCCTTTTCGTGTCCTCGCCAGGCTCGACTACACCCTTCCACCTCGACAGCGAAGACAACTTCTTCATTCAGGTGCACGGCGAAAAGTTCTTCAACGTCTACGACAACGAGGATCGTTCGATCGCCTCGGAAGATCAGATCGAGCACGCGATCACCAAACACCGTAACCTCAAGTTCGAGGAGAGCTTCGAGGCGCGCGGCATGCACAACCGGCTGCTGCCGGGCGAAGGCGTCTTCGTGCCCTATATCTGGCCGCACTGGGTGCGCACGTCCGATACCTATTCGATCTCGGTGGCGATCACCTGGAAGACCGCGGAGGTGAAGCGCCGCAACGATCTTTACGTGGCCAATTCCATGCTGCGCGACCGCGGCTTCCCGCAGAAGGCGCCGGGCACCTCGCCAGGCTGGGACGCGGTCAAGCTCGGCGCGTTCCGCGTGATGGCGGGGATCGCCGCTCCGTTGCGCAAGAGCGAGTCCCTGCGCAAGGTGATCCGATCGCTGGTACTGGGCAAGGACGCGAACTACTACTATCAGGACAAGAAGAAGACTGGGATGTGAGGGCGCTCCTAAGGGGCGCAGCTTCTTCGAACTGGCGAACACAAAGTTTCCCTCACCCCCGCAACCTTCGCGGACAAAGACCCAGGGCCTATTGCATCACGCCACCTGAGTGGAGAAGTCCACGCTCGGGGTAGGGGAAGTGCGGTGGTTGGGGGGAACCACGCGGTGAATCGAGAACGCAGCGGGCGGCCAACTGGCCGCCTTTTTCGTTAGCGTTTGCGAAGGTTGTGCAGCGTCTTGCGGATAGACTGGGCGAGACCCCAGAGCCGGGGGTTCTGCTTGATGGCGCGCTTGGCCCCCTGGCTGGTCCTGAGGCCCAGAGCGGCGAGGTGGCCAGCGGGAGTCAGGGGGATAAGTGTGTCGAACAGCGGCTCGGGCGCCGTCCAATCCTGTTTGTAGTCGAAATCGCCGATGCCCATGTCGAAGGTGTCGATTCCCGAGGCGTTCAGCTCGTCCATGAGCTTCGCGACCAGGATGCCCATCAGGCTGTATTTGGCGGCTGGGCCGCTCGCGGTCGAGTTGATGTACTGGGAATAATGCTTGCCGGCGAAGGCGCCGCAGGTTGTGGCGACGATCTCCTCGCCCGCATAGAGGGCATGGAAGCAAAGGGCAGGGTGTCGGTCCGAGAAACCCTCGACGGCGAGGTTCCTGAAGAAGCGGACGAAGCTCTGCTGCGCGAAGAGATTGCCCACCCCCATCTGGTCAAAGCGTTCGCCGCGCTGGGCGAGGAAGGCGGCATGGACGCGGTCGAGTTCGTCGATCGTGGTGACGCGGCGCAGTTCCACCCTGCCCAGCATTTCTTCGAGCCGCCGCTCGCCGCGCTTGATGTTGCCGCGGCGCTTGTGGGTGAGGCGGTGCTCGATGTAAGGCGCCGGCGTCGGGCCGATAATGGCGGTATAGAGATTGTTGGGACCGGGATCGGCACCGACCGCGAGGACGGGGTTGGCGTGGCCGGCCCATTGACGGGGCTGGTTGAAGAAGCAGACGAGATCGAGCGCTCCGACCAGTTCGCGGACTTCATCGAGGACCAGGCCCAGCCATTCGGGCGAGATGTCGGTGCCGGGCAGGAAGGCAAGCCAGTCGCTGTTGGAAATATCGGAGCCGATGAGGCGAGCGATTGAAAAGCCCGAGCGGCGCTCGATGATCAGCGGCAGCAGCGCGACCGGACGGCCCTGGCTGCGCACCACGACGATGGCGACCCCGTCTGCACGCTCGAGGTCGGAAGCGAGCACGGCCCTGACCCAGTCGTAGCGCTGATAGGGCGTCAGGATGCCAGTCGCTTCGAGGGCACGCCAATCCGCTTCCGCCTCGGCGAGGCTGCCGTGGACGACGACCGGGGCGGAGCCTTCCGGAACACCGAGCGCGCGTGGGCGGAGCGAGGAGAGAGACAATCGGGAAGCCTCGAGTGAAAACTGCAGCCTGTTCAATAGCATGAACGGGACCAGAAGAAGTTAACCCAAGGTTAGGCAGGTCCGCGCAGAAACCGGGCCTTGGCCACTTCGATTGACTCGGGTGCCTCTTCGCGCCTATAAGGCCGGCGATCTCAGGACCAAGACCTGAATTCGAGCCACTAGCCTGCCCGGGAGGCAGGCGGTCAGCATCCGTCAGCGCGTTGCGCCCACGGGTGCATTTTGGTTTTGGACGCGATTACCCATATCTTCGTGGGCGCCCACGAAGAAAAGGACCAAGAGCATGTTTGAAAGTCTAAGCGACCGCTTAGGGAAAATCTTCGATGGCCTGCGGGGCCGTGGCGCGCTCTCCGAGAACGACGTCAACGAAGCGCTGCGCGAAGTTCGCCGCGCGCTGATCGAGGCTGACGTTTCGCTCGAAGTGGTCCGCGCCTTCGTCGAGCAGGTGCGCGAGCGCGCCGTCGGCGTCGAGGTGACCCGCTCGGTGACCCCAGGCCAGCAGGTCGTCAAGATCGTTCACGACGAGCTGGTGCGGGTGCTGGGTGAAACCGCCGTGCCGCTCGATACCGCCACGACGCCCCCGGCGACCATCCTGATGGTGGGTCTGCAGGGCTCGGGCAAGACCACCACCACCGCCAAGATCGCCAAGCGCCTCAAGGACAAGCAGAACAAGAAAGTTCTGATGGCCTCGCTCGATACGCGCCGCCCGGCCGCGATGGAGCAACTGCGCGTGCTCGGCACCCAGATCGGGGTCGATACGCTGCCGATCGTGCCGAGCGAGACGCCGGTGCAGATCGCCAGGCGCGCCGCGCGCGAGGGCAAGCTCGGCGGCTATGACGTGCTGATGCTCGATACGGCGGGCCGCACACATATCGATGAAGAACTCATGGCCGAGACCGCCGAGATCAAGGCGGTTTCCGATCCACACGAAGTGCTGCTGGTTGCCGATGCGCTGACCGGCCAGGACGCCATCAATCTGGCCCGTTCGTTCGACCAGCGCGTCGACATCACCGGTATCGTGCTGACCCGCGTCGACGGCGACGGCCGTGGCGGCGCGGCGCTCTCGATGCGCGCGGCCACCGGCAAGCCGATCAAGCTCATCGCCACCGGCGAAAAGATGGATGCGCTCGAGGATTTCCATCCCGGCCGCATCGCCGACCGCATTCTGGGCATGGGCGACATTGTCTCGCTCGTCGAGAAGGCCGCCGAAACCGTCTCTGCCGAAGACGCGCAGAAGATGGCCAAGAAGCTCAAGAAGGGTCAGTTCGACCTCGAAGACCTTCGCGGCCAGCTGCTGCAGATGAAGAAGATGGGCGGCATGGGCGGGCTGATGGGCATGATGCCCGGCGTCGGCCAGCTCAAGAAGGCCATGGCGGGCGCCAATATCGACGAGAAGATCTTCGATCGCCAGGTCGCCATCATCAATTCGATGACCAAGAAGGAACGGGCCGAGCCCGACCTCCTCAACGCCTCCCGCCGCAAGCGCATCGCTGCCGGCGCGGGCGTTGAGGTTTCCGAAGTCAACAAGCTCATGAAGCAGCACCGCCAGATGGCGGACATGATGAAGAAGGTGTCCAAGGGCGGCCTCGGCTCGCTCGCCGGGATGTTCGGCGGCAAGATGGGCGGCATGATGCCCGGCCTCGGCCAGATACCCGATATCTCCAAGATGGATCCCAAGCAGATCGAGGAAATGGCGCGGCGCGCCGGTATCGACCCCAAGTCGATCCCGCAGCAGATGCCGGGCGACATTTCCGACAAGCTGCCGACCGATGTCGGCAAGCTGTTGAAATCGGGTTCGGGCAGCGGATTGCCCGGGCTTGGCGGCGCCTCTCGCTTCCCGAACCTTCCAGGGCTCGGTGGCGGCTTCGTGCCCAAGAAGAAATAACCAACGCGAAAACAGACAAAGCCAGATTCAGGAGTAACCCATGGCCCTCAAGATTCGCCTCGCCCGCGCCGGTACCAAGAAGCGCCCATTCTACCACATCGTGGTCGCCGACGCCCGTTCGCCGCGCGATGGCCGCTTCATCGAGAAGCTGGGCACCTACAACCCGCTGCTCAACAAGGATGCCGAGAACCGCGTCGTGCTCAACACCGAGCGCGCGCAGCATTGGCTCTCCGTCGGCGCCCAGGCGACCGACCGCGTCGAGCGTTTCCTTGACGCCGCGGGCCTCTTGAAGCGCGAAGCCCGCAACAACCCCGAAAAGGCCGTGCCGGGCGCCAAGGCGACCGAGCGCGCCGAGGCCCGCGCTGCTGCCGCTGCCGCCGCCGAAGAGGCCAAGAACGCTCCGGCCGAAGCCGCCGAAGAAGCCTCGGCCTAATCCGCCATGGAAGGGGGCAAAGCGGACGACAAGAACCGCCTGCTGCTGGGCCGCATCGGTGCGGCCCACGGCATCAAGGGCGAGGTGCGCATAACCCCCTTTACCGGCGAGCCGCTGGCCATTGCCGGCTATGGGCCGCTGGAAACCAGCAAACCGGGCCTGGTAGTGGAGATTGCCTCCGCGTGGCTCAACAAGACCGTCGTCATCGCCCGCATCAAGGGCGTCTCGGACCGCAACGAGGCTGAAAAGCTCAACGGTATCGACCTCTATGTCGATCGCTCCAGGCTGCCCGAGCCCGACGACGAAGACGATTTCTATCATGCCGACCTTATCGGGCTCGAAGCCCGGCTCAGCGACGGGCGTGTGCTCGGCGAGGTCATCGCCGTGCCCAATTTCGGCGCCGGCGATATCCTGGAAGTGCGCGACGGGCAGAGCGGGGACACGTTCCTGTTCCCCTTCACGCGCACGGTGGTTCCCGAGGTCCGCGTGGCCGAGGGCTATCTCGTCATCGAGCCGCCGGTCGAGACCGAGCCGGGCGAGCACGAGGAGCCGAATTGAGCTTTGCCGCCGATGTCATCACGCTGTTCCCGGACCTGTTCCCGGGCCCGCTAGGGGCCTCGGTACTGGGGCGCGGCATGGCCGATGGCCTGTGGTCGCTCGAGGCCACGCAATTGCGCAGTTTCGCTCACGACCGGCACCATACCGTCGATGATACGCCTTCGGGCGGTGGTGCGGGCATGGTGCTCAAACCCGATATCCTGGCCGCCGCCATCGACGCGATCGCGCCGGCCGGTGATCTGCGTCCGAAAATCCTCATGAGCCCGCGTGGAAAGCCGCTGACGCAGGCGCGGGCGCGGGAACTGGCGCTGGGACCGGGGGCGGTGATCGTCTGCGGACGTTTCGAGGGCGTCGACCAGCGGGTGATCGAGGCGCGCGCGCTCGAAGAGATTTCCATCGGCGATTACGTGCTGGCAGGCGGGGAAGTGGCGGCGATGGTGCTGCTGGAGGCCGTGGTGCGGCTCATCCCGGGCGTCCTGGGCGGGGCCGACAGCCATGCCGACGAGAGCTTCGAGAACGGGCTGCTCGAATACCCGCAATACACCCGCCCGCAGGTCTTCGAGGGCCGCGAGATCCCGGCAGTACTGACGTCGGGTGATCACGGCAAGATCGAAAGGTGGCGGCGCGCGCAGAGCGTCGAGTTGACCAGGGCCCGCCGGCCGGACCTGCTGGGCGACTAAACCGCCGGACTTACCCGGCGCGACGGCCGGGCAAGATCCCTATGGGTGCGGTTAGGCGCTATGCCTTGGCCAGCAGTTTCCTTAGTTTCTCGACGGCGACGCTTGAAGCTTCCTGGTAGGCGATCGTGCCTTCGAACTCGCCCTTGGAATTGAGCAGGAACACCGAGGCGGTGTGGTCCATGGTGTATTCGCCGTCCTCTCCCGGCACTTTCTTGGCGTAGATGCGCCAGGCCGAGATGATCTTGGCGATTTCCTCGGGCGTGCCGGTGATGCCGGTGACGCGGTCGGTCACCGAGCTCACATAGTCCTTGATCACCGCAGGGGTGTCGCGCTCGGGGTCGACGGTGACGAAATAGGCCTTGAGCGGCTTGCCCTCGTCGCCCAATTCCTGGAACCAGACAGCCATGTCCGAGAGCGTGGTCGGGCAGACGTCCGGGCAATGGGTGTAGCCGAAGAAGAGCATCGAGGGGGCGCCCTTGAAGGTGGCCTCAGTTACTGGCCCGCCATTGCCGTCCACGAGGCTATAGCTGCCAGCACCGAATGTGCCCGGCTGGCCCGGGCCGGGGACCTTGACCAGGAAATAGGCCGCTGTCGCGATGAGGGCCAGGGCGACAACGGCCGCCCAGAGCCCGATACGGATAGTGCGCAGGGTCATTGCCTAAATACTCCTACATCTTCATCTGGTCATGGCCGGCGGGCGCTTCGGCGTTGGCAGGCATGACAGGAAGCTCAACCTCTACCGAACCCGCCTTTTCGAAGGTCAGCGTCACCGGGACCTTGCTGCCCTGCTCGAACGGGCCGTTGAGCTTCATGAACATCAGGTGCAGCCCGCCCGGAGACAAGGTGACCGATTGCCCCGCCGGGATCTCGAGGCCGTCGGGCAGCTCGCGCATCTTCATGACATCGCCTTCCATGGCCATCTCGTGGATCTGGACCATTGCGGCGGCAGGGGAGGTGACCGAAACCAGGCGGTCAGCGGCCGAGCCATTATTTGTAATGGTGACATAGCCGCCGGCCACGGGCTGGTTGGGCAGGGTGGCGCGGGCGAAGGGGCCGGAGATTTCGAGATCGCCGAGCTTGACCGGCGCGGCCATATCCATGCCGGCCACCTTGTTGTCACCCGCGTCGGCCTGGGCCATGACCATGGCCGACCCGCCAACCCGCTGGGCGTGGTCGTGAGCCTGGGCAATGCCGGCAGCGGAAATCAGGAAGGAGACGCCCATCGCGGCGCCAAGGGAGAGCTTGTTCATTTCGACGATTCCTTGAGTCTTGAAAGAGGTCGTTAGGCCGGAGGAATCAGGCGAGTGGCGGGCCCCGAGCACTGTGGGCGGGACGGAGAATCTGCCGGGCGGTGCCAGCCGCGGAAGCGTCGTAGCGGACGCCGGCAACCGCCAGGAACGCCGGCTCTGCACAGGAGGGCGCCGGCGGCAGGTCGAGGTCGAAGCCAATGCGGCAGGCATGGCAGGGCGCATGCGGGCCACGGTCGCCATCGACGTCCTGGGCGCAGAGCACCGGGATGGTCCCGTCGGCCACGACATAGGGCGTGAGGTCCTCGCCATAGGCGACAGCCAGGCCATGATCGTGACCGGTGAAGTTGAGGCAGACCAGCGCCATCACGAGCAGGGCCCGGATCAGGTCTTTCGCCAGCAATGTCCGCTCGGTCAGGCGCAAGGGCGGTCTCCATGGACGGGCGGACGTGTATCCCAAGCGCCTATCGCTGTCATGCGGCAAAAATGGCGCAGGGCGTTGAAATGGTGGCCCAGACCTGCCAAGACTCCGCTTGCGAGAGTTGGGAAGCCGTTGGCACTGATAATGGGGCAGAGCCCCGCAAGGAGCAGCATGCGCGCGCTTTTGGTATTCCTCGTTACGGTTCTCGTTCCGACAGCCGCGTTCGCCCATACGGGGCACGGGGACACGTCCGGCTTCATCCACGGTTTCATGCACCCGGTGGGCGGCCTCGATCACATTCTGGCGATGGTGGCGGTGGGCGTCTTCGCCTATGTGCTGGGCGGCAAGGCCCTTTGGCTCGTGCCGCTGAGCTTTGTGGGCATGATGATCGTCGGTTTCGGGCTCGGCATTGCCGGGGTCGACGTGCCATTCGTCGAACTGGGCATTGCGCTTTCGAGTGTGGTGATCGGCGGCGCTGCGGCGCTGGGTCGTCCGATGCCCGTTGCCGCGGCCATGTCGCTTGTGGGCGTCTTCGCTATCTTCCATGGCCATGCGCATGGTGCCGAAATGCCCGAGACCAGCGCCGGGCTCGAGTATGCGGCTGGCTTCGTCCTCGCTACCGCCCTGCTGCACGCAGCCGGCATTGGCGCGTCCTTTGCGGTTGCCGGGCTCCTGGGCCGGTACGGCAAGGCCGCGGCGCGGATAGCCGGCGTCGCCTTCGCTGCGGGCGGCCTGGGTGTGCTGGCGGGCTGGCTCTGACAAGAGCGTGCCGCCCCTGGCGGGCGGCACATGCCGAATTGCCCGAAAAGCCTAGACTCGCGGGCCGTTCTGCTCTATAGGCCGCCTCACACAAAACCTCCGTGCAACCAAGACCGGGCGAAACAGGGCGAAAGCCCCTCAATCGCTCCTGTGAAAAGATCAGGCGGATCATGACCAATATCATCGAACAGCTCGAAAAAGAGCAGGCCGACGCTCTTGCGGCCAAGCGTGCCATTCCCGAATTCACCCACGGCGACACCGTCAAGGTGTGGGTGAAGGTTCGCGAAGGCGAAAAGGAACGTCTCCAGGCCTATGAAGGCGTGGTGATTGCTCGCAACGGCGCAGGCCTCAACGAGAGCTTCACCGTTCGCAAGATTTCCTATGGCGAAGGCGTGGAACGCGTGTTCCCGGTGCTCTCGCCCAATGTCGACCGCATCGAAGTCCTCAAGCGCGGTAAGGTCCGTCGCGCCAAGCTCTATTACCTGCGCGATCGTCGCGGCAAGTCGGCTCGTATCTTCGAATCGACCAACGCGCGTACCAAGAAGATCCAGGACGACGAGCGCAGCGCCGCTCAGGCCGCCAAGGAAGCCCGCGAGGCCGAAAAGGTCGCCGCCGCCCAGGCCCTGGCAGCTGAAGTCGCAGCTAAGGAAGCTGCCGAAGCCGCTGCTGCCGCCGAAGCCGCTGCTGCCGAGAACAAGAGCGAATAAGCTTTCGCCGCAAGGCAGGCATTGGAAGGACCCGGTCGCGAGGCCGGGTTTTTTCTTGCCCGTTTCGTGGTGATAGACAGATCGTAAGATATATCTTGACGAATGTAATGGCCGATACCATCTTACGGCTAACGTAAGATATATCGGAGAACACATCATGCGATTTGACAAACACCATCATCATGGCGACGAGCGCTTCAACTGGCGTCGTTTCGAGGCCATGGGGCGGCGCGGCTTCGGCGGTCGTGGTGGCCCGGGAGGTCCCGGTGGGGCCGGTGGCTTCGGCGGCGACTGGGGCCGGTTCGGGGATAATCTGCGCATCGGCCGCATGCTCGCCTCGGGCGACCTGCGCCTGGTAGCGCTCTATCTCATCGAGGAGCAGCCGCGCCACGGCTATGACCTGATCAAGGCCATCGAGGAAAAGTCTCACGGGCTCTATTCCCCCAGCCCGGGCGTCATCTATCCGGCCCTCACCTATCTCGAGGAAGCCGGCTACGCGACCGCCAGCCAGGAAGGCAACAAGAAGGCCTATACCATTACCGAGGAAGGCCGGACCTATCTCAACGACAACCGCGAGGCCGTGGCCTCGACCCTCGATTTCCTGGGCAAGGCCGGCGAGCGCGCCAAGGAGATGCGCGAGCACATGGAAGCCCGCGGCGGCCGTGACCGCGACATCCCGGGCGTGCTGCCCGAAGTGAATGAGGCCCGCCGGGCACTTAAATCCGCCATTGCGAGCGCGGTGCGCGGCAGCGAGGACCAGCAGCGGCGCCTGGCGGAGGTCCTGCGCCGCGCCGCCGAGGAAATCGGCAAGGACGACGTCGACCTGTAAGAGGTTGCCGGTCGGCGACGGAAGGGGCTCGGCCGTGCCGGGCCCCTTTTTTGCATGTTGGGTCCGGTGCCCAAATTCGGGTTTGGTGCGATCATCACTATTGGCCATGCCTATCCAATTGGTGATAGACCACCGTCCTGACCGTTGAGGGGTTAGGATTAGGCCGTGAACGTCGTTACCCGTATCGAGACCGATAAGCAGCAAGCCGCCCGCCGCATCGTCGCGCGCCTGGAAGGGCGCCTCGAAAGCAAGCGGATGATGATGGATCCGCTCTACACCTACGCCTATTCGGGTGATGCCAGTTCCTACCGGATGATCCCGGCGCTGGTGGTCATCATCAATACCGAAGATGAAGTGCGCGCCGTCCTCGAAGCCTCGCGGGCAGAGGGGCTGCCGGTGACATTCCGCGCCGCGGGAACCTCGCTCTCGGGCCAGGCCGTCACCGACGGCGTGCTCGCTGTTCTCGGCGACGGCTGGCGCAAGATGCGCATCCACGAAGGCGCCGACCAGATCACGCTGGGGCCCTCGATCATCGTCGCCAACGCCAACAAGGCGCTAAAACCCTTCGACCGCAAGATCGGGCCGGACCCTGCGAGCCAGGCCACCTGCAAGATCGGCGGCGTGGTCAACAACAATTCCTCGGGCATGTGCTGCGGGGTGGCGCAGAACACCTATCATACGATGGCGCGGTTGCGCGTGATGCTGACCGACGGCACCGTGCTCGATTCGGGCGACCCAGCGAGCCGCGAGGCCTTCCGCGCCATGCGCCCCGACCTGCTCTCGGCGCTGCATGACCTCCATCACGAGGTGATGGCGGACCCCGAACTGGTGGCGCTTATCCGCAAGAAATACCGGATCAAGAACACGGTTGGCTACTCGCTCAATGCACTGGTCGACTATCACGATCCGATCGACATCCTGATTCGCCTGATCGTGGGGTCGGAAGGCACGCTCGGCTTCGTCTCCGAGGTTACCTACAACACGGTGCCCGAGCATCCGTTCAAGTCAACGGCGCTGGTGCCGTTCCCCGACCCGCATTCGTGCGCCCGGGCCATCACCAAGCTCTCCAATGGCGGCGTGCATGTGACCACGGGCGTGACGGCGGCGGAATATATAGAGCGGCGCGCGCTCGAAACCGTCATCCACCTGCCGGCCATGGCCCCGCTATTGCCCTATCTCACAGCCAATTCGCCGGCCGTGCTCATCGACGTGACGGCGCCCGACGCCACCACGCTCGAGATGGAAGTGGCCAAGGCGGTGGCGATCCTCGCCAGCGAAGGGGCCACCAACATCGACTTCTCGACCGATGCCGAAAAGTCGGGGGCGCTCTGGGATATCCGCAAGGGCTTCTTCACCTCGGCGGGGGCGGCGCGTCCCAAGGGCACCTCGATGCTCACCGAAGACGTAGCGGCGCCCATCGACCGACTGGCGGATTTCGTCATCGACCTGCGCCAGCTTCTCGACGACCACGGCTATGAGGATGCCGTCATCTTCGGCCATGCGCTGGCGGGCAATCTCCACTTCCAGATGGCGGACGATTTCTCCAAGCCAGGTTCGGCGGAAAAGTTCGACGCCTTCTCGCACGCGCTTTCCGAACTGGTGTCGATTAAGTACCAGGGCTCCCTAAAGGCGGAGCATGGCACTGGCCGCGCCATCGCCGCGTTCGTCGAGGCGGAATGGGGCCGGAAAGCCTATCTGCTGATGAGCCGCATCAAGCTGTTGTTCGATCCCGAGCAATTGCTCAGTCCGGGCGTGCTGATCAATCCGGACCCGCAGGTCCATATCAAGCATCTCAAGACCATGCCGCTGGCCGATCCTCTCGTTGACCTGTGTATCGAGTGCGGCTTCTGCGAGCCGGCATGCCCCTCGGCAGGCATGACGCTTTCGCCGCGCCAGCGCATTGCGGTGACGCGCGAGCGGGCCCGCCTGCGGGCGAGCGGGGAGGACGATGCCCGACTTGAAGCGCTCGACGACCAGTTCGTCTATCCGGGGATGGATACCTGCGCGGCGTGCAATCTCTGTTCGCTGCGCTGCCCGGTCGGCATCGAGACCGGCACGATGATCCTCGGCCAGCGCGCCGAGCGCCGCGGCGGCGTTGCCGACACCGTGGCCCATTGGGTGGCAGGGAATACCGGGGTCGTGGAAGGCTTCATGAGAACGGGTGTGGGCGCGCAGTCGCTGGCCCGCAAGGTGGTGGGCGACGCCTTTGTCGACGGCGCTTCGGAAGCGGCTCGAAAACTCACGGGCAACCGCATTCCGCGCGTTTCGGAAGCGTTGCTGCGGGGGCCGGGCGCGCCGAAAGCGGAAAGCGTCGAACTGCGCGACCATCCCCGGGAGACCGGCTTTCCGGTGCCCATCGCCAAGCAGACCGACAACACCATCGTCTACTTCCCGTCCTGCGCCACGCGCATGTTCGGCGCGCCAAAGACCACCCTCGACCTCCTGCCGACGACCGAGGCGATGGTGACGCTGCTCAAGCGCGCGGGCTTTAACGTTATCGTGCCTGATCATCTGGACGGCCAGTGCTGCGGCCAGCCTTTCCTCTCCAAGGGTTTTCCCGACGAGGCCGACCGGGTCGGCGCCCGCCTTGATGCGCATCTGGGCAAGTTCACCGACGATGGTGCCGTGCGGGTCGTGACAGATGCCTCGACCTGTTCCAAGCACATGAAGGAGCACGGCCAGGTCAAGGCGCTCGACAGTTCCGAATTCCTGCTGGCCGAAGTGTTGCCGCGCCTCAGGATCACCCGGCCGGTGCCGGTAGTCGCGGTGCATCACAATTGCTCGGCGCAGCGCCTCAGGGAGCAGTCGGCGACCGAAGCCCTGGCCAAGGCCATGGCCGGGCGCATGGCGGTGCTCTCTTCGGTCACCTGCTGCGGCTATGCGGGAGACAAGGGGCTCTTCATCCCCGAGCTCAATGCCCATGCCACACGCTTCGCCAAGGACGACATTCCGCCTGATTGCGAGATCGGCATTTCCACGGTTTCGACCTGTGCGTCGGGTCTTTCCGAGCGCGCCGGCATCCCCTTCGTTTCGGTGGCGAGCCTGCTCGAAGCGGTGAGCCGGCCCTGATGAGCGAAGTCGCCATTACCGGAATCGGGGCGCGCGGCGAGGGGATCGCCGAGGTCGCGGGCCAGAGAGTGTTCGTGCCGTTTACACTGCCCGGCGAAAGCGCCGAGGTCGAGGTGGAGGGCGACCATGCGCGCCTCGTGCGCCTTCTCCAGTCCAGCGCCGAGCGCGTGGAACCGATCTGCCCGCATTTCGGGGCCTGTGGCGGCTGCCAACTCCAGCATCTGGGGCCTGGGCTCTATAGGGACTTCAAGCGCGGCCTCGTCGAACTGCCGTTGCGCCGGGCGGGCATCGACACTGCGGTCGGCGACCTCATCGATGCACAAGGGACGGGCCGCCGGCGGGCGACCCTTCATGCGCGCAAGGAGGGCTCGGGCTATATGCAGGCGCGCAGCCATCAGGTGCACGATCTCGATCGCTGCCCGATCCTGGTGCCGGGGCTCGGCAAGGCCAGCGATATCTGCCGGGCGATCCAGACCGCAATCGGGGAGTGCGATGTCGCCATCACCGCGACCCGCACCGGGCTCGACGTCGCGATCCGTGCCGAGAAGGCCCGG
This sequence comes from Youhaiella tibetensis, assembly GCF_008000755.1. Taxonomy (NCBI): domain Bacteria; kingdom Pseudomonadati; phylum Pseudomonadota; class Alphaproteobacteria; order Hyphomicrobiales; family Devosiaceae; genus Paradevosia; species Paradevosia tibetensis. Next base: position 4,024,693 of record NZ_CP041690.1, on the reverse strand, counting down.
GCGAGGCCCGAGCGCGTGGCCCCGATCGCAGAGAGGTTCAGCCTGGCGCGGCTCTCGCTCAACGGGGAGATGCTGCTGCTCAACCGCATGCCGGTGGTCGGCATGGGCAAGGCGCAAGTCGAGTTGCCGATCGGCAGCTTTCTTCAGGCTACCGAGGCCGCCGAGGAGACGTTGGCCCGGCTGGTGCTCGAGCCGCTGGGCAAGGCCAAGTCGGTCGCCGATCTCTTTTGCGGCATCGGCCCGTTCGCATTGCGCATCGCGGAGAGCGCCAAGGTCTTTGCCGCCGACAGCGACAAGGCGGGTATCGCGGCCCTCTCCAAGGCCGTTCGCAATACGCAGGGGCTCAAGGCGGTCACCGCGCAGGTGCGCGACCTTTTCCGGGAGCCGCTGACCCAGTACGAACTGGGCGGGTACGACGCCATCGTTTTTGATCCCCCGCGCGCCGGGGCTGAGGCGCAGGCCCGGGAACTGGCCAAGGGCAAGGTCAAGACCATCGTCGGCGTCTCGTGCGATCCCAAGACGTTTGCGCGTGACGCGGCAATCCTCATCGCGGGCGGCTATCGGCTCGAGAGCGTGACGCCTGTCGATCAGTTCGCCTGGTCGACCCATGTGGAGCTGGTCGGGGTATTCCGGCGCTAGTCGCCGCGATGGTAGGGGTGGCCGGAGAGGATCGTCGTGGTCCGATAGAGCTGTTCGGCCAGCATGATGCGCACCATCTGGTGCGGCCAGGTCAGTGGGGAAAAGCTCAGCACTAGGTCGGCGCGCCTGACGAAATCGGGGTCCAGCCCGTCTGCGCCTCCGATGACGAAGCTCACGGCCGGCTTGCCGTCGTCGCGCCAGCGCGCGACCCGGTTGGCGAGATCTTCCGAGCCGATACCCTTGCCGCGCTCGTCGAGCGCCACCACGACCGTTCCTTGCGGAAAGGCGGCCGTGAGGGCCTTGGCCTCCTCAAGCTTGCGGGAAGGGGGACTGCCGGCGCGTGACTCGCTGAGCTCGGCCACGTCGAACCCGGTCAGGCCCAGCGGCTTGCCGCCGGCTACCGCGCGCTCGAGATAGCGCGCGACAAGTTCTCGTTCGGGCCCGGCTTTCATGCGCCCGACGGCGGCGATCTGAATCCGCATGACGGGTCAGGTCACGCGGAGATTAGTGCGCGTCGGCGGCGAACTCTGCCTGCCACATCTTCTCGATGTTGTAGAATTCCCGAACTTCGGGACGGAAGATGTGGACGATGACATCGCCGGCATCCACCAGCACCCAGTCGCAATGGGGCAGGCCCTCGATGCGCGGCTTGCCGTAGCCGGCCCCACGCAGGGCTTTCTCCACCTGGTCGGCGACGGCGCCGACGTGACGGTGCGAGCGTCCGGACGTCACCACCATATGGTCGGTGAGCGAGGACTTTCCGGTGATATCGATAGAGACAGTCTGCTCCGCCTTGGCGTCGTCAAGGGTCTCAAGAATTACGTCGATCATTGGGCGTTCCGCGGCGGCGGCAGATGGTTCGAAGGATGGTCTGGGGGATGTGGTCATCAGCAAATGGCCTGTTCCCCTGCTTCACGAGCATGGGTCATGCGTGGTCGATCATTCCTTGGTTTCGGGTTCGAAGGGGTCGTTGTGCAGTAAGAATTGCGCTTCATCCCATTCAGTGACTTCCAAAGTCACATCGCCAATATGCGCCTTGCCTGTGCGCTCTGCAAGGGTCGGCGCGTCATTTGGCAATTTTGGCATCCTTGCGTTGCGCCCGGATGACCGATGAGGAAAGCCCGGACATGATGCCGTGCAGATAGACCCAGGCCGGCGGTTCGCAGGTGGCGAGGAGCGGGGCGTCGTCCTCGTCCAGCCGGTAGCGGGCGAAGGCGGTGGCGGCCAGCGATCCCGGGGCCTTGCGCGAGGACCCGGGGCGCACATAGACAGCCATGGGCAGCATGTTGGCGATCTCGCGCCAGCGGTCCCATTTGTGGAAGCTCACCATGTTGTCGGCGCCCATGATCCAGACGAAGTTGCGGTCGGGCAGGGTCTGGGTCAGGAATTTGAGAGTGTCGTAGGTATAGCGGAAACCGTGCGCGGCCTCGAAGCCCGTCACCTTGATACGCGGATGGTCGAGGAGGGCGCGGGCGTCCTCCACGCGATCCCTGAGCGGGGCCAGTTCGTCATGGTTCTTGAGCGGATTGCCGGGCGACACCAGGAACCAGACGGCGTCCAGTCCCAGGCGCTGCAGGCATTGCTCGGCTACCAGCAGGTGCCCGTCATGGATGGGATTGAAGCTGCCTCCGAAGAGGCCGATCTTCATGCCGCGCGCAGAGAGCGGCAGCTCGGTGATACCGGGGATCTTCTGGACAGGGAACCTCAAGGACGGGTTTGCCCCGTGCCTTGCACCAGGTACTTGAAGCTCGTCAGCTGCTCAACGCCCACAGGGCCGCGCGCATGCATCTTGCCGGTGGCGATACCGATCTCGCCGCCGAAGCCGAACTCGCCACCATCGGCGAACTGGGTCGAGGCGTTGTGCAGCAGGATGGCGCTATCGATGCGGCTGAAGAACTTCTGGACCGATACCGGGTCCTCGGAAATGATCGCTTCGGTGTGGTGGGAGGAATAGGTGTTGATGTGCGCGATGGCGTCATCGATGTCGGGGACGACCTTCACCGAGATGATGGCGTCCTCGTATTCGGTGCGCCAGTCCTCTTCGGTTGCCGCGATGGCCGCGGGGACAAGGCGCGTCACCGTTTCGTCGCCACGAATCTCGCAACCCTTGGCGATCAGCGCATCGATGACCGGCTTGAGATGGGACTCGACAATGTCCTGGTGCACGAGAAGGGTTTCGGTGGCCCCGCAAATGCCGGTGCGGCGCATCTTGGCGTTGACCACGACGCTCACCGCCATGTCGAGGTCGGCGCTCTTGTCGATGAAGGTGTGAACCAGGCCCTCGAGATGGGCGAAGATCGGGACGCGCGCCTCTTCCTGGACGCGGGCGACCAGGGTCTTTCCGCCACGCGGCACGATGACGTCAATATTGCCGCCAAGCCCCTTGAGCATCTCGCCAACCGCTTCGCGGTCGGTGGTGGGAACATACTGGATGGCATCCGCCGGCAGGCCGGCGGAGGTCAGGCCCTCCACGAGACAGGCATGGATCGCCATGGCCGAGTGCACGGAGTCCGAGCCGCCGCGCAGGATCACGGCGTTGCCCGACTTGAGCGTCAGTGCGCCCGCATCGGCGGTGACATTGGGCCGGCTTTCGAAGATGACGCCGATGACGCCAAGCGGAGTGCGGACGCGCTGGATGTGAAGCCCGTTCGGCCGGTCCCATTCGGCGATCACGGTGCCTACCGGATCGGGCAGGTCGGCAATGGTGCGCAGGCCGTCCACGATGCCGTCGAGCCGCGCTTCGGTCAGCAGCAGACGGTCAAGGAAGGCCTTGGTCATGCCGCGCTGGCGGCCGGCTTCCATGTCGCGCTGGTTCTCGGCGAGTATCTCGGGGCGGTGCTTGTCGATCGCGCGGGCGGCGCCGATGAGCGCGGCGTATTTGCGTTCGGCGCTCGCCGTGGCGAGCACGGCAGCGGCCCTGCGGGCGCGCTTGCCCATATCGGCCATGAGCGCCTTGACGTCGTGCTTCTCGGCCAGGTTGTGTACGCTCATCTCGTTGCTGCCTCCGCCCCCAGGAGCAATACCATATTATCGCGATGCACCAACTCGGCTCTGTTGCCGATGCCGAGCAGTTCGATCACCACCGCGCTTTTCTTGCCTTTGACGAGGTTGGCCTCGTCGCTGTCGAGGCCCGCCAGGCCCCGGGCCACTTCGTGCCCATTCGGGTCTAGGATCGAAACGGCGTCGCCGCGCGAGAACTCGCCGCGCACCCGCGTGACCCCGATAGGCAAGAGGCTCTTGCCGGTCATGAGGGCGCGGGCGGCCCCGGCGTCGACCTCGAGCGAGCCGGCGACCTCGAGCGTCCCCATGATCCAGCGCTTTCGCGCCTGGGCCCGCGACTGCACAGGGTGGAAAAGCGTATGCTTGCCGCCTTCGACCAGCGCCTTGAGCGGGTGGTCGGCGGTGCCCTTGGCGATGATCATGGCGGTTCCAGCCTGGGTCGCGATCTTGCCGGCCTCGACCTTGGTGGTCATGCCGCCGCGCGACAGGTGGCTGGCGGCGCCGCCGGCCATGGCCTCGATCGCCGGGGTGATGGCAGCGACTTCGCTCAGGTGCGTGGCCGAAGGGTCCTTGCTCGGCGGGGCGGTATAGAGCCCGTCGATATCGGAGAGCAGCACCAGGCAATCGGCCTCGATCATGGTGGCGACACGCGCCGAGAGCCGGTCATTGTCGCCATAGCGGATTTCGGCGGTGGCGACGCTGTCATTCTCGTTGATGATCGGCACTGCACCGAGCGAGAGCAGCGTGGTGACGGTGGTGCGCGCGTTGAGGTAGTAGCGCCGCTCCTCGGTGATATTGGGCGTGATCAGAATCTGGCCGGTGATGATGCCGTGTTCGCCCAGCGTTTCCGCCCAGGCCTGGCTCAGCGCGATCTGGCCGGCCGAGGCGGCGGCCTGGCTCTGCTCGAGCGTCAGGGCAATGGCGTCGAGCTTGAGGAGCCGGCGTCCGAGCGCGATGGCGCCCGAAGAGACGATGACGATGTCCCGTCCCTCGGCCTTGAGCGCGGCGATGTCGCTGGCCAAGGCTCGCAGCCATTGCGTACGCAGCTTGCCGGTCTGGCCGTCCACAAGAAGGGCCGAGCCGATCTTGACCGTGAGGCGCCGGTAGGGCGCCAAAGCATTGTTCCCCCCAGACATTTGCTTTACGGCGCCCAGTTCGGCTCGATGGCCCGGCGCGCCGCTTCCTCGCGTTCGGCCCTGGTCCGGTCGATGACGTCGACGACGGCGTAGAGCACGGCGTCCATGCCTTGGTGGGTTGCCGCGGAAATCCCGAAGACCGGCGCCTTGGAAATGCGCTTCAAGGTCTTGAGCTTTTCCTTGGCCTCGTCCTCGGGGATGGCGTCGATCTTGTTGAGCACCACCAGTTCGGGCTTTTCGGCGAGCAGCTCGTCATAGAGGAAGAGCTCGTTGCGGATGCCCTTGTAGACGGATTTGACGTCGTCCTGGGTGCCGTCGATCAGGTGGATGAGCACGTTGCAGCGCTCGATGTGGCCCAGGAAGCGGTCGCCGATCCCGATGCCCTCATGGGCGCCCTCGATCAACCCGGGAATATCGGCCAGGACGAAGTCGCGCTCGCCGATCTTGACCACACCCAGGTTGGGATGGAGGGTGGTGAAGGGGTAGTCGGCGATCTTGGGCTTGGCGGCCGAGACCGCGGCCAGGAATGTCGACTTGCCGGCGTTGGGCTGACCGACAAGGCCTGCATCGGCGATGAGCTTGAGGCGCAGCCAGATCCATTTTTCCGTGCCTTCCTGGCCGGGATTGGCATGGCGCGGGGCCTGGTTGGACGAGGTCTTGAAATGGGCGTTGCCGAACCCGCCATTGCCGCCCGAGAGCAGCACGACGCGCTGGCCGACCTCGGTCATGTCGGCGATGAGGGTTTCGTTGTCGTCCTCGAAGATCTGCGTGCCGACGGGCACGCGCAGCACCACGTCGGCGCCATTGGCGCCGGTGCGGTTCTTGCCCATGCCATGGGTGCCGGTCTTGGCCTTGAAGTGCTGCTGGTAGCGATAGTCGATGAGCGTATTGAGGCCGTCGACGCATTCGACGACGACGTCGCCGCCGCGTCCGCCGTTACCGCCGTTCGGGCCACCGAATTCGACGAATTTTTCGCGCAGGAAAGAGACGGAGCCGCCGCCGCCGTCGCCGGAGCGGATATAAATCTTGGCCTGGTCGAGAAATTTCATCGTTGCTGTCCAATCCACGCTTTTCGCGTGAGTTCGGTGTCGATATGGCGCACCTCGGCGTTGCGCGCAAGGCAATGCATGGAGGAACGGCCGATCTCGGTAAATCCGAGCTTCTTTTGCACGTTGAGCGAGGCGATGTTGAATTCGAAGACGCCCGAGAGAATACGGTCGGCATCGGTGACGGCGAAATACCAGTCGAGCGCGGCGCGGGCAGCCTCGGTCATGTAGCCGCGCCCCCAGAAGGGCTGGCCCAGCCAATAGCCGATCACCGGCTGTCCGCCCAGCCCGATATGGTAGCCGACGGCGCCCGCCAGCCCCTGGCCGGGCACTTCGATGGTGAAGTTGGTTTCCTCTGGCGGCAGGTCGTCGCGCCGCGTGCGCAGCCAGGCCTTTGCGTCGCCCAGGAAATAGGGGTGGGGTACGCGCGCCAGGTTGCCCGAGACCGCCAGATTGTTGAGATAGAACGCGATCCGCTCGGCATCGCCGACCTCGGGCAGGCGCAGGATCAAGCGCTCTGTGTTGAGCGTGGCCTTCATCGGAAACGCTCCTCGAAGGCGGCGCGGGTCAGGGCGGTGCCGACCCATTCGTATTGAGCGTTGAGGGACTTGGAGAAACGCGTCTCGCGGATAGTCTCGACGAAGCCGAGCTTGCGTTGCACCGACCGCGATCCTGCATTGTCGGCATCGGCGCTCGAGAGCACCTCGTCAGCACATTCGGGCTGTGCGAAATACCAGCGCAGCAAGGCCTGGGCGGCCTCGGTCATGTAGCCGCGCCCCCAATGGGGCTGCGCCAGCCAGTAGCCGAGTTCGGCGGCGATGCTGACGGTGCCGATCATGCCCGTGCCGGGCAGTTCGATCGTAAAGATCGCCTTGCCGGCGTGAGGCGCGTCGGGCAGTTGAGCCAGCCATTCGGCGGCACCTGCCGGGGTATAGGGATAGGGAACCAGGGGCAACCACTTGGCCACCTCGAAATTGGACAATCCAGCTACAATGGCATCCGCGTCTCGCGCCGCCTGGGGACGCAAGACGAGCCGCTCGGTCTTGAGAACTTCGCTCATGCTGCCTCCTCCGCTTTCTCCAGCCGGAAGTGAATGACGGACTTGCCCTTGGTGACGCCTTCGGCGTCCACGCTCGTATGGGTGCGCCCGAAGCCGGCCTTTTCAAGGACGCGGGCCGAGGCGTAGTTGTGGGCCAGGGCCTGGGCGCAGATTACCGGAAAATGGCCGGTATCGTGGGCGGTGCAGACCATTGCCCTGACCACCTCGGTGGCGAAGCCGCGGCCCCAGTAATATTCGCCGAACCAGTAGCCGATCTCGGGTGGATGCCCGTGGGCGAACATGAAACTGGCCACTCCCACCAGAGTGCCGCGCTTCATGGTGACCACATAGGCGCGCTCGGCTTCGCGCTGGGCGGTGATGTCGACAAAACCGATGGCGTCGGCCTTGGTATAGGGGTGCGGCATGCGCTTGAGCATGCGGGCGATACGGGGATTGTTGGCCTGGTCCACCAGGTCGAACACGTCCGCACGCATCGGCGGCCTCAGGGTGAGCCGCTCGGTCTCTATCCGCAGCGGCAGGGCAGTCTTGAGGTCGATCCCACTCATTTCAACCATCCAAAAGCAAAAGGGGAACCGGAAGACCGATTCCCCTTTCGGATTTTTCTGGCCGCGTTGGGCTATCGCGCGCCTTGCCGGGGATCGATCTCCGGCAGGGTACGCAGCGTCCTCACCGGGTTATTCAGCTGCTTCTGCCGGTTGGACCGACACGAAGACTTTCGAATTGGCGCGGGTGCGGAAGGTGACGGTGCCGTCCACCAGGGCATAGATCGTGTGATCCTTGCCCAGGCCCACGCCGGTACCCGGATGCCATTTGGTGCCGCGCTGGCGGACCAGGATGTTGCCGGCGATGACAGCTTCACCACCGAACTTCTTGACGCCGAGACGGCGGCCAGCGGTATCGCGACCGTTGCGGGATGAACCGCCTGCTTTCTTATGTGCCATCTGAGTTCGTCCTTATTCCTTGTCGGCCTTCGGGGCGGCCTTCTTGGCCGGAGCCTTCTTGGCCGGGGCCTTGGCCTCGGTTTCAGTCGTTTCGGCAGCGGCCTTCTTGGGCGCAGCCTTCTTGGCCGGAGCCTTGGCCTCTGCGGCCGGGGCCTCGGCCTTGGCGGCGGCCTTCTTGGCCGGCTTGGCTTCGGTCACGGTCTCGGTGGCAGCAGCGGCCTTGGCCGGCTTGGCAGCGATCGTCGGCTTGGCACCGCCAGTGAGGATCTCGGTGATCCGCACGGTCGAGAGCAGCTGACGATGGCCGTTGCGACGGCGGTAATTGTGGCGACGGTTCTTCTTGAAGACGATAACGGTCTTCGACTTGCGGGTCTCGATCAGCTCGGCGGCGACGAGCGCGCCTTCCACGATCGGGGCGCCGACGGTGTCGCCAACCATGAGGACCTGGTCGAAGGTCACGATGGTGCCGGCTTCAGCGTCGAGCTTTTCGACCTTGAGAACGTCGTTTGCGGCAACCTTGTACTGCTTGCCGCCAGTCTTGATGACTGCGAAAGTCATTGTTCACATGCCGGAACAGCAATAGCTCCGGTCCCTTTTTCGCGCTTTGCGGCGCCGCAGGCCAAACGCCTTCCTGCGGACTTCGGATCGTCTTGCCGGATTTGCATCCGGCCGGCGGCCTCAAGCAGCGGTTTCAAGTTCAAAAAGCGCACGGGTTGCCCCGCACGCAATTCGGATGGGCTTATCGCGGCAAACGCCCCAAGAGTCAAGTGAGGCTCGGGGGGCGGTCAGTCCTCCACGTACCAATCGCGCTGGCGCACTTCGATGCCCGGCTCGCCCAGGAGCTCGGTGGCGAAAACCTCGTTCTCGGCGCCGCCCAGGTAGTGGAAAGGGTAGACCACTTGCGGGCGGAAAGCGCGCACGGCGTCGGCGGCCTGCTGGCCGGTCATCGTATAAGGCTGATTCATGGGCAGGAACGCCACCGCAATATCGGTGAGCGCGCGCATCTCGGCCGTGTCCTCGGTGTCGCCGGAGACATAGATGGTCTTGCCGCCGAAGCGCAGCAGGTAGCCGTTGCCGACCCCTGGCGGGTGGTATTTGAGTTTTTCGGGCGAGATATTTTCGGCGGGCACCGCCGTGATGCCCAGGCCGTCGATGTCGACCGTCTCGCCATGGGAGATGATCTCCGCCTTGTCGGCCAGCGCGCCATCGAGCTTTTCGATCGCCACCCTGGCGCCGATGAGGCGGGTTTGCGGTCCGACCAGGGCCGCCAGGGTTTCCGGGCTCAGGTGGTCGCCGTGCTCGTGGGTAAGGAGCACGAGGTCGGGGCGCGGCAGGTCCGAATAGCGGTCCGGGCTGCCGACCGGGTCGAGATAGACGGTGAGCCCATCAAAGCCGAGCACCAGGCTGGCGTGGTGGACCGGCGTGATGGTGATGTCGCCGGCCGAGCTTGCGAGGATATCGGCTTGTTGCATTCAGGACTCCTTGTACCAGTCGCGCAGGCGGACCTCGGCGGCATCGCCGACCAGGGCGGGCAGGTCTTCCACTTTCGTGCCCTGGTAGTGGTAGGGGTAGACGATCTTGGGCTTGAACGCCTTGATGGCGTCGGCCGCGTGGTTGATGTCCATCGTATAGGGCAGGTTCATTGGAATGAATGCCATATCGATATTGGTGAGGGCGCGCATCTCGGGAATGTCCTCGGTGTCGCCGGCGACGTAGACGCGCTTGTCCCCAATATTGAGGATGTAGCCGTTCCCCACGCCCTTGGGATGATACTGCAACCGATCCTGGGTGGTGTTGTAGGCCGGGACCACCTCGAGCTTGATGCCGGCAAAATCGACGCTATCGCCATTGGCGGCGGCGCTGGCCTTGTCCTTGAGGCCTGCCGGCAGTTTGCCGAGCACCTGGTCGGTGGTGAGGATGGTGGCGTCACCCACGATGCCTTCGAGCGTAGGCGGATCGAAATGGTCGCCATGGGCATGGGTGATGAGGATGGCCGTGGGCGAAGGAAGGTCCTGGTAAAGCGACGGGCCGCCGACCGGATCGACATAGACCACCTGGTCGCCCCAGGCGATGATGAGGCTGGCGTGATGGATGGGATGGATGGTGACATCGCCCGAGGCGGTAGCGAGCGTGTCCCCGCCCAGGGCCGCAGCCTGGACGAAAGCCATGCCGCGAGGCAGCAGGCCGATGAGGGGAAGTGCAGCCAGTCCGGCGATGACAGAACGACGTTGGGTCATTTTGCGTGTCTCCCTTGCTTGCATGGGCTCACAGTGACGTGAGGAAGCGCGCGTGATCAAGGCGTGCAAGCGCTTGTGAACGCATGCGGCTAACGGCTGTGAACTTCGAACGCCTCAACAAGGGCGCGCACCTTGTGGTTCCGTTGCCAGTCCTCGAGCATCCAGGGAAGCGAATCGGCAGGGATGGACGCCAGCGGCCAATAGGTTTGCGCAAGAAGGCGATGGGTGCCCTCCAGCACCTCGATCGGCCGGCGTTCGTATTCGTCCTCTTCGTAGCGATCGAGCGCGTCGAAGTCGCCGGAGGTGAGGCCGTCGAGGAGAAATCCAACGGCGCTCGCGCCCTCAGTGGCGATGAGGGCGGGGTAGACGCGCCCGGGAAAGAACACCGTCCGGAAGCCCGGCGCCTCGGCCCGGAACAGCGCCGTTTCGCGCCCCAGCACGGCGCGGCGCATGTCGCCATCCATCAGTGTTCCATAGACGAAAAGCGGTTGGGACAAAGACCTGTCCATTTTGCTGGGATTGGGTGTTGCAGGCCGGCCTTTGCTATGCCATAAGCCCGATCCTGTCGACCACCCGTGCACCCAGCGCGGGAACAAGCGTCTCGCGGAGAGATGGCAGAGTGGTTGAATGCACCGCACTCGAAATGCGGCATAGGGGCAACTCTATCGGGGGTTCGAATCCCTCTCTCTCCGCCACTTCCTCTCAACGCTCATCGTCTCATCTCTTCCTGCGTCCGGCAGGTCATTCCAGACGCGCCTTCGAATGCGCTCGCCTTGCCAGAGGCGGCCATCCAGAGATTCGAGTGAGGAGCCCTTTCCTCGGGGAGGCCTAGCCGGGCGGGAGCTGGGCGCTGGCGATGCGGTCGTAGCATTCGCAGGCATGCGCATGGAGCCGGTCGCGATCGAGCACCGTCACCTGGCCGCGCGAATAGGAAATGGCCCCGTCGCGCAAAAGGTCCGAGGAAATCTCCGAGATGGTGGCGCGGCGTAGCGCCAGGGCGCGGCCCAGCGCTTCCTGGGTCAGGTTGAAGGAGCCGCCCTGCATTCGGTCGTTCGCCATCAACAGCCAGCCGCTGACGCGCTGCTCGGCGGTATGCAGGCTGTTGCAGGCTACCGTTTCCATCAGTTGGACGATCAGCGCCTTGGCATAGCGCAGCATGGCTTCGCGAAAGCAGACGAAGCGCGACATGGCTTCTTCGAGATCCTCGATCGAGAGCCAGGAGGCGTAGCCCGAGACCTGCACGACCGTGCGCGAGACGGCCGAGGAACCGCCCATCAGGTAGGTGAAGCCGACAAAGCCCTCATTGCCGATCGAGGCCTTCTCCACGGTCCGTCCGTCCCTCATCTCGGCCATCATCGAAAGGATGCCGAGCTGGGGGAAGATCGCATGGGTGAGGGGTTCGTTTTCCTCCTTGAGGACCATCCCCGCCTCGATCGCCCTGGTCTCGACGCGCGAGGCGATAAAGGCCTGCGCCTCCGGCCGCAGGGCCAGGATGACGCGGTTGAAAACGGGGCGGTCCGAGAGTGGCAAGGTTCCCATACGCCCAAGGCTTAGTCCAGCACCCGGGCCGGTCGAACCGGTTTCGGCGTTAGTCCACAGTTAACCTAAATATATGTACGGTACCGTACTTTGTCGTTTTCTAGACTTCTCGACCAATCGCCTGGGCGCCCGGCCGCCCGCGCATAGGGCGCGGGTTGCGGCCGGCTGGGCGCCGAAACCAGAGAAAGCGTTACGATGACTGCCTCCGAGACCATCACTTCCCCAGCCGCGCTCGCTGAGCGGCTGCAATTCATCGGACTGGACGAGGCGGCGCTGGGGCGCATCCGCGCTATCGAGCCGCTGCTCCAGGAGCACTTGCCGCATGCCCTGGTCGGCTTCTACCAGAAGATCGCCACGGTTTCGGACGTGGCGCACCACTTCTCGGGCCCCGCCCAGCTCGAGCATGCGCGCCAGCGCCAGGGGCGCCACTGGAGCGCCATCGCGCGCGGGGCGCTGGATGCGGATTACTTCGCCAGCGCCAATGTGGTGGGTAATGTCCATGCGCGGATCGGGCTGGCGCCCCGGTGGTATATCGGCGGGTACGGGCTGATCATCGAGACGCTGCTGGGCGGGGTCGTCCGCGGGTTCTCGAAGCGTCGCGCCGGGTGGGCGCCGGGGTGGGCCAGGAAGGCAGAGGCCGAGCAGGAGGCGCTCGCCGCATCCCTCTCCGCCCTGGTCAAGGCGGTGCTCATCGATATCGATATTGCCGTCAGCACCTATTTCGACCGCATCAGTGCCCAGACGGCCGAGCTCAACCAGGAGATCGGGCGCGTGGTGTCGGCGGCCGAGATGGGGGATTTTTCGGGCCGCGTTTCGATCAGCGATGCCGGCGGGGAGATTGCGCGTCTGGCCGGCTCGGTCAACAACCTCATGGCGGGGGTGGAATCGGGGATATCGGCGACCACGGCGGTACTCGCCTCGATGGCACGCGCCGACCTGACGCAACGTATGGGCGGTGACTACAAGGGCGCGTTCGCGACCCTGCAGGCCGACGTCAACGCGGTAGGGGACAGGCTATCGTCGATCGTCGGCGAATTGCGGGCGACTTCGAGCGCGGTGCGTACCGCGACCTCCGAAATCCTCGTGGGCACCAATGATCTCTCGCGGCGCACCTCGCGCCAGGCGTCGACGATCGAAGAGGCTTCGGCGGCCATCGAACAGGTGGCGGGCACGGTCGCCGAAAACGCCCGGCGCGCCGAGGAAGCCGGCGTCAAGGCCGAGCTCGCTTCGCGCCGGGCGGAAGCGGGTAACGAGGTGATGCGATCAGCGACGGCGGCGATGGAGAAGATCACGCAATCGTCGGCGCAAATCGCCACCATCGTCGAGACCATGGAGGGCATCGCCTTCCAGACCAACCTTCTGGCGCTCAACGCCTCGGTCGAGGCAGCGCGGGCCGGCGAGGCGGGGAGCGGCTTTGCGGTGGTGGCGGTCGAAGTCCGCCGTCTGGCGCAGTCGGCGGCCGAAGCGGCGGCCGAGATCGGGGGGTTGATCGAGCGGTCGGGGCGCGACGTCGAAGCCGGCGCCCGGCTGGTGGCGGACGCCACCCAGACGCTTTCGAGCATGCTCGAAACCATCAAGGCCAACAGCGAGGCGATGATCGAAATCGCGCGCGCCAGCCGCGATCAGGCGTCGGCGATCTCGGAGGTTTCGGCGGCGGTGCGCCAGCTCGACGAGATCACCCAGCACAACGCGGCTCTGGTCGAGCAGACCAACGCCGCTATCGAGCAGACCGAGGCGCAGGCGGGAGATCTCGACCGGATCGTGGAGGGCTTCACGATCGGCAGGGCGGCCGTCAGGCTCTAGCGACGGGACCGAAGACGCGTTCGAGGACGATGCGGGAGAGCGCGGCGCGGGTCAGCGCGGCTGCGTCCTCGAGGCTGAGTGCGGCGCGCTCGGAAACGCGCCTTGTCGTTTCGTCCCAATAGAGCCGGGCGAGTTCGGGAAAGACGCGGTACTCGGCCAGGACCAGGTCGAGCACGGCGCGCGCCTTGCCCAGGGTCAGTTCGACCATCAGGACCTCTATAGTGGCGCCGGGTGTCTCGGGCAGGCAATAGCGCCTGATCAGGGCCTCCAGGATCGCCAGCTTGGAGGGGAAGTGGTGGTAGACCGCCGACTTGGTGACGCCGGCGCGCCGGGCAATCTCCTCGACGCGCCCCTTCTCGAACCCATCGCGGGCGAAGACCTCGAGGGCGGCGTCGATCACCATGTCCGGCCGGCGCAGTTTCAGCCGGAAGTTGGGTATGCGCCGCTCCCCGCTCATGAGATCGCTTCTGGGGCGGCATCTACGGCAGCGGGCGCGGGCTTGAGCAGCAGGGCTTCGAGGAGCGAGGTGAGAAAGGCCGCGCCGATGGCGCCGGCGATGGTGAGGACCGCGCGGGTGAGGAAGGCATAGCCCGGTTCCTGGGTCGCAAGGGCGCCACCTACCATCGAGATCATCGCCGAGGCGGCATATTGATAGACCATCGCGGGATGGCGCCCGGTGATCATCTTCTGGCTGAAGAACAGCGTGGCGAGGAAGGCCAGCACCAGCAGCACCGGCAGTTGCGCGATGAAGGTGAGAACGGCCAGAACCGCAAGCGCGGCGATGCCGCCCATCACGGTCGAAAGGCTGCGCTCCCTGGCCTCGGCGAAGATGGTTTCGCTGGTGGGGAAGGTGAGCACGAACACCGCCGAAACCGCGAGCATCAGGTTGGTGGTGTCGATCACCGCGTAGAGCCAGAGGGAAAACAGCAGCAGCACGCCGGCGCGGATGGCCGCCCGCAGCGCGAGCTGGTCCTCATGGAAGGGGGCATAGACGTCGACCGCCTTCTCGCGGGTCCCGGGCGGAATGAGGAGATAAAGCAGCGGCGTGATGACGGTCGAGGCCAGCGCGGCCTTGGACATCTCGTCGCGCAGAACCGTCATGGCCATGTAGCTGCCCGTACCCAGTATCGACATCATGAGCGCAGATACGATGACCAACATGCCGGCAGGCTTACCGGTTTTGCCGATCATGTAGAAACCGGCGAAGAAGATCAGCGTCATGACCGCGACCATGACCAGCGGCAGGTTGATGGTCAGCGAGACCACCCAGGACATGAGCCAGAGCATGACGATGAAGGCGAGCGGGCCGCCCAGGGCGCGCCCGACATTGAGCGCCTTCCGCTGCCCGGCCATGAGGGAATACATCAGGGTCGGGTAGATCATCGCCATGGGCGATTGCAGGACGATACCCAGGGCTAGTCCGACCACCGGGATGATGGAAAGGCGGATGGCGAAGTTCGGATCGTCTTCTTCTCTGGGCCTGGGGGCGACGTACATGGGGCGCCTCTCCTAGTAGAGGAACGAGAGGTAGGAATGGACGTGCTGCAGGCCGCCCGCGATCCAGGCGAAGGGGTTGGATTGGCCGCCCGCATAGACCACCACGTTGACCTTGGAGCCGACGCGCACATTGGCGGGCCAGTCGCCTTCGACGAGTTCGATGTGGACGGGCATGGTGCGGGCGGGTTCGAACCAGCGGGTCGAGGACTGGTTCTGCGGCAGGCCGTTGGCCGAGGTGCGGCCGGGATCGATGCCCCAGGCGATACCCTGGACGCGCCCCTTGAAGATCTTGCCGGGCTGACCGTCGAAGAGAATGCTGACCTCGGCGCCCGGCTGCACGTTGGCGAGCTGGTTTTCGCGCATGTCCACCATGATCCATGGGCGCTCGCTGCCGATGAAGGTCAGGGCAGGGGAGCCGGCATTGACGAACTGGCCGGGCGCCAGGCGCAGGTTGGTGATCACGCCATCGGTCGGCGCGGTAATAGTGGCGAAGGTGCGGTTGAGTTCGGCCTGCTGAAGCTGGACCTGGGCGAGCTGGATCTGCGGATTGCTCACGCCCTTGCCGCCCGCCTTGAGGAGGGCGGCAGCGAGGTCGGCACGTGCGGCCTCCAGTGAAGCTTCGGCAGACTTGAGCTCGGCGGTGGCCTTGTCGGCCATGGCCTGGGCGGCGACGCCGCGCTCCACCAGCGATTGGGTGCGCGCGACGCTGGCGCGGGTGTTTTCGAGGGCCGCCTCGGCCTGGGTGACGCGGGCCTGGGAGGAGGAGAGGGCGGCCGTCGAGGCATCCACGCCCTGGTTGGCCTGGGCCAGATTGGCCTCGGCCTGCAGCACGGCGAGATCGAATGGACGCGGATCGAGCACGAAGAGCGCGTCGCCCGACTTCACTTCCTGGTTGTCGGCGACCAGCACCTCGGTGACGACGCCCGCTACGCGGGGAGAAATCTGCGTCGTAAAGGCGGTTACGGCGCCCCCGGAGCTCGAAGGCGCCAGGCGATCGGTGGCCACGTACCAACCCAGGAGCAGCAGGAGAAACACGACGAGGATGCGTGCGATCTTGCGGGCAGGCGGGCGCTTGCGTCCGGCCTTGCCTTCGGCCGCCGGTGTTGTCTCGGGCGTCGCAGGGGCAGGTACGGCTTCGACGGCATTTGCACGGGGCAGCTTGTCCTCTAGGGCGGCGCCGGTTGACTGAACTGCTTGAAGACGCGACATCTGTGTTTCCGGAGTGTTGCTCAATGGGAAGATCGGCTATATCTCTATTGCCGAATTACTCTATGGTCGAGATAGTTGATGGCAGGTAGATCGTCAAGAGTGGAGCTGACCCGCGCCCAGCGCATGCGTCGCGTCGGACTGGGGCTGCGGCGCATCGTCTATTGGTCCGATCACGCCAGCGCCTTCGCGGCCAAGAAACTGCGCCTGCATCCCACCGACCTTGCCTGCATCGGCTATCTTTACGATTCCGACGAGGCGCTCAGCCCCAAGCAGATCATCAGCCACCTCGGGCTCTCTTCCGGGTCGGGAACGGCTCTGCTCGATCGGCTGGAAAGCTCGGGGTTCATCAGTCGCGTTCCCCATCCCACCGATCGGCGCAGCGTGCTCATCGAGCTCAACCGCGAAAAGGCCGCCGAGCCCATCGCGTTCTACCGGTACATGCGCCAATCCTATGGGGCGGTGATGGACAAGTTTTCGGACGCCGAACTCGATCGCATCGCTGAATTCCTCGAAGAGGTGAGCGAGGTCCAGGTCAACGCCCAGATCGAAGGGCTGGCGCCACAGGACTAGTTGTCGACAAATTGGATACGGGATAGTGTGGGGCCTTCTGGAGAACCCCATGACAGCACCCGAGGACAAGTCCGAAACGGTCGCACGCCCACGTGGGTCGGGCGCCCAGACCATCTATGAACGGCTGCGCCAGTCGATCCTCGAGCTGGCGATCGAACCGGGCAGCGCGCTCGACGAGGTCGGGCTCTCCGAAGAGTTCGGCATGTCGCGCACCCCGGTTCGCGAGGCGCTGGTGCGGCTGGCGGCCGAAGGGCTGGTTACGACGCTACCGAACCGGAACACCATTGTCTCGCCGATCGATTTCACGCAGCTTCCTGTCTATTTCGAAGCGCTGACGCTGATGTATCGCGTCACCACGCGCTCGGCGGCGATCCACCATACCGCCGAGGACCTCATTGCCATCCGCAGCCAGCAGGCCGCCTTTTCCGAAGCGGTGACGCGGCGCGATGCCCTGGGCATGATCGGGGCCAATCGTGACTTCCATGTCGCCATCGCCCAGGCCGGCGGCAATCCCTATTTCAGCGGCCTGTTTACCCGGCTGCTCGATGAGGGACGGCGCATTCTGCGGCTTTATTATTCGAGCTTCGATGACCGTCTGCCGCGTCAATACGTCGATGAGCACGAGGCCATCGTCGATGCGATCGCGGCCCGCGACCCGGATCTGTGCGAAGAGCTCGGCGCCGTCCATGGGGCCCAGATCGTCCAGCAGATTCAGTCCTACCTGGTGCGCACGACCGCCAGCGGCATTCGCCTTGAGGATCGCTAGATGGCGCGCGTTGCAGTAATCGGCGCCGGCATCATCGGGTCGGCCGCCGCCACCTGGCTCATCGATGAAGGCCACGAAGTCACCGTCTTCGAGCCGGATATCGATGGCCTGCCGACCTCATCGGGCAATGCCGCGCTGCTGGCGCTGCCCGAGATCGCGCCGATCGCCAGTCCCGGCATTTTCACCACCGTGCCGCGTTGGCTGCTCGATCCGCTGGGGCCGCTGACGGTGCGCTGGACCGACGTGCCGGCCCTGACACCCTGGCTCCTGGCCTTCCTGATGAACGCCAATTCGCGCCAGGAAGCGCGCACCCGCCTGGCGCTGACCGGGCTCATGAAGACGGCTCTCGCCGATCATCAGGAACTGGGACGCAAGGCGGGTGTCTTCGGGCACCTGCGCCAGACCGGCTTCGTCTCGGTCCATGACGACGAGGCAAGTACTGCGGCGGCGGTCCATGAGGCCGAAAAGGTTAGGTCCGCTCTAGGCTACGAATTCGAGCGGATCTCGCCGAAGGCGGCCCGGCAACTGGTCCCGCAGCTGGAGGGCCCGTTCTTCGGCGCCGTTCGCCAGCCGGTCTACTGGATGGTCTCCAATCCCCTGACGGTGCTGCGCCGCTACCAGGCCTTCTGGCGCGAACGCGCCAGCTTCGTTGCGAGCCGGGCGCAGGCGCTGCGGCAGACCGAAAACGGCATCGTGGTCGTAGCAGGAAACGGCGAATCCGTGTTCGACAAGGTCGTGGTGGCCTCGGGCGTCTGGTCGCGCGAACTGGTCCGCGGGCTTGGCCTGAGGATCCTGCTCGAGACCGAGCGGGGCTACAACACCACTTTTGGCTTTACCGAGCTGGGGTGGAACCTCCCCATGCCGGTGGGCTTCGGCGATCACGGCTTCATCGCCTCCCCGCTGGTCGATGGGCTGCGCGTGGGCGGGGCGGTGGAGCTGGCCAAGCCGCAGGCCGCGCCCAATTTCGGGCGCGCCAAGGCCATGCGCACCAAGATGCGCCGCTACGTGCCATCGCTTCCCGAGGGCGGCAAGGAGTGGATGGGGCGGCGTCCGTCGACGCCCGATTCCGTGCCCGTCATCAGCCGGCACCCCAAGGACGAGCGCATCGTCTTCGCCTTCGGGCATGGCCATCTCGGCCTCACGCTTTCCGCCGTTACCGCCCGCAGGGTCGCAGACCTTGTCGCGGGCCGCGACACGGCCGATCTTTCACCTTTCGACATCGCGCGGTTCCAATGACCAAGAAGAGCTTTTTCTGCATAGACGCCCATACCTGCGGCAACCCGGTGCGCGTGGTCGCGGGCGGGGGCCCCGACCTCAAGGGCGCCACCATGAACGAGCGCCGCGAGCACTTCCTGGCCGAATACGACTGGATCCGCACGGGCCTCATGTTCGAGCCGCGCGGCCATGACGTGATGAGCGGCTCGATCCTCTATCCGGCGCTGCGCGAGGACGTGGACGGCTCGATCCTCTTCATCGAGACCTCGGGGTGCCTGCCTATGTGCGGGCACGGCACCATCGGCACGGTGACGGTGATGATCGAGGAAGGGCTCGTGACCCCCAAGGTGCCGGGCAAGCTGCGCCTCGAAGTGCCGGCCGGGGTCATCGAAGCCGAATACACCATGGACAATGCCGGGCACGTCATCGACGTCAAGATCACCAACGTGCCGTCATTCCTCTACGCAACCGACCTCGAGATCGACCTCCCCGGCATCGGGCCGCTCAAGTTCGACGTCTCCTATGGCGGCAATTTCTACGCCATCTTCGAGAGCCAGCCGAGTTTCGAGGATATGGAGCAATTCTCAGCCGCCGAAATCCAGCGGCTTTCCCCGATCGCGCGAAAACTCATCAACGAGAAATACACCTTCCAGCACCCTGAATACCCGACCATCAACGGCCTGCGCCACGTGATGTGGACCGGTAGCCCCAAGAACCCCAAGGCCGATGCGCGCAATGCCGTGTTCTACGGCGAGAAGGCCATCGACCGCTCGCCCTGCGGCACCGGCACCTCGGCGCGACTGGCGCAGAAGGCGGCGCGCGGCGATCTCAAGGTCGGCGACACGTTCGTGCACGAAAGCATCATCGGCAGCCTCTTCGTCGGCAAGGTCGAGGCCGAGACGCAGGTCGGGCCCTACAAGGCCATCGTGCCCTCGATCGCCGGCCAGGCCTGGATCACCGGCTACAACACCATCTTCCTCGATGATCGCGATCCCTTCGTGAAGGGCTTCACCGTCGCCTGAAAGGACCAAGCATGACCCGCTACGCATCGGTCATCGGCATCAAGCCCGAGTCCATCGCCGAGTATAAACGCCTGCACGCTGCTGTCTGGCCGGACGTGCTCAAGCAGCTGAAGGCCTCCAACATCTCCAACTACTCGATCTACCTCAAGGAGCCGGAGAACCTGCTGTTTTCGTACTTCGAGTATCACGGCAGCGATTACGAGGCCGACATGGCGGCCATGGCCGCCGACCCGCGCACCCAGGACTGGTGGGCGGTCTGCAAGCCCCTGCAATCCCCGCTCGATACCCGCAACGATGGCGAATGGTGGGCGGAAATGCCCGAGGTCTTTCATATGGATTGACCCATGGCGCTTGCGCGCTTTCCCCATATGTGAAAATATCATTCACATAAGAATTGCGGTCGGGACGCGGCCGCGAGGGAGGACGCGTGATCCCGGTCGATCAACTGGCCCAGAACTGGCCGATGCCATCTGCGCCAAAACCCATCGTCATCATCGGCGGCGGCGGCATCGTTGGCGATGCCCACCTGCCGGCCTACCGGCTGGCCGGCCTGCCCGTCGCCGGCGTCTATGACCTCGATCTCGCCAAGGCCGGAACCCTGGCGGAAAAGTGGAGCATCAGGGCCTTTTCGACGCTCGAAGAGGCCATCGCCACCCCGAATGCCGTCTACGACCTGGCGCTGCCGCCCTCCGCACATCTCAAGGTTTTGCCGAGCCTGCCCGATGGCGCGGCGGTGCTGCTGCAAAAGCCCATGGGCTCGGACCTCGCCGAAGCCACCGAAATTCTAAAACTCTGCCGGGCGAAAAACCTCAGGGCGGCGGTCAATTTCCAGCTGCGCTTCTCCCCGATGTTCCTCGCCCTCAAGGATGCCGTCGATCGCGGCTGGCTGGGCGACATCGTCGATGTCGAAGTCCATCTCAATCTCGTCACCCCCTGGCAGCTCTTCCCCTTCCTCAAGGGCCTGCCGCGCATCGAGATCGCGGTGCATTCGATCCATTACCTGGACGCGATCCGCTTCTTCCTGGGCAATCCGGGCGGCGTCCATGCCCGCACGCTCGGCCATCCCTCGACGGACCTCGCCCAGACCCGCACCTCGGCTCTCATCGATTTCGCTCCGGGCCAGCGGGTGACGCTTTCCATCAACCACAACCACGATTTCGGCCGCAGATTCCAAGACGCCTCCTTCCGCATCGAGGGCAGCGAGGGCGCGGCCATGGTCAAGCTCGGGGTGCTTCTCGACTATCCCAAGGGCGAACCCGACGAACTCTGGATCACGCGCCGCGGCGAGGACTGGACGCAGGTGCCGCTCGAGGGCGGCTGGTTCCCCCACGCCTTCCGCGGCACCATGAGCAACCTGCAGCGCTTCGCCGCCGGCGAGGATGAGACGCTCGTCACCTCGGTGGAGGATGCCTGGTACACGATGGCACTCGCCGAGGCCGCCTTTGCCTCCGCCGCCGCCCCGGCCACCCCCCTCGAGGCCAAGCCATGAGTACCATCGGCGTTTCGTCCACCCATCCCAAAACTATGCCGGCAGAGCATGCCGACATTCCCGTGTGGAACAGCGAAAACTGGTTCTACGAGGATTGGCCGGTCGGCCAGAAGATCCGCTCGCTGCGGCGCACCATTTCGGAGGGCGAGTCCATGGCGTTCAACGCCCTCGTCACCGACATGCACCCCTACGTCGCCGACGATATTTTTGCCACGACCGAAGGCCAGTTCGGCAAGCGTCTCGTCGCCGGTGCCTTCGTCTTTTCCGCCGGCCTCGGCCTCGTCGCCACCAATTGCGTCAACGCCTTCTCCTACGGCTACGACAAGCTGCGCTTCATCAAGCCGACCTTTGTCGGCGACACCATCTACACCATCCGCACCAACCTCGATAAACGCCCGAAATATGCCGAGCTCGGCCTCATCCGCGCCAGCTACGAGGTGTTCAAGGGCGAAGGCGAACTCGTCCTCTACTGCGAGCACTTGCAGACGGTGAAATACCAAAACCCTGCCGATTTCGCCGGCAAGACCGAAAAGTAACAAAAAGAATGGATCAGGATCTTCCGCTCACCGGCCTCGTCGTCATCGACATGTGCCAGTTCCTTTCCGGCCCCTATGCCTCGCTGCGCCTGCAGGATCTTGGCGCGCGCGTCATCAAGATCGAGCGTCCGGACGGAGGCGACCTCTCCCGTCGCCTCTATCTCACCGACACCGAGATCGGCGGCGATTCCACCAATTTCCACGCCATCAACCGCTCCAAGGAAAGCCTGGCGCTCGACCTCAAGAACCCGGACGATCTCGTGGCGCTCAGGAAGCTCCTGACCCAGGCCGACGTGGTGCTGCAGAATTTCCGCCCTGGCGTCATCGAGCGGCTCGGGCTCGACTATGAAGCGGTCAAGTCCATCAACCCGCGCATCGTCTACGCCTCGATTACCGGCTACGGCACAGAAGGCCCCTGGGTCATGCGTCCGGGGCAGGACCTTCTCGCCCAGGCCCGTTCGGGCCTCATGTGGCTCAATGGCGACCACGACCAGGGCCCGGTGCCGTTCGGGCTCGCCGTCGCCGACATGCTCGCCGGCTCCGCCGCCTGCCAGGGTATTTTGGCCTCGCTCGTCCGCCGCGGCATCACCGGGCAGGGCGCCCATGTCGAGACCAGTCTCATGGAAGCCCTCGTCGACTTCCAGTTCGAAGTGCTGACGGCCTATCTCAACGACGGCCAGCGCATGCCAAAGCGCTCGGAATTCCGCTCGGCCCACGCCTACCTCTCCGCCCCCTACGGCGTTTACCCCACCGCCGACGGGTACCTCGCCATCGCTATGACCCCCATCACCAAACTGGCCGACCTCTTCGGCCTCGAAGCTCTCGCCCCCTACAAGGACAAACCAAAAACCTGGTTCTCTGATCGCGACGCCATCAAGCGCATCATCGCCGGGCATGTCGCCACGCAGAGCACCGATCATTGGCTCAGTATCCTCGAGCCCGCCGACATCTGGTGCGCAAAGGTTCTCACCTGGGACGAGTTGATGGAGAGCGAGGGTTTCAAGATCCTCGACATGCTCCAGACCGTCACCCGCGAGGACAACGTCTCGATCACCACTACCCGCGCGCCGCTCCGCATCAACGGCAAGCGCCCCAGGACCTCGCGGGCCGCCCCTCTCATCGGCGAACAGAGCGCAAAGATCCGCGCGGAGTTCGGCCTGTGAGCATCAAACTCAAGGGCATGACCTGGAGCCATCCGCGCGGTTACGAGCCGATGGTCGCCACCTCCCGCCAATGGCTGGCCGAAACCGGGGTCGAGATTTCCTGGGACCAGCGCAGCCTCCAGGATTTCGAGAGCTTTCCGGTCGAGGACCTGGCGCGCCAATACGATCTCATCGTCATCGACCATCCCCATGTGGGCCAGATCACCGCCGAGAAATGCCTCGCCCCCCTCGACGTCGCCGGCCGCGAACGCGGCTTCGCCGACATCAGGGCCGGCTCGGTCGGAAAATCCTTCGAGAGCTACCAGTGGCAGGGCCGCCAATGGGCCTTTCCCATCGATGCCGCCACGCAGGTGCAGGCTTTTCGCGCCGACAGGCTGCCAAAGCCACTGACCCGCTGGAGCGAAGTGCTCACTTTGGCGCGGGCTGGCAAAGTCACGATTCCCATGCGCCCGCCGCATTCGCTGATGAGCTTTTACACCCTCGCCGCCAATCTCGGCACGCCCTGCAACGTCACCGGCCAGCTCATCGCTCCCGAAGCGGGCGAACGCGCCGTCGCCATGCTGGCCGAACTCGTCGCCCTCATCGACCCCGATGACTTTTCCCGCGACCCCATCGCCTCCTCCGAGCTGCTGGCCAGCGAGGACACCAACCTCGCCGTCATGCCGCTCGGCTATGGCTACGTGAACTACGCCATCGACGGTTTTCGCGACCACCGCCTCGCCTTCGCCGACATCCCCGCCGCTGGCGGCAACGGCCCGGTCGGCTCGGCGCTCGGCGGCACCGGCATTGCCGTCTCGGCCTTTTCCAAACGCATCGGTCAGGCCATCGACTACGCCTATTGGGTGGCCAGCCCCCCGGTGCAGAAGACCATCTACGCCATTTCCGGCGGCCAGCCCGGCCATGCAGCCGCCTGGGAGGACAGCAAGGTCAACGCCGCCACCCATGACTTTTATCGCGACACGCGAAAAACCCTCGAAGGCGCCTGGGTGCGCCCGCGCCACGACGGCTACATGGCCTTCCAGGAGGCCGCCTCGCAGCGCCTCAACCAGGGCCTGCTGTCGCGCCAATCCCCGGCTGCCATCGTCGCCGCCCTCAACGCCCTCTTCGCGGAGTCCTTCTGATGGACAGACCACGGCACTTTGAAGACTACGTCCTCGGGGAAACCCGATCGACCTACGGCCGCACCATCACCGAGACCGACTTCGTCGTCCATGCCGGCCATACCGGGGATTTCTTTCCCCACCACATGGACGCCGAGGCGATGAAGGCGACGCCCTTCGGCCAGCGCATCGCCCACGGCACCATGACCTTCGCCATCGGCATCGGGCTGACCGCCAGCGAGATCAACCCGTTGGCCTTCACTTACGGCTACGAGCGGTTGCGGTTTCCCAAACCCGTCTTCATCGGCGACACCATCCATACCGAGCTCACCATTACCGGGCTCGACCCCGACCCCAAGCGCGCCACGCATGGCCGCATCACCGAACAGGTGCGCGTACTCAACCAGCGCGGCGAGACGGTGCTGGCGTGTGATCATATCTATCTGGCGGAACGACGGGGCTAGCGCGCGAACGACCCACCCGCACCTCGCCCCCGCGCAGCGGCGGGAGAGGGCGCGCACACCATCCGCGCCTTTCACTCCCCCCCCTCCCAACCTCCCCCGCAAGGGGGGAGGTGCTGACCGCGATTGTGGGACGTCTAGCGCGCCAGCAACTGGATCGAAACACCTCCCCCCTTGCGGGGGAGGCAGGGGGGGTGAACACAATCACCGCCCCCCTGTGCATTTCCCGCGCCGGGACTCCCAACCCCCGCCCAAAATGCTAAGGAACCCTGACCCTTCCGATTCCCCGCAGGATTCCCCAGCTCACATGAACGTCTCGATCGACATGGGAAAAGCCGCCGGCGGCGCGGCGGCCATGCTTGATCTTGAGGAGCTGCTGGCGACCCGCCTCCTGGTCCAGGGCAATTCCGGCTCCGGCAAGTCCCACCTCTTGCGGCGCCTGCTCGAACAGAGCGCGCCCTGGGTGCAGCATTGCGTTGTCGACCCCGAAGGCGATTTCGTTACCCTTGCCGACAAATACGGGCACCTCGTCGTCGACGGCGCCCGCACCGAGCGCGAGCTCACCGCCATTGCCGGCCGCATCCGCCAGCACCGCGTCTCCGTGGTGCTCAATCTTGAAGGCCTCGACATGGAGCAGCAGATGCGCTGCGCCGCCGCCTTTCTCGGCGGCATGTTCGATGCCGACCGCGACTTCTGGTATCCCGTGCTCGTCGTCGTCGACGAGGCCCAGATCTTCGCCCCCGCCGCCGCCGGCGACGTCTCGGACGAAGCGCGAAAGCTCTCGCTCGGCGCCATGGCGAACCTGATGTCGCGCGGCCGCAAGCGCGGCCTTGCCGGAGTCATCGCTACCCAGCGCCTCGCAAAGCTGGCCAAGAACGTCGCCGCGGAAGCCTCCAACTTCCTCATGGGCCGCACCTTTCTCGATATCGACATGGCGCGCGCCGCCGATCTCCTCGGCATGGACCGCCGCCAGGCCGAAATGTTCCGCGACCTGCCGCGCGGCAATTTCGTCGCCTTGGGCCCGGCCCTGTCGCGAAAACCGCTGCCCATCGCCATCGGCCCGGTCGAGACTTCCGCCCGCTCCACCAGCCCGAAGCTGACCCCGCTCCCCGAAGCGCCGCAGGACGCCGCCGATCTCATCTTCTCGGCCGTCGCCGAGGAAATCCGCCAGCCGCCAGTGCGCCGCCCGGCCCCGCCTCCGCCCACGCCCACCGCCGATATCCTGACCCAGCTCGCCCGCAAGAAACCCGAGCACGAGCCTATGCCGGTGTCGCTCTTTCCCGAGATCGACGAGGCCGAGCGCGAAGCGCTGCTCGACCAGGTCATGCGCGAACTGCTCGATGATCCCGATGCCGGCTTCCGCACCGTCGCCGTGCTCTACCAGGACTTTCTGGTCCGCTGCCGCATTCGCCGTGTTCCCGGCGAGCCGCTGGCGCTTCCCGCCTTCCGCCGGCGCCTCGCCGTCGCCAAGGCCAGTGTCGATGAGGAAACCGCCTCCTCCGATACTTGGCAGCAGGCCCTCGCTCTTTCCGAGCGGCTGACCGACGACGTGCAGGGGGTCTTCCTCATCGTCGCCCAGGCCGCCGTCACCGGCGCCCCCTGCCCGCCCGACGCCACGCTTGCCCGCGTCTACGGCACGCACTCGATCGGGCGCGCCCGGCGCCTCCTCACCTATTTCGAGGAACGCGGCCTCGTTGTGGTGCGCACCGATTTCCACGGCCAGCGTATCGTGGCCTTCCCCGATATCGGCGTCGAAACCGCGCCCGGCGATCCCAACGGTCCGGACCTAGAGGCCGATCAGGCCGCCGAATAGGCCGCTTCGCGGGGCTTCTTCCTTCATAAGCCGTTTATCGATCTGGCTTTTTCGTGGCGTCAGCCGGGTTTCGTGCGCCGGTTTCGTTTCTGTCGACAAACAGAATACAAAGGACTAATCTGCGGGCAGACGCCAAGACCGACAAGGACATCATGAACACGAGCATCTTTACGGGCGTGATCCCGGCCCTGATGACACCCTGCAAAGCCGACCGCACGCCCGACTATGACGAGCTGGTCCGCAAGGCCAAGGAACTGATCGAAATCGGCATGTCGGGCGTCGTCTATTGCGGCTCGATGGGCGATTGGCCGCTGCTGACGGATGCGCAGCGCCAGGAAGGCGTCGAGCGCCTGGTCAAGGCCGGCATTCCCGTCATCGTGGGCACAGGCGCCGTCAACACGGCTTCGGCGGTGTCCCATGCCGCCCATGCCCAGAAGGTCGGCGCCGCCGGCCTCATGGTCATTCCCCGGGTACTCTCGCGGGGCAACCAGCCGACGGCGCAGCGGCATCATTTCGAGGCCATCCTCTCGGCCGCGTCGGACACGCCGGCGGTCATCTACAACAGCCCGCATTACGGCTTCGAAACCCGCGCCGAACTCTTCTTCGCCCTGCGCGCCAAGCACAGGAACCTCGTCGGCTTCAAGGAATTCGGAGGTCCGGAGGCCATGACTTACGTGGCCGAGCACATCACCAGCGCCGACCCCGAGGTCGTGATGATGGCCGGTGTCGATACCGGCGTCTATCATGGCTACGTCAAGGCCGGCGCCGCGGGCACCATCACCGGCATCGGCAATGCCCTGCCGCGCCAGGTGCTGCACCTTGTGGCCCTGGCCAAGGCCGCGGCCGCCGGCGATCTCGAGGCGCGTTCGCGCGCGCTCGAACTGAGCGAAGCGTTCGAGGTGCTGTCGTCCTGGGACGAGGGCACCGACCTGGTGCTCTACTACAAGTACCTGCTCGAGCTGCAGGGGCAGGCAGCTTACAAGCTCCATTTCAACGCGACCGACGAACTCTCCCCGAGCCAGCGGGCCTGGGCCAAGAGCCAGTACGAGCAGTTCGTCGCCTGGTATGCCGAATGGAGCAAGCTTCCCGGCGCCGTCCAGAAGTATCGCGCCTAGTTTCGAGGGGGAGCCGCAAGGCTCCCCTTTCTAGACCCGATAGATGCGCTCGGCATTGCGATGGAGGAGCTTGGCCTTCTCGTCGTCGCTGGCGCCCGAGAGGATCTGGTGGGTCGCTTCCACCCAACGGGTGAGATTGGCCGTGAGCGTGCAGACCGGATGGTCCGAGCCCCAGACGACGCGGTCCCAGCCGAAGCTTTCGATGACGTGCTCGGCGAAGGGGCGCAGGTCGTCGACCGTCCAATCGGGCTTGGCATAGGCCACGATGCCCGAGATCTTCGCGTTGACGTTCGGACGACTGGCCAGTTCCCTGATATATTGCCGCCAGGGATCGAGCTCCATCGCGGCGACCTTGGGCACGCCGCAATGGTCGAGCACGAAGTGTACCTCGGGGGCCTTGTCGGCAAGGTCGGCGCCGATGGGCAGCTGGTCGGCGCGCAGGCAGAGATCGAAGCTGAGGTGATAGGGCGCGAGACGCCTCAGGTTCTCGGCGAAGAGCGGGGTCTGGGACAGCTCGTTGGGAGATTCGTGGAGGATGCGGCGGACGCCCCGCACCTTGGGGTTACGCACCAGCAGGTCCAGGTACTCGGCAAATCCCTCGTGCTCCGGGCGCCCCGAGGCGACGGCGCCGATGACGCGGGGATGCACCTGGGTGACGAAGGCGGTCTCTCCGGCGATGTCGGGTTCGGCGACGTCCACTTCCATGTGGATGGCCGATTCGATGCCAAGCTTTTCGGCTTCTGCGAAGTAGCTTTCGGCCGTCCATTGCCGGTTGAGGGGTTCGGCGTTGGCCAGCCAGGGGTAGGAGAACCGATCCTGGTAAACCAGGTGCAGGTGCGTATCGAGTATGCGCATGGTCAATCCCTCGGGGCCGCGATCGGCCGTTTCGAAATCTCTTCGCCCGCCGCGATCAGCAGGTCGAGAACCGCCCGCTGGTCGGGCGCATCCCTCTTGTCGAGCCGGCTGGTGAACGGGCTGGTCAGAACCGCGAGGATCGTGCCGACCGGGCCGAGGATGGGGACGGTGAGGTTGGTGACGCTCGCGACCTGCAGGCTCGCCATGGTCTCAAAGCCCTGCTCGCGCACCTTGGCGAGGCGCGTCGCGAAATCGGCGGGCAGTTCATCGGCGCCCGCAACGTCTTCGAGCATGATCCGGCGCTCCTCGGGCGAGGCGAAGGCCAGGAAGACATGGCCGGAGCCGGTATTGACCATGGAAATGCGCGAGCCGACGCGGATCGAGACGTTCCAGTAGCCGGGGCTGTCTACCTGCGCCACCACCACGAGGATGTTGCGATCCTGGATGACCAGGTGGCAGGCCTGCTGCGCCTCGCGCGCGAACCGGCGCATGATCGGCAAAGCCTGGCTGACGAGCCGGGAAACCGGGGGGCTGGCATGGGCCAGCTCGAAGAGCTTGAGCGTCAGCTCGTAGCGGTCCCCGGGCGTGCGCCGCACGTAGTCGCGCCGAACCAGACGATCGAGCATGCGGTAGATTTCGTTGGGAGAGCGCTCGAGCGACTTGGCGATCTCCGCCTGGCTCAGGCCCTCCTCGGTGCCCGAGAGCAGCTCGAGGATATCGAGCCCCTTGTCGAGCGCCGGAGCGCGGTAGCGATCGCTTTCCTCGGTGTCCACGTGCGAGCGTCCTTACTGATTGCGGCGCGATGCTAGCTGTTGACGGCGGCGCGTCAACCTGCTTACTTACGAATAGACTTTTCATATATGCATAATCAAGCCTCGGGTGGAGGCGATATGCAGAGAGGTCTCAGGAGGAGAAAGTTATGTCATCGAAACTGATGAAAACCGCGCTCATGGCGTCGGTTGCGTTCGCGAGCCTGACCGGCATCGCCGCAGCGCAGGACTTCGATTACGGCAAATTCGACGGGTACACCCTCAAGGTGAAGCTGATCGGCGGTACCCAGTACGAAAAGCTCTATACCCGCATTCCGGAATGGGAAAAGCTCACCGGCGCCAAGGTCGAGATCGTTTCGTCCAAGAACCATTTCGATCTCGACCGCGAGATCAAGCAGGACATCGCCTCGGGCACCATCAACTGGTGCGTGGGCTCGAACCACACCTCGTTCGCCCCCCAATATGGCGATCTCTACATTGACCTGAAGGACTACATTCCCGAGAGCGAGCTGGCCAAGTACGTGCCGGGTACCCTCAAGTCCTCCGAAGTCGACGGGCGCCTGGTGCAGCTGCCGCGCGTCACCGACGTTTCCAACATCTACTATCGCAAGTCGCTCTACGCCGATCCTGCCAGGCAGGCGGCCTACAAGGAAAAGTTCGGCAAGGACCTGGTTCCCCCCGAGACCTTCGAGGACTTCAAGAACCAGATCATCTTCTTCGCCGATCCGCCGAACCTTTACGGCACTGCCTTTGCCGGTAAGGACGAAGGCATGTCCGGCCGCTTCATGGAAATCCTGCGCGCCAATGGCGGGGATATCTTCGACGAGAACAACAAGCCGATCTTCAACTCGGAAGCCGGCGTTGCCGCCGTCCAGTGGTTCAAGGACATCTATGACGCCAAGGCGGTTCCCGCCGGCACCGTCAACTACACCTGGGACGACATCGGCCAGGCCATGGCTGCCGGCCAGCTGGCGGTCGACCTCGACTGGCCGGGTTTCGCCGGTTTCTATTCGGACCCGGCTTCGTCCAAGATCGCCGACGATCTCGGCTTCGCCGTGGCGCCGGTCGGTACTTCCGGCCATCGCGGCGGCTGGTCCGGCTCGCACTCCTTCTCGGTGACGCAGCAGTGCGACAACAAGGAAGCGGCGGTGTCCCTGGCGGTGTTCCTCACCAATGACGAAAGCGAGATGATGGAAGCGGAAGCCGGGAACCTCCCGACCCGCACCAAGACGTTCGACGAAGTGGTCGAGTGGTTCAAGGCCAACAATAAGCCGGCCCTCGCCCAGATGTTCCCCATCTGGCAGAAGTCGCTCGATGAAGCCCGCACCCCGCCGCTGATTCCGCAGTGGATCGAAGTCTCCAACGTGATCTGGCCGAACGTCCAGGCCGCCATCATTGGCGAAAAGACCCCGCAGCAGGCCCTTGATGATGCCGCCGCCCAGGCGACGACCATCATGCAGGACGCCGGATTGCTGCAGTAAGCGATGTGAGGAGCCGCCTGTCCTGTGCGGGCGGCTCACCCCTCCCGGCCTCCCCCGCAAGGGGGGGCGAGTTGTGGCTCGATTCCCGCTGCCTCTTCTCCCTCCCCCTTGCGGGGGAGGGCCGGGGGGTTCTTCCATCAAGTTTAGAGAACGCGCATGCGCTTCTTCCGATCGCCCCGGGCGATACCCTATCTTCTGTTGCTCCCGGCGATCGTGGTGATCCTGGCCGTGGTGCTGGTGCCGCTCCTCGTTTCGTTCTGGACGAGCTTTACGGCCTATAACCTCACCAAGCCGGCGACGCTGTTTCAGTTCGTGGGGCTGCGCAACTACCAGCGCCTGATGGTCAATCCCGAGTTTTGGTGGGCGTTCGGACGCACGCTGCTGTTCGTCACCATCGCGCTCAATGTCGAGATGATCCTCGGGCTCGGGTTGGCGCTGCTCATCAACAAGATCACCTGGGGCCAGCGCACGCTGCGCACCATCATGATGTTCCCGATGATGTTCTCGCCCATCCTCGTGGGCTTCCAGTTCAAGTACATCTTCAACGACTCGGTGGGGCTCGTGAACAACGCGCTCTTCGACCTCGGGCTCATCAAGGAGCCGATCCCCTGGCTCGTCGACGGCACGCTCGCCAATTTCTCCATCCTTTTCGCCGAGATCTGGATGTCGACCTCGGTGTTCGCGATCCTGTTGCTGGCGGGGCTGATGGCCCTGCCCAAGGAGCCGATCGAGGCGGCAAAGGTGGATGGGTGCAATCCCGTCCAGGTCTTCCGGCACATCACGCTGCCGTTCCTGATGCCCTTCGTCTATATCGCCATGACCATCCGCTCGCTCGACATCGCCCGCGCTTATGACATGGTGCGCATCATGACCAATGGCGGGCCGGCCGGGCGCACCGAGCTCCTGTGGACGCTCATGACCCGCACCGGCTACCAGAACAGCCAGATGGGCATGGCCAACGCCATGGGCTACATCTCGATCCTGCTCTCGATCGTCTTCACCTTCTATTTCTACCGCAAGCTGGTGGCTGCGCGGACCTTCATGGGAGGCGCGCAATGAGCCGGCAGAGAACAATCGAAAAGCCGTGGCAGCGCTGGCTGATCCGACTGGGCGTGTTGGTGGCCATGGTGATCTTGTGCGTGCCCGGCGTCTGGGTCGTGCTCACCGCCTTCCGCCCCAATATCGAAATCCTGGCGCGACCGGCGGTGTGGATCCCCAAGGAGCTTACGCTCAACAACTTCAAGGGTATCTTCGGCCTCCTCGATACACAGCAGGGGCTGCCGGTCGCCCAGTACTTCATCAACTCGATCGTCATCTCGGTGACCTCGACGGTGGTGGCCATCGTCATCGGCATGGCGGGCGGCTACGCCTTTGCGCGCTACAGGTTCAAGGGCAAGGGGGCGCTGTTCCTCGCCTTCATGCTGTCGCGCACCGTGCCGGGCGTGGCGCTCTCGCTGCCGCTCTTCATCCTCTGGGCACGCGTTGGCCTCATCGATACCCCGTTCGGGCTGATCCTCGTCTACATGGCGGTCAACATCCCCTTCACCATCTGGCTCACGGACGGCTTCTTCCGGCAGATCCCGGTCGATCTTTCCGAAGCTGCCCAGATCGATGGCTGCACGCGCTGGCAGGCGTTCTGGAAGGTCGAGTTCCCGCTCGCCCGTTCGGGCCTCGCCTCGGCGGCGATCTTCGCCTTCCTCACCTCGTGGAACGAATATGCGCTGGCCAGCCAGCTCACCCGCACCACGGCGAGCAAGACCATGCCGGTGGGCCTGATGGATTTCACCGCCCAATTCACGGTGGACTGGACCGGCATGAGCGCCATGGCCGTGCTCATTATCATCCCGGCTCTCGTCCTCACTTTCATCGTCCAGAAACATCTGATCGCCGGCCTGACGTTCGGCGGCGTAAAGGGTTAGTCCAATGGCGGAAGTTCGCCTCCAAAAGGTCGTCAAGCGCTACGGGAACCTCGAGATCGTGCATGGCATCGATCTCGACATCGCCCACAACGAGTTCGTGGTCCTGGTCGGCCCCTCGGGCTGCGGCAAGTCGACGACGCTGCGCATGGTGGCCGGGCTCGAGGAAATCTCGGGCGGCACCATCTCGATCGGGGACCGCGTGGTCAACGACCTGCCGCCGCGCTCGCGCAACATCTCGATGGTGTTCCAGTCCTACGCGCTCTACCCGCACATGACGGTCAAGGAGAATCTCGGCTTCGGGCTCAAGATCGCCAAGGCCCCGGAAGCCGAGATCGAAAAGCGGGTGGCCGAGGCCGCCGAGATCCTGGGGCTCGGTCCCTATCTCGACCGCCTGCCGGCCAATCTTTCGGGCGGCCAGCGCCAGCGCGTGGCCATGGGCCGCGCCATCGTGCGCAACCCGGACGTCTTTCTCTTTGACGAACCGCTCTCGAACCTCGACGCCAAGCTGCGCGGCCAGATGCGGGTGGAAATCAAGAAGCTCCACCAGCGCGTCAAGACCACGGTCATCTACGTGACCCACGACCAGGTCGAGGCGATGACGCTGGCCGACCGCATCGTCATCATGCGAGACGGCAATGTCGAGCAGGTGGGCACGCCCTCCGAAGTTTTCGAGAAGCCGGTCAACACGTTCGTGGCCGGCTTCATCGGCTCCCCGCCGATGAACCAGCTTGATGCGGTGGTCGCCGATGGCGGCGCCAGGCTGGGCGACGGCACGGTCGTGCCGCTGCCGGAGGGCCTCGCCGTCACGGCCGGCCAGGAAGTCGTCGTCGGCTTCCGCCCCGAAAGCTTTGCGCCCAAGGGCCATGCGCTCCACGACGAATCGCGCACGGTAAATCTCCGCCGCCCGGTGCTGATCGCCGAGCCGCTGGGCACCGAGACCATCCTCTTCACCGAGCTCGGGGGCAAGGAAGTCCAGGGCAAGATGCTCAATCCGCGCCATGTGGCTTCGGGCGAGGTGCTGGATTTCACCCTCGATCTCACGCGGCTGCATGTCTTCGATAAGGCGTCGGGAAAGAGCCTGAGGGCGTGATGGCAGCTTTCGCGAAACTGGCACCCCCCTCCCTGTCCCACCCCCGCAAGGGGGTGAGCCGCAAGCTCCGCGCGGTTTGCCCACCCCCACCCTTGATCCCTCCCCACAAGGGGGAGGGAGGCTCCGGGGGAGAATCGCGCCAGCAGGTTTCCCTCCCCTTGGTGGGGAGGGAACAAGGGTGGGGGGACAACCACACCCTCGGAGCCCGCCATGGCTAAGATCACCCGCGTCGAACTGCTGATGGTCGACCTGAAACCGAAGGTGAAGCGGGTCGACGCTATCCAGTCCTTCGTCTCCCAGGAGACGCCG
Organism: Youhaiella tibetensis; assembly: GCF_008000755.1. NCBI lineage: Bacteria > Pseudomonadati > Pseudomonadota > Alphaproteobacteria > Hyphomicrobiales > Devosiaceae > Paradevosia > Paradevosia tibetensis. Next base: position 3,990,912 of record NZ_CP041690.1, on the reverse strand, counting down.
ATGGTGCGCATCACCGATGCCGATGGCGCGGTGGGCGTGGGCTACAGCTACACCATCGGCACCGGCGGCATGTCGGTGATGAAGCTTTTGGAACTGACCCTGGCGCCTGCCATCATCGGCCGGGACGCCTACGACATCGAAAAGATTTGGCGCGATCTGCTGTTCCTGACCCATGCCACGACCGTGGGGGCGATTACCGCCATCGCCATGGCGGCCATCGATACGGCGCTCTGGGACCTCAAGGCCAAAAAACTCGGGCTGCCGCTGCATATCCTGGCCGGCGGGGCGCAGAAGGAAATTCCGCTCTACACCACCGAAGGCGGCTGGCTGCATCTCGAGCAATCGGCCCTGGTGGAAGACGCGCTGCGCGCCAAGGCCGATGGCTTTGCCGGCGCCAAGCTCAAGGTCGGCCGGCCCATCCACGAGGACGTCAGGCGCATCGCCGCTGTCCGCGAGGCTGTCGGCCCCGGCTTCGAGATCTTTACCGACGCCAACCAGGCCTTTGCCGTGGACGAGGCCATCCGCCGGGCGCGGGCCTATGAGCCGCTCGATATCGGCTGGCTGGAAGAGCCGCTGCCGGCCGACGACATCGAGGGCCACAAGCGGCTGGTCGAGCATACGAGCCTGCCCATCGCGGTAGGCGAGAGCCTCTACTCGCACCTGCATTTCCGCGAATATCTCGAACGCCATGCCTGCTCGATCGTGCAGGTGGACGTCGGCCGCATCGGGGGCATCACGCCCTGGCTCAAGGTCGCGCACATGGCCGAGTGTTTCAATATCGCCGTCTGCCCGCATTTCCTGATGGAACTGCACGTTTCGCTCTGCGCCGCCGTGCCGAATGCCCGCTGGGTGGAATACATTCCGCAACTCGACGACTTGACCTCCGCGCGAATGACCATTCGAGATGGCAAGGCGATACCCAGCGACGCGCCGGGCCTCGGCATCGCCTGGGATTTCGAGGCGATCGACAGGCTCGCCGTCGAAGGGTCGCGGGTTTCTATTTCTTAAGGGGCGGGAGCTTCAGCATGGCCGATCTCAACGGCAAAATCGTCTTAATCACCGCGGCGGCGCAGGGCATCGGCCGCGCCTCCGTCGAGGCTTTCGTCAGGGCCGGCGCCAGGGTCGTCGCCACCGACATCAATGCGGACAAGCTCAAGGAGCTCGATGGGCTCGCCGGCGTCACCACGCGCGTGCTCAACGTGCTCGATGCCGAGGCCGTCACTGCCGCCGTCGCCGAGATCGGCCGCATCGACGTGCTCTTCAACTGCGCCGGCGTCGTCCATAACGGCACCGTGCTCGAAATGAGCGAGAAGGACCTCGAATTCGCCTTCGACCTCAATGTCTGGGCGCAGGTGCGTACCATCAAGGCCATCCTGCCCGGCATGCTCGAACGCGGCGACGGCGCGATCGTCAACATGGCGACGGTGGCCTCCTCGGTGAAGGGCGTGCCGAACCGGGCCGCCTATTCGATCTCCAAGGCCGCCGTCATCGGCCTCACCAAGTCGGTGGCCGCCGATTACGTGACCAGGGGCATCCGCTGCAATGCCATCGCCCCGGGCACCGTCGACAGCCCCTCGCTCCACGAGCGCTGGAAGGCGACCGGCGATTTCGAAGCCGCCCGCGCCGCCTTCATCGCGCGCCAGCCCATCGGGCGCATCGGCAAGCCCGAGGAAGTGGCGGACCTGGCCGTCTACCTCGCCGGCGCCACCTACACGACCGGTCAGGTCCACGTCATCGACGGCGGCTGGACCGGCTGATTGCTTTTCGTTTGCGGAACCTCGTTCGATGACCAAGATTACCGGCCTCAAGACCTTTGACCTGCGCTTTCCGACCTCCCAGTCGCTGGACGGGTCGGACGCCATGAACCCCGACCCCGATTATTCGGCGGCCTATGTGGTGCTCGACACCGACGGTCCGCACGAGGGGCACGGGCTGACCTTCACCATCGGGCGCGGCAACGAAGTGGTGTGCGCGGCCATCAGGGCGCTCGAGGGCCGGGTGACAGGGCTCGACCTCGACTGGATCGCCGAAAACCCGGGCCGCTTCTGGCGGCATGTGACCGGCGACAGCCAGCTGCGCTGGATCGGCCCGGACAAGGGCGCGATGCACCTGGCCACCGGCGCCGTGGTCAACGCGGTCTGGGATCTGCTCGCCAAGGATGCGGGCAAGCCCGTCTGGCAATTCGTCGCCGACATGACGCCCGAGCAATTGGTCTCGATCGTCGACTTCCGCTACCTCACCGATGCCATCACCCCCGAGGAGGCCCTCGAAATCTTCCGCAAGGCGGAAACCGGCAAGGCCGAGCGCATCGAAAGGCTCAAGGCCGAGGGCTATCCCTGCTACACCACCTCGGCGGGCTGGCTGGGCTATTCGAACGAGAAGCTGACGCGCCTCGCCACCGAGGCGGTGGACGCCGGGTTCAACCACATCAAGATGAAGGTCGGGCGCGACCTCGACGACGACATCCGCAGGCTCGAAATCGTGCGCTCCATCATGGGGCCGGACCGCTACCTGATGATCGACGCCAACCAGGTGTGGGAAGTCGACCAGGCCATCGACTGGGTGCGCGAACTCAAGCGCTTCAACCCCTATTTCATCGAGGAGCCGACCAGCCCCGACGATATCGAGGGCCATCGCAAGATCCGCCAATCCATCGCCCCTGTACGGGTGGCGACCGGCGAAATGTGCCAGAACCGCATCATCTTCAAGCAGTTCATCACCCGTGGCGCCATCGACATCGTCCAGATCGACGCCTGCCGCATCGGGGGGCTCAACGAAGTGCTCTCGGTGCTGCTGATGGCGGCCAAGTACAAGCTCCCGGTCTGGCCGCATGCGGGCGGCGTCGGCCTTTGCGAATACGTCCAGCACCTCTCGATGATCGATTATCTGGTCGTTTCGGGGACCAAAGAGGGGCGTGTGATCGAGTTCGTGGACCATCTCCACGAGCACTTCATCGAACCCTGCGACATCCGCAACGCCGCCTATATGCCGCCCAAGCTGCCGGGCTTCTCCATCCAGATGAAGCCCGAATCGATCATCGAGCACGTCTTCGAAGGGTAAGCGGGCGCATCTCCAGCCTCACTTCCCCGGCGTTGTCGGGAAAGCGAGGCGGAGTTCGCTAGCTTTCCGAAATCCGCATCTCCCGCACTTTCGCGTCATCGAGCGTGAAGGTGAATTTGCTCGTTCCCGAAAAGAAGCTGCTCTGCCAGTCCGTCATCACTTCCACCCTTTGGGGTGACACGGACAGCACCTTGGTGATGGTCAGCGTTCCCTTGGCTCCGATCAGCTCCTTGTCGCTCCAGCCGAGGATGGCGGCGTGGCCGGAAAAGCGCCGGCCCCAGTCTTCGACGACCCCATCCTCCGGGAAGAAGGCGAGAAAGGCGTCGGTGTCGCCGCGGTTTATGGCCTGGCGAAGGCTTTCGATCGCTGTGGGCAGGGTTGGTTCAGCCATGTTTTGCACCTAATTGCCGGTAGAGTGACGCATGGACGATTGGCGGGAAGTCGATGCGACACAAGCCAAATTTGTTCGATGCCTTTGGCGCTATCGCTTGCGCGGCAGCCGCCGAATCCTCATTTTCGTTTTCTTGACCACACACGGCGCCCGGGCGGGCGCCGCCGGAGACCTGTTGAATGCCCCATGATACGCCCCTGATCACCACGATCGTCGTTGCGTTCGTCCTGGCGTTCATCTTCGGCTCGATTGCCAACCGGCTGCGGTTACCGCCCCTCATCGGATATCTGTTTGCCGGTATCCTGGTCGGGCCGTCCTCGCCGGGCTTCGTGGCCGATATCTCCATCGCCAACCAGTTGGCCGAGATCGGCGTGATCCTGCTGATGTTCGGCGTGGGGCTGCACTTTTCGCTCAAGGACCTGATGACGGTCAAAACCCTAGCCATCCCCGGGGCCCTGGTTCAGATCGCCTTCGCGACCCTCCTGGGCGTGGGTCTCGCCCTCTTACTGGGCTGGGGCGTCGGCGCCGGCATCGTGCTGGGCCTGGCGCTGTCGGTCGCCTCGACGGTCGTGCTGCTCAAGACCATGCAGGATCGCCGCCTCATCGACACCGAGCGCGGCAAGCTGGCCATTGGCTGGCTGATCGTGGAAGACCTGGCGATGATCCTCGCCCTGGTGCTCATCCCGGCGCTGGCCCCGATCCTGGGCGGCGATACCGCGCCGGTGCCGCACGATTCCTTCGTTTCGCTGGCCGAACGGCTGACCGGCGCCGATATCGGGGTGGTCGGCATCATCGCGATCACCATCATCAAGGTGGCCGCGTTCGTCGGTTTCATGCTGGTGGTGGGGCGGCGCGTCATTCCCTGGATGCTCCATGCCGTCGCCCATACCGGCAATCGCGAACTCTTCCGGCTCGCCGTTCTCGCCATCGCGCTCGGCGTGGCGCTCGGCGCTGCCTACCTCTTCGGGGTTTCCCTGGCGCTGGGCGCGTTCTTTGCCGGCATGATCCTTTCGGAAAGCGAATTGTCCCAGCGCGCCGCCAACGAGACTTTGCCGCTGCGTGACGCGTTCGCGGTGCTGTTCTTCGTTTCGGTCGGCATGCTCGTCGATCCGATGGTCATCATCGAGAATCCCCTCCCGGTGCTGGGGGCGCTCTTCATCATCCTCATCGGCAAGTCGGTAGCGGCGTTCCTGATCGTGCTGGCGTTCCGCCGGCCGGTTTCGACGGCCCTCACCATCTCGGCGAGCCTCGCCCAGATCGGCGAATTTTCGTTCATCCTCGCCGCAATGGGCGTGTCTCTGCACATCCTGCCCGAGGAGGGGCGGGACCTGATCCTGGCCGGCGCCATGATCTCGATCATTCTCAATCCGCTGATGTTCTTCATCGCCGATCGTCTGCGCCCACGGCTCGAGGCCCGCGCCGCTTTGCGCCGTGGCGAGCCGGCAGGCGTTGAACCGGTCGTGTCGGCACCGGTCGAGCCTTCGCTCGAGCCCACGACGGAAGCAAGCGCGAGCGTTGCCGCCGAAGAGCCCGTCATCGCACCGGAGCCTGACGACGTGCCGACGCCCACCACGCTTTCCGGCCATACAATACTGGTCGGTTTCGGTCGGGTCGGGTCGGTGATCGGGGAGGGCCTCAAGGCCGACGGGGAACCATTCCTCGTCATCGAGGATTCCGATAGCAGGATTGCGGAAGCCCGTGCCCTGGCCATCGAAGTCGTTGTGGGCAACGCCGCCAGTCCTGAAGTGCTGGCGCTCGCCAATGTGGAGGGCGCGCGGCGCCTTGTCATTGCGATGCGCAACTCCTTCGAGGCCGGGCAGGCGGTCGAGCAATGCCGCAAACTCAATGCGGGGATCGACATAGTGGTGAGAGCGCATTCGCACGAGGAACAGGAGTATCTGACGCGAATGGGTGCCAACACGGTAATGATGGGCGAACGCGAGATCGGCTTGGGCATGCTGGCTTTCCTCGAGGGCAAGCGTCCCGAGGAAGCCGGCCCGGTCACGCCCGAGGAGCCCGAGACGAGCGGGCCCAAGCTGGCTCCGGTGGAAAATTTCCTGACCAAGGCCATCGAACCCACGCTGGCCGGTGCCGCCGTGGCCGCGCCGGCCGCGATTGCGGTGACCGAGGAAACCCTGGTCGACCTGCCAGCCCAATCGGTCGAGCCCGAACCGGTCGCGGCCGAGCCGTCGGTCGGTGAGGTGCTCGCGGTTGAGCCTGCGCTCGAAGAGGCGGCTTCGCCTTCTTCGCAGGAACCCGTAATCGTCGCACCGAGCCCTCAAGAACCCGAGAGTGACGTGCCCGAGGTGATTATCCTGGGTCCGCCGGGCGACCCGGCCGAGCCAGTGCCGCCGCCGGAAACGCCGCCTGAACCCAAGCCCGAGCCGTCTCCCGAGCCGCTGCCGGTGCCGCCGGCTCCCGAACCCGAGCCCACCCCCGAGCCGGTCCCGCCTCCGTCCCCGGAACCGACACCGGCGCCCGAACCGGTGAAGCCGCCCGAGGAAGTGCCGGTGCCCGCGCCGACCGAGATTCCGCAGCCTCCGGCAGAACTCCCCACCGTGCCGCCCGCCGAGATCGAGCCGACCCCGGTCGAGCTGCCTTCGGTCGATCCGAGCCCGCAGGAGTTGCCCGGAAACAATCCTGCTGAGATGGAGGCTCTGGAGCGCGAGGCGCAAGCCCAGGCACCCAAGACCGAGCAGGAGGAGGGCGAGCCAGAGCCCGGCGAGGAGAAGCAGGACGACGAATCCTCGCGGACACCTTGAGCGGACTGACGAATTTATTGCTGCGCCTCTCACCGGCGCGGCAATAATGTGCTTTACTCGGGTCACGGCGCCAGGCGTCGCAAGGTTCTGTTGGCGATGATTTCTCAGAAGGCAAAGTATGCGCTCAGGGCGCTGGTCGCGTTGACCAGGGCGCCTCCGGGTGCGACGCGCATGATTTCCGAGATTTCGCGCGAGCAGGCCATCCCCAAGAAATTCCTCGAGCAGATCCTGCTCGAACTCAAGCGCGCCGGCATTGTCACCAGCCAGCGCGGGCGCACGGGCGGCTATGCCCTCCTCAAGACGCCGGGCGAGGTGACCTTCGGGGAGGTGCTGCGTCTCATCGACGGGCCGATCGCGCCGCTCCCCTGCCTCTCCAAGGTGTTCTACCGCCGCTGCGAGGATTGCCGCGAAGAGGAAAGCTGCGAAGTGCGCCATGTCTTCGCCAGGGTTGCCGAGGCGACGCGCGAGGTGCTCGACCGCACGACGCTCGCCGACGCGGTCCATGTCGAGCTCGAGACGCTCTAGACCGTCTCGATCAAACCGAAACGGATTGCTCTCTAGCTTGTCCGGCGGGGTGGTGCCCGGCGGACTTTTTCTGCGCATCGAGGGTTGGCAAGGAACTTTTTCTCCTTGTCGTCGGTTCGAGGGCAGGTGTCCGGCTTGTAAAAGCCTACCTATCCAGTAGGCTTTATTCGATCTTCACCGATAGGAGCCCTGGAGGACAGATGAAGACGACCGCTCGAATTCTCGCCTATGGCGGGCTGGCAGCCGCGCTGATCATCGGGTTTGCGGTCACGGCGCGTGCCGACGACCAGACCTTGCTCAACGTTTCCTACGATCCCACCCGCGAACTCTACCAGCAGTTCAACGACGCCTTTGCGGCGCACTGGAAGGAAACGACCGGCAATTCCGTCACCATCGACAACAGTCATGGCGGCTCGGGCAAGCAGGCCCAGGCCGTCATCGATGGGCTTGAAGCCGATGTCGTGACGCTGGCGCTCGAAAGCGACATCAACGCCATCGTCGAAAAATCCGGCCTCATCAAGCCGGACTGGCGTTCTCACTTCGAGAACAATTCCACCCCCTACACCTCCACGATCGTCTTCCTCGTGCGCAAGAGTAACCCCAAGGCGATCCAGGACTGGGGCGACCTGGTCAAGGACGGGGTCGAAGTCATCACGCCCAACCCCAAGACCTCGGGTGGCGCGCGCTGGAACTACCTCGCCGCCTGGGCTTGGGCCAACGACCAGTTCTCGGGCGATGAAGCCAGGATCGAGGATTACATCAAGGCGCTCTACCAGCACGTGCCGGTGCTCGATACCGGTGCGCGCGGCTCGACGGTCACCTTTGCCCAGAAGGAACTCGGCGACGTGCTGCTTGCCTGGGAGAACGAGGCCTATCTCGTGCTCGACGAATTCGGGGCGGACAATTTCGACATCGTCATCCCGCCGCAGTCGATCAAGGCCGAGCCGCCGGTGGCCATCGTGGACGGCAATGTCGACAAGCACGGAACGCGCGAAGTGGCGCAGGCCTATCTCGAATATCTCTATTCGCCCGAGGGCCAGACCATCGCCGCCAGGAACCACTACCGGCCGTCCAAGCCCGAGCTGGTAACCGACCAGGCGCTGGTGCAAGCCTTCCCAACGATCAAGCTGGTCAGTATTGATGATCCTGTCTTTGGCGGCTGGAAGGTAGCTCAGCCCAAGCACTTCGGGGACGGTGGTATCTTTGACAAGCTCTACTCACCCGGCCAGTAACCGTGGGAACCAGCCCGCCCGGGCGGGCTGGTCCTTCGTCAAACCCAGCGTCATCCCGGGCTTCGGGCTCACCTTCGGATACACCCTTCTTTATCTTTCGATCATCGTCCTGATCCCCATAGCGGCCTTGTTCTTTAAGGCCTTTTCGCTGCCGCCCGAGCGGTTGGTGGAAATCGCCACCGACCGGCGAACCCTGGCGGCGCTCTGGGTCAGCTTCGGGTCGTCGTTCATCGCGGCGGCGATCAATGTCGTCTTCGGGGTGATCGTGGCCTGGGTGCTGGTGCGCTATCGCTTTCCGGGGCGCCGGCTGCTCGATGCCATCGTCGATCTACCTTTTGCGTTGCCCACGGCGGTGGCCGGCATTGCGCTGTCCACCCTCTATGCCCCCAAGGGGTGGGTGGGGTCGCTCTTCGCCCCAGCCGGCATCATCGGGCAGTTCTTCGCTCCCGGCAGCTGGTGGGCCAGCCAGTTCGGGGCGCTCAATATCAAGATCGCCTACACGCCGACCGGCATCACGCTCGCCCTCATCTTCATCGGCCTGCCCTTCGTGGTGCGCACCGTCCAGCCGATCCTGGAAGAATTCGAGCAGGAGCTCGAAGAGGCCGCCGCAACGCTCGGTGCAACCCGCTGGCAAACCATCACCCGGGTCATCCTGCCGCGCCTCGCGCCGGCGGTTCTCACCGGCTTCGCGCTGGCCTTCGCACGGGCGGTGGGGGAATACGGCTCGGTCATCTTCATTGCCGGCAACATCCCCTACGTCTCCGAGATCGCACCCCTTCTCATCGTCATACGCCTGGAGGAATTCGACCAGCCTGCGGCATCGACCATTGCCGTGATCATGCTGGTCATCGCCTTTGCAATGTTGCTGGCGATCAACCTCATCCAGGCCTGGAGCCGCAGGAGGTATGGCGATGGTCTATGACAGCCGTCCCGCGCCGAGCGCACCCAACGTCCATGTGAGTGCGACCACCGAGCGGGCCTCGGTGCGCATGACCCTGATCGCACTCGCCGTCGCCTTCATGCTGCTGGTGCTGGTCCTGCCGCTGGTGCTGGTGTTTTCGGAAGCCTTCCGGAAGGGGGGCGAGTTCTTCCTCAAGTCGCTGACGCAGCGCGACGCAGTGGCGGCCATACAGCTCACGCTCCTGGTTGCGGCTATCGCGGTGCCACTCAACCTCGTCTTCGGCATCGCCGCCTCCTGGGCCATCGCCAAGTTCGAGTTCAAGGGCAAGGCCTTCCTTATCACCCTGGTCGACCTGCCGTTCTCGGTGTCTCCGGTGGTCTCGGGTCTCGTCTATGTGCTGCTGTTCGGGGCGCAGGGCCTGATCGGGCCCTGGCTCAAGGCCAACGATATCGAGATCATCTTCGCCGTGCCGGGCATCGTGCTCGCCACGATCTTCGTCACCTTTCCCTTCATCGCGCGCGAGCTCATTCCGCTGATGCAGGCGCAGGGCAATGGCGACGAAGAGGCAGCGCTCTCGCTCGGGGCCAATGGCTGGCAGGCGTTCTGGCACGTCACCCTCCCCAACATCAAATGGGGCCTGCTCTATGGCGTGCTGCTGTGCAACGCCCGCGCCATGGGCGAGTTCGGGGCGGTGTCCGTGGTCTCCGGCCACATTCGCGGCAAGACCACCACCATGCCGCTCCACATCGAGATCTTGTACAACGAATACAATTTCGCCGGTGCCTTCGCGGTGGCCTCGCTGCTCGCGCTCCTGGCCCTCGTCACCCTCGTCCTCAAGACTGTCCTCGAGTTGCGCTTCGGCGACGAACTCGCCGCGACCCGGCGACACTAAAGGCAAGACATGGAAGATATCTCGGTCCGCCACGTCCGTAAGGAATTCTCGCGCTACCCGGCGCTGCACGATGTGTCGCTCGACATTGAAGGCGGCGAGCTCATCGCGCTGCTGGGGCCGTCCGGCTCGGGCAAGACGACGCTGCTGCGTCTGATTGCCGGTCTCGAATCACCGACGGCCGGCCAGATCTTCTTTGGCGAGGAGGATGCGTCCGCAAAATCCGTGCAGGACCGCAATGTCGGCTTTGTGTTCCAGGCCTATGCGCTCTTCCGCAACATGACGGTGCTCGACAATATCTCGTTCGGCCTGCGCGTGCGGCCGCGCCAGACCCGCCCGCCCAAGGAAGAAATCCGCAAACGGGCCATGGAACTGCTCGAACTCGTCCAGCTCGGCGGGCTCGAAAAGCGCTATCCCCAGCAGCTTTCCGGGGGGCAGCGTCAGCGCGTGGCCCTGGCGAGGGCGCTGGCCATCGAGCCGCGAGTGCTGCTGCTGGACGAGCCGTTCGGCGCGCTCGACGCCCAGGTGCGCAAGGAACTGCGCAAATGGCTGCGTGAAATCCACGACCGGACCGGCCACACCACCGTCTTCGTCACCCATGACCAGGAAGAGGCGCTCGAACTGGCCGACAGGCTCGTGGTCATGAGCCAGGGGCGAATCGAACAGGTCGGGACGCCCGACGAGGTCTATGACCGGCCCAATTCGCCCTTCGTCTTTTCCTTCATCGGCGAATCAAGCGCCTTGCCGGTAACGGTCGAAAACAAGCAGCTCTGGGTTGGGGGCAGGGCCATCGGTCTGGCCGCGCCCGAGGCGCCAGAAGGGGTGGCGCGGCTCTATTTCCGGCCGCACGATGTCGAACTGGTGGAAGGGCAGGCCTGCCTTGCAGGGGTTGTCGTCGCCAGTCGCCGCGTTGGCGGCACGCGGCGGGTGGAGCTTGAAATCGGCGGCGATCAGGGGCTGGTCGAGATCGACCTGCCGTTCGATCATCCGGCCGGCGAAAAGAGCCGCATCGCCTTCCGACCCAAGCGCTGGCAATTGTTCCCCGTGGCTGGGGCCGCCGGGTAGGTTTCTCCACGGCGCGGCAAACTCGGTTGCCTCGTCTCGCGGTAATTTGAGGAGTCTTAACTCCCAGCCGCTAGCTTGGGTGCTTTCCAAGCCCAAGCGTTGCGGCCGATGATAATTACTTGCCCCCATTGCCAGACTCGCTACCAGATCGCTCTGGAGACCATTGGGTCGGCCGGCCGCAAGGTGCAGTGCGCCAATTGCGGCGAGGCCTGGCAGGCGATGCCCGAATTCCCCAAGCCGAGGCCCAAGCCGACCCTGGTGCAGCCGGGCGAGGAATATCCGGACGACAAGCTCTTCGATGAGGCCGACGAGGCGCGGCTCGATGCGGAATTCGCCGCCCAGGAGCGCGAGGCCTCGGCGCAGGCCACAGGCGAGGACGACGAATCGTCAACCGACGAGTTCGCCGATTTCGAGGAAGTCGAGGAAGAAGCGATCAACCCGCAGATGCCGCCGCGGCCGGCCGTCGACCCCGCGCTGGCGCGCAAGCAGCAGCGTGCCTTCTTCCGCCGCCAGAATGCGCGCGGGCGGCAATTGCCGATGGCGCGCGTGCGCCGGACGGCCCGTATCCTGGTGGCAGTCGCCCTGGTCATGCTGATCGGCGGCGGGCTCTTCTTCCGTACCAATATCGTGCGCCAGTTCCCGGCGCTTGCCGGCCTCTATGAAAGCGTGGGCTTGGGCGTCAACGTCGTGGGCCTCGAAATCCGCGACCTCAAGACCATGCGCAGCCAGCGCGCCGGCAACGACATCCTCTCGATCGAATCGCGCATCTATTCGGTCGCCAACCGGATCGTGCCGGTGCCTTCCGTGGTGGTGACGCTGCTCGATGGTTCGGGCGCCGCGCTCTACGAATGGAGCGTTACGCCCCAGGCGCGCGACCTCAAGCCGGGGGAAGTGATCGACTTCTCTACCGAACTCCCAAAACCTCCAGCCGGGGCGTCGCAGGTCAAGCTGACGTTCGCCTCGAGCCGGGGACAAAGCCCGGCCACAACGGCCGCAAACAATCTAGACAGTGAGACGCGTTGATGGCCCGGATCCTTGTTGCAGAAGACGACGACAACGTACGCCAGTTCGTGGTGAGAGCCCTTGAGCTCAAGGGCCATGACGTAGTGTTTGCCGAAGATGGGGGCCTGGCCGCCGAAGCCATGGCCGAGCACGATGGGGCGTTCGACCTCATGCTCTCGGACATCAAGATGCCGGTGATGGACGGCATTGCGCTGTCCCTGTCTGTGGCGGCGGCCTATCCCGAGATCACCATCCTCCTCATGACCGGGTTCGCCGACCAGCGCGAGCGCGCCCATGGACTCGAAGCACTGATCTACGATGTCATCCCCAAGCCCTTCAGCCTGCAGATGCTGATGGACAAGGTCGACGACGCCCTTGCGGGCCGCCCGGCCGAGATCGTCTCGCTGGCCAGGCAGGCGATGAACGGCGGCTGATACCGGCCCGCGACAAAGGGTGGGGTTCACGCCGCCAGCGGCAGGGTCTAGGCAAGGGGTGCTGCCTCCCGGCAAACCGTCCAACTTTTCCGGAGTGACCGCATGGTCGCCGCATTTGCCCAACTGCTCGCCTGCCAACTGGCGGGCGAAGTCGTCACACGCTGGCTGAACCTACCCATTCCGGGCCCGGTCCTGGGCCTCGTCATCCTGGCGGCCATCCTGCTCGTGCGGGTCCGCTATCGGGACGACAGACTCGAACTCCCCGTCGAACGTACGGCCACGGCCATCCTTGCCAATCTCGGCCTGCTCTTCGTGCCGGCGGGGGTGGGGGTCGTCCAGCAGCTCGGGCTGCTGTCGAGCAATGCGGTCGGCATCGCGTTGACGCTGGTCTGTTCCACCCTCGTTACGCTCCTGGCGACCGTGGGAACCTTCCTTGCGGTCAAGAAGGTGATGGCATGACCACCGAGCCTTTTGCCCTTTGGGTCTATCTTTCTTCCCAGCCGCTGCTCTGGCTGGTGGTGACGCTGTTTTCCTGGCTGGCGGCCGATCGCATCGCTGTGCTGGCGGGGCGCAACCCGATCGTCAATCCGGTGCTGATCGCCATCCTGCTGGTCAGCATCGTGCTCACGGTTTCGCGCACGCCCTACGGGGTCTATTTCGAAGGGGCGCAGTTCGTGCACTTCCTGCTCGGCGCCGCCACGGTGTCGATCGCCGTGCCCCTGGTGCGCAACCGTTCGGTAGTGCGTGCCAACCTGGTGCCGCTGGTGGCGGCCCTGGTCGTCGGCTCGGTGGTGGCGATCGTCTCGGTCATCGTCCTGGGGCGTCTCTTCGGCCTGCCCCACGATATTCTCATCGCCATGGCGCCGAAGTCGGTCACGGCGCCCGTCGCCATGGGCATTACCCAGGCGCTGGGCGGGGAGCCGTCGCTGACGGCGGTGCTGGTGATCCTCACCGGCGTCCTCGGCGCCGTGATCGTGACCCCGCTCATGAACGCGTTCCGTATCCGCGACTACGCGGCACGCGGCTTTGCGGTGGGGTTGTCCTCGCACGGCATCGGCACGGCGCGCGCCTTCGTCGTCGACCCGCTGGCCGGCACCTTTGCCGGCATCGCCATGGGCCTCAACGCCATCCTCACCTCGATCCTGACCCCGATTCTCGTCCACTGGCTGCTTTAGGCAGCCGGGCCGGAGGTCAGATCCAGTCCGGGACGCTATCGAGCGCAATCAGCTCCTCGATGCTGCGCCGGGAGCGGATGACGTGCCACTTGTCGCCATCCACCAGCACCTCGGGAACGAGGGCGCGGGTGTTGTAGGTCGAGGCCATGACCGCGCCATAGGCGCCGGCGCTCATCACCGCCAGCAAGTCGCCTTCCCTGACGCCGGGCATTTGGCGGCCGAGGGCGAGGTAGTCGCCGGTCTCGCAGACCGGGCCGACGATATCGGCGGTGATCTGGGGCAGGTTGGAGGGCGTCACGGGAACCACGCCGTGATGCGCTTCATAGAGCGTGGGCCGGATGAGATCGTTCATGGCCGCGTCCACGATCACGAAGGTCTTGGCGCCTTCCTTGACGTATTCGACCTTGGTCACCAGAACGCCGGCATTGCCGACGATGAGGCGTCCCGGCTCGATGACGAGCGTGGCGCCGAGGTCGCCCAGCTTTTCGCGCACGATCTTGGCATAGGCGGTCGGATCGGGCGGGGCGTCCTGGTCGTGGTGATAGGGGATGCCCAGGCCGCCACCGACATCGACATGGCTGATCTTGTGGCCGTCGGCGCGCAGGTTGCGCACCAATTCGGCAAGCAGCGTAAAGGCATCGACGAAAGGCGCCAGGTCGGTGATCTGGCTGCCGATATGCATGTCCACGCCCGCCGCCTCGATATGTTCGAGGCTGGCGATGCGATTGTAGACCTCCCGCGCCCTGGCGAAGGGGATGCCGAACTTGTTCTCGGACTTGCCCGTCGAGATCTTGGCGTGGGTCTTGGCGTCGACATCGGGATTGATGCGCACCGAGACGCGGGCCACCTTGCCCATCGAGCCGGCGATCATGTCGAGGCGTTCGAGCTCGGGTTCGCTCTCGACGTTGAAGCAATAGATACCCAGCTCGAGGCCCCGGCGCATTTCGGCGATGGTCTTGCCGACGCCCGAGAACACGATCTTGCTGGCCGGGATGCCGGCGGCGATGGCCCGCTCGAGCTCGCCGCCCGACACAACGTCGGCGCCGACGCCGAGCTTGGCCATGAGCTTGAGGACCGCCTGGTTGGAATTGGCCTTCATCGCGTAGGCGAGGAGGGTCGGAATGCCGGCGAAGGCGTCCTGCATGACCTTGACGTGGCGTCGCAGGGTGGCCGCCGAATAGACGTAGAAGGGCGTGCCGACCTTGCCGGCGAGTTCGGTCAGGTCGACGTCTTCGGCGAACAGCACGCCGTCGCGGGTCTGGAAGTGATGCATTTTATGCTGCTTTTCTTACTCGACGCCGCCGTCGCCGTGGCCCGGGGCTGACTTGGTCTTGCGGGGTTCGCTCTTCTCGCCGGTCAGCGCCTCTTTCCAGCGCGCGGCCTGCGCCAGCACATTGTCGGGCGCGGTGCCGCCATAGCTCTTGCGCGAGCGTACCGAGCTTTCGACCGAGAGCACCTTGTGGATGCGGCTGTCGATGCGCTCATCGATGGTCTTGAAGTCCTCGATTGTCAGGCCATCGAGCGCGATGCCCTTGCGCTCGGCGAGGGCTACGATCTGCCCGGTGATGTGATGGGCGTCGCGGAAGGGAATGTTGGCCTCGCGCACCAGCCAGTCGGCGATATCGGTCGCGGTCGAGAAACCGGAAGAGGCGGCGTCGTGCATGCGCTGCCGGTTGACGGTCAGGTCGCCGATCATGCCCGTCATCGCCGCCAGCGACAGCGAGAGGGCGTCGAGCGCGTCGAACGTGACTTCCTTGTCTTCCTGCATGTCCTTGGAATAGGCGAGGGGCAGGCCCTTCATCACGACGAGGAGGCTCGTGAATGCGCCCAGGATGCGGCCGATCTTGGCGCGCGTCAGCTCGGCGGCGTCAGGGTTGCGCTTCTGGGGCATGATGGACGAGCCCGTCGAGAACTTGTCCGAGAGGCGCACGAAGTTGAACTGGGCCGAGCTCCAGATCACCAGTTCCTCGGCGAAGCGCGACAGGTGCACCGCGCAGATGGCGGCCGCAGAGAGGGTTTCAAGGGCGAAATCGCGGTCCGAGACGGCGTCGAGCGAATTGGCGGTCGGCCGGTCGAAGCCCAGGGCCTCGGCCGTCATGTGCCTGTCGATCGGGAACGAGGTGCCGGCCAAAGCCGCCGAGCCAAGCGGGCTTTCGTTGAGGCGCTTGCGGGCGTCCGCGAGCCGTCCGGCGTCGCGTCCGAGCATCTCGACATAGGCCATCAGGTGATGGCCGAAGGTTACCGGCTGGGCGCTCTGCAGGTGGGTGAAGCCGGGCATGATGGTCTCGGCTTCTTCCTCGGCGCGCTTGACCAGCTCGAGCTGGAGCGTTGCGATCTGGGTCGCGAGCGTATCGATGGAATCGCGCACATAGAGGCGGAAGTCGGTGGCGACCTGGTCGTTGCGCGAGCGCGCCGTGTGCAGGCGCCCTGCGGCGTCGCCGATCATTTCCTTGAGGCGGCTCTCGACATTCATATGGATGTCTTCGAGCGCGCGCGAAAAGTTGAACTTGCCGCCCTCGATCTCGGCGAGCACCTGCTCTAAGCCAGCCACGATCGCATCGCGATCGGCCTGCGTCAGAATGCCGGTTTGCGCCAGCATCCGGGCGTGGGCAATTGACCCGGCAATGTCCTGCCGGTAGAGCCGCTGGTCAAAGCCGATCGAGGCGTTGATCTCTTCCATGATGGCATCGGGGCCCGAGGAGAACCGGCCGCCCCACATACGATTGCTCATCACTAGTCCTCTGGAGTCGTTCATGAGTGAAAGCGCGCCCGGAACCGAAAAAAAGCGGTTTCCCCGTCTGTTGTTGAGCGTGGGACTGGTCGCAGCGGCGCTAGCTATAGCGGTCGGGGTGTGGGTTAGCAATGGTTCGACCCAGGCCAAGGAGTGCCCGGTCAACAAGGATACGCTGGCGAAAATCGATGCGGCGGCGGTCGGGGAACTGGCGGCGCTCAATCCGTCCATGCAGCCGCGCAGCTATGCCGACATGACCTTCCAGGACAAGGACGGCAAGCCCAAGACCATCAAGGACTTCGCCGGCAAGACGCTGCTGGTCAACTTCTGGGCGTCCTGGTGCGTGCCGTGCCGGGAGGAGATGCCGGCGCTCAATGCCCTGGCCGAGAAGTACAACGATGCGGGCTTCGAGGTGCTGCCGATCAATCTCGATATCGGCCCGGAAGGATCGGGCAAGGCCCAGAAGTTCCTCGACGAGGGGCAGTGGGCGCATCTGCCGCTCTATGCTGATCCGAGCTTCAAGGTCTTCGAACGGCTCAAGACCGAGGGCGTGGCCTTCGGGCTTCCGGCCACGGTGCTGCTCGACGACAAGGGCTGCGAGATGGCGGTGCTGCAGGGGCCGGCCCATTGGGATACGCCCGATGGCGGCAAGGTCGTGGAGGCCCTCAAGAGCCTCCTCAAGATCTAGCGGAAAGTCAGAAAGGCTCGTTCAGGCGAGCTTGTCGACCACCACGCCCTGTCCGGCAGGGGCGGGCGCGTTCTGGACGGCCTGGGCCACCATGTCGGCCAGGTTCGTTTCCATCTGGTGCTGCTGGCGCATGACGGCGACCTGGATCAGGTTCTGCGTCTGGGCCGCCGACATCATTGCTGCTGAAACTGCGATGTTCATATCCATGGCCGCACCTTAGCGGACCACGGTAAAACAAAGCCTAAGGCGCGATCCGGTAATGGTAGTGGTAAAGGTCGCGGGTGAAGCCGAGGCGCTCGTAGAGCGCGCGGGCGGGCAGGTTGTCTGTCACGACCTGGAGGCACGCCGCTTCGGCGCCCTCGTGCCGTGCCCAGTGCATGAGGCTCGAGACCACGGCCCGGCCGAAACCCTTCTGACGAAATTGGGGTGCCGTGCCTACCGATTCGAGCACCAGCAGGCCGTCGTGGATGACGCCATAGGCATGGGCGCAGACCTGGCCATCCTGGCGGATCGAAGCGAAGCGGCGGGGCGGCACGATGGTCTCGAGCATGCGCCGGTAGATGGCGAGATTGGCTTCGCTGTGATTGCCGCCGGCCTGGAAGGTGGCGAGCCAGGCGGCATCGGGAGCGCTCGCCAGTTCGACGCCTTCGGGGCCGCCCCGCAGGGCCGAAAAATCCGCCACGAGCGTCGTCACGTCGTCCACGAAGGCATAGCCGAGCGCTTCGAGTCGGCTATCGATTTCGGCCGCCATGTCGGGCAGCCGGAAGAAGAGTTTCCGGCCGAGCGAGGCATAGAGCGCGCCGGCCTCG
This sequence comes from Youhaiella tibetensis, assembly GCF_008000755.1. NCBI lineage: Bacteria > Pseudomonadati > Pseudomonadota > Alphaproteobacteria > Hyphomicrobiales > Devosiaceae > Paradevosia > Paradevosia tibetensis. The sequence continues at coordinate 3,973,248 of NZ_CP041690.1, read as the reverse complement.
GGGATGATCCTGTCGGCCTCGCGCCGTTCCCAGCGCAGGGGGTTGACCGAGTTGGTGCGCTTGGTGTGGCCGCCCGACATGCGCAGCACCCAGCCGTGCAGGAGCACCTGGCGGGTCGCCGGCCAGGCATTGTGGCAGGCTTCTTCCACTCGCCATTTGAGGTCGATATCGCTCATCGGGGCAGGCTCCCGCCCCAGAGGGGCACGTCTCGGCGCTTGAGGATGGTGGCAAGGAGCGCGCCGGCGACCACCCCGCCCAGATGGGCCCACCAGGCCACCGGCTCGGTCGAGCCGATGAGAAGATAGAAGATCTGCATCAACACCCAGACGCCCAGCATCCAGAAGGCGGGGAGCGGCAGGGGCACGGGTATCCAGATGCGGGCGATGACGATCACCCGGGCATGGGGGAAGAGCACGATATAGGCGCCCATCACCCCGGCCACGGCGCCAGAGGCGCCGATCAGCGGGCCGTTCCCCATCGGGTTGAAGGCCAGGTAGATGAGGGCGGCGAGCGCCGCGCAGGCCAGGTAGAAGAAGATGTAGCGCACATGGCCCATTGCATCCTCGATATTGTCCCCGAAAATCCAGAGGAACAGCATGTTGGAAAGCAGGTGCAGCCAGTCGATGTGGAGGAACGCATAGGTTTCCAGGTTCGCCCAGGCCGGCAGCCAGGCGAGCGGCGGCGCCACGAGCCCGCGCACCACGATAGGGATCATCCCGAATTCGATGGTCGCCGTTTCGAAGGCATCGCGCGGCAGCGCCACCGTAATGAGGAAGACCAGGACGTTGATCGCGATCAGCGTATAGGTCACCACCGCGTACTTGATATGGCGCTTGGGGTTCTCGTCGAAGATCGGAAGGAACATCAGGCGCGCCCCGCCGGGCGAGAACGCATGATGGCCGCGTGGCGAGCGGCGAGCAGGTTCACTCGGCGTTCCTGGTCGTCTGGGTATAGCGGCCGGGCGCCCACAGCACGTCCTTGAGCCCGTTGGCATTGGCGACGCGGGCGAGCACGAAGAGGAGGTCCGAGAGGCGGTTGACGTAGCGCAGCACCTCGGCGTTCACGTCGCTTTCCTCCGCGATCAGCGCCACGACCAGCCGTTCGGCGCGGCGGGTGACAGTGCGAGCCATGTGGAGCTGGGCAGCGAGCGGGGTGCCGCCCGGCAGCACGAAGCTCGTCAGCGGCGCCAGCCCGTCGTTGAAATGGTCGATCTGCTTTTCCAGCCACTCGGTCTGCGCCGCGGTGATGCGCAGCGATTTTTCGTCGGGGCCATCTTCGCCGGGGGTGGCGAGGTCCGAGCCGACGTCGAAGAGATCGTTCTGCACCCGGGCGAGGATGGTATCGACCTTGGGCATGGACTGGGTGCCGGTGCGGGCCAGCCCGATCAGCGAGTTGGTCTCGTCGATGGTGCCGAATACTTCGATGCGCAGGTCCGCCTTGGAGCGGCGCGGTCCGCGCACGAGGCCCGTCGTGCCGTCGTCCCCGGTCTTGGTATAGATCTTGTTGAGCTTGACCAAACTGCCCTCCCGCCGAAAGTGACTAGCTGCGCGTCCCGAAGACCAGCAACGCGATCAGGATCAGCACCACCACCACGGCCTGCGCGATGACGCGGGCCCGCATGAGCTTCTGGCTCATATTGGGGTCGCCCCCGCGGAACATGTTCACCATGCCCCAGCCGAGAATGAACGCGACTACGGCAAGGCCGATGAAGATGAGGATGTTGTAGGCGCCTTGCATACTAACCTTTCGGCTTGGCGATATAGGCGGAAAGAGCGCTGCCAAGCCGGTCATAGATGGCACGAATTCGCCGGCTGGTGAACAATTCCCTGTGGGTTGTGAGCCACACTTCGAGGTTGGGAATGCGCAGTTGCGGCAGAAGCCGGCGCATTCCGGGCTCGGAATCGACGAGCCCTGCCTGGGCGAAAGCGATCCCCAGCCCGGCGCGTGCGAGTTCCCAGGCCAGGGTCTGGTCGTCCGTGCGCAACGGGAAGTCTTCGCGCCGGAGCGCGATCCCCATCGAGGAGGCGGCGCGGATGAGGAGGTCTGAGCGATCGAACCCGATCAGGTCGTGCCCGTCGAGATCCTCGATGGCTTCGGGCACGCCACGCCGCGCCAGGTAGCTTTCGTGGGCGCAGCAGACGATCGCCAGTTCGCCCAGCTTGCGCGTCACCAGTTCGAGCTGGGTCGGCCGGAACATGCGGATGGCGATGTCCGCCTCGCGCAGCAGCAGGTTTTCGGCCGAGTCGGATGGCACCAGCTCGAGGGCGATATCGGGATATTCGGTGCGGATGGGCACCAGGAGCCGGGGCAGGACGAAGTGGGAGACCACTTCGCTGGCGGTGATCCGCACGGTGCCTGCCAGCCCGGGCTGGGCCCCCTCGGCAACAAGCGTCGCCTCGGCAAGGGCTCTTTGGGCGCCGCGCACGGGTTCGTAGAGGCGCAGCGCCGTTTCGGTCGGCCGGAACCCGCCCAGCGTGCGTTCGAAGAGCACGACGCCCAGCGACTGCTCGAGGGCGTCGACGTGCCGCCCGAGCGTGGGCTGGCTCAGGCCAAGGCTGCGCGCGGCGGCCGAGAGCGACCCCGTTTCGACGACGGCGGCAAAGCTGCGCCAGAGCGACCAATCCGGATCATTCATTATTGAATAGCCAGTCTGCTGATTTGGGGAATTCATCAACAAGCATGAATGATCGATGTTGTTGGTGTCAACCAAGGAGATTTCATCATGACGAGCAAGGGCAAGGTTACGGTTCTGGGGATCAACGGCCATATCGGCCAGCATGCGGCGCGGGCATTCGTCGCCGCCGGCTGGGAGGTCAGCGGCTTCGGACGGTCCAACAAGCAGCCGATCGAAGGCGTGCGCTTCATCAAGGGCGACGCCGAGAACGTGGCCGAGATGGCAGCGGCGGTTGCCGACGCCGAGGTCGTCGTCAACGCTCTCAACCTGCCCTATGACAAGTGGGACAACGGGCGCAAGGAAGCGCAGATGGCGCGGGTCATCGAGGCCATGGGCCGGTCGGGCAAGACCATGGTCTTCCCCGGCAATATCTACAACTACGCCGCCAGCCAGCGCCACGTGACCCCGCAAACACCGCAGAACCCGCAGACGCCGCGCGGCGCTATCCGCGTGCGGGTCGAGGCGATGCTCCGGCAGGCCGCCGAGCGGGGAGACATGCAGGTGCTCATCGTGCGGGCCGGGGACTTTTTCGCGCCCCATAACGGCTTTGACTATTTCGACCAGGCCATCCTGCGGGAGGCCGGCAAGAACCGCGTCGCCATCCCCGGGGCACCGCAGACCGGCCATAGCTGGGCCTACCTGCCCGATCTCGGCCGCGCCTTCGAAAAGGTGGCGAGCGAACGCGCCGGCCTCTCCAACTTCGAGAACTTCCACTTCGCCGGGCATTTCGTGACGCATGGCCAGCTTGTCGCGGCAGTCCAGGCCGCTGCGCCGGTGCCGCTCAAGGTGGTGCCGTTCCCCTGGACGATGCTCAAGCTGGTCGGGATCGCCATGCCGCTCATGCGCGAAGTGGTCAAGATGCGCTATCTCTGGGACAACACCATGGAACTCGAGGACCCGCGGCTCGACGCGATCCTGGGACCCGACTTCGCCACCCCGTTCGAGGAGGCCATCGGCGCTGTCGTCGCCCCGTTCTTCGCCGACCGGCGCCAAGCCGCCTGAGGCGGGAAGGTGAGGGGGCACGTGGTTGACCGTGCTCCCTCACGCAAATCCGAGATGGCGCCGGATGTCGTCAGCCGACCAGCCTGCGGCCCGCAAGGCCCGCAGGCTTTCCGATGACCGCGATTTGGAGAGTTTCTTGCCCTCCCGATCCAGGATCAGCGGGTGAAACGTATAGATGGGCGCCGGCAATTCGAGCAGGGCCTGAAGCAGCACATGGAAATCGGTCGCCGCCTCCATGTCGCGTCCGCGCGTCACGTGGGTTATGCCCTGCGCCGCATCGTCGACCACCACGCTCAGGTGATAGCTCGTCGGGGTGCCCTTGCGCTGGATCACCACGTCGCCCCAGCGTTCGGGGCGGGCCAGCCGCTCGAGGACCGGTCCGGTCACGTCGGGTTCGGCAACACGGAAATGGCGCGACCCGGCGAGCGCGATGGCGCGGTCCGATTTGAGCCGGTACTGCACGGGATCCCCGCGTGCCAGTCGTTCGGCGACCTGTTCCCTCGAAAGGTGCCTGCAGGTCCCGGGGTAGAGCGGCGCGCCGTCGGGGTCACGGGCTGTGGCGGCTGCTGCGATCTCGCTGCGCGAGCAGAAGCACGGGTAGACGAGGTCGAGCGCGGCCAGTCTTTCGGCCGCCGCTGCGTAGATGGGAAAGCGTTCGGACTGGTAGAGCACCGGCTCGGGCCAGGCCAGGCCCAGCCAGGCGAGATCTTCCATGATGGCGTCGGCAAATTCGGGTTTACAGCGCGTGATATCGGTGTCCTCGATCCGCAGCAGCGCGACCCCGCCAATCTCGGCTGCCGCGCGCCAGGTAAAGAGCGCCGAGTAGGCATGTCCCAGATGCAAGTAGCCATTTGGACTTGGCGCAAAGCGCAAGATCGGTTGAGATGTCACGTGCCCTGTCCCTCCACTCCGTTCCCGAAATGACCACTCGCCTACCCTTGGAAGACCGGCTCGATTCTGTCGAGACGCTGGGGCGCCATCTCGAGCGGCTGCTCCTGCTCGATCCGCGCCTGGCGCCGGTCGCCGAGGCCGCAGGCAGCTTTTCGCTGCGCATCAACCCGCCCGGCTTTGCGGGCATGGCCAAGATCATTATCGGGCAGCAGGTGTCGGTGGCGAGCGCGCGCGCCATCTGGTCGCGGTTCGAGCTGGTGCCCGGGACACTCGAAGCCGCCAGCTACGCGGCGCTCGAGGACGCCGCGCTCGAAGGAGTCGGGCTTTCCGGCTTCAAGAAGCGGACCTTGCGCGTCGTGGCCGAGGCCGCGGCGTCCGGCGCCCTGGATTTCGAAGCGCTCGCCACGCTTCCGGCCGAAGAGGCCGTTGCCGAGCTGACGCGCCACAAGGGCATCGGACCCTGGACGGCGGAAGTCTACCTGATGTTCTGCGCCGCCCACCCGGACGTGTTTCCGGCCGGCGACCTGGCCCTCCAGAAGGCCGTCATGCACGGGCTAGTTCTTGCCGAAAGGCCGAGCGCGCGCCAACTCGTCGAAATCGCGCAGGACTGGGCTCCACATCGGGCCACGGCCGCACTACTGTTCTGGCGATACTTTGCTGTTTTGCGCGATCGGGAAGGCATTGCCCTATGACCACTCTCTCCGGACCCATGCTCGCTGCATATTCCGGTGGCCCGCCGCGCCAGCTGGTGGTGCTCCTGCACGGCTATGGATCGGACGGGGCCGACCTCATCTCGCTGGCGAGCCATTGGCAGGCGTTGCTGCCCGATGCGCTTTTCGTTTCGCCCAACGCGCCGGAAGTGTCGCGCGACAACCCGGCCGGCTATCAGTGGTTCGCCCTCGACCTCGACCGGGCGGAAAGCCGGACGGTGGGCCTGCCTCTGGCACGGCCGGTGGTGGAGCAGTTCCTGGGCGCGCTGTGGACGCAGACGGGTCTTTCACCCCGCGAGACGCTGCTGGTTGGGTTCAGCCAGGGCGCCATGATGGCGCTCCATGTCGGCACGGCGCTGGACGAGGCGCTCATGGGCATCATCGCCTTTTCGGGTGCCTTCGTGCCGCCGCCCGAGTTCGGCCGGCACAAGGGGGCGAGGCCGCCGGTCTGCCTCGTCCATGGCGATCTCGATCCGGTCGTCGATCCTGCCTTTAGCGATGAGGCTGCCGAGGCGCTTCGCGCTGCCGGCTACGAGGTCAGCTATCATGTCGATCATGGGGTGGGGCACGGCATTTCGCCGGACGGGCTCGCCTTCGCCAGTGCCTTCATCGAGGGTGCCGTCGCCCGGCTCTAGCACCATAAAGTCAACGCTTTCCGGCTTCACAGCCGCGTCACAAAGGGCATACACTATTGGCGTTATGGACGTCAGTGATTCCGGTTCCGGGAGCCTCGAGTGACCATACATGTGTCGCCTGAGTCCTGTCCCGCGCTCGTACTGAACGCCGATTTTCGGCCGCTCAGCTACTACCCTCTCTCGCTCTGGTCTTGGCAGGATGCGATCAAGGCGGTGTGCCTGGACAGGGTCAACATCGTTTCAGAATACGACCGGGTGATCAAAAGCCCGAGCTTCGAAATGCGCCTGCCGAGCGTGGTCTCGCTCAAGGATTATATCCGGCCGGCACGCCATCCTGCCTTCACGCGTTTCAACGTCTTCCTGCGCGATCATTTCCAGTGCCAGTATTGCGGCAGCCGGGATGACCTGACGTTCGACCACGTCATTCCGCGCTCGAAGGGCGGTCGCACCACCTGGGAAAACGTCGTGGCTGCCTGTGCGCCGTGCAATCTGCGCAAGGCCAACCGCATGCCCAGCGAGATCAAGATGTTCCCGCACCAGGCGCCCTACCAGCCTTCGGTTCACGACCTGCACAATGCCGGTCGCGCCTTCCCGCCGAACTACCTGCACCGGTCCTGGCTCGACTTCCTCTACTGGGATATCGAACTCGAGCCCTAGGCGCGGCGTCCCTGCGCCTGCTTGACGATCGAGAACACCAGCAGCGCCACGATGGCCAGCGAGACGAGGGCGTTGTAGCCGGCCAGGGAAATGCCCAGGAACCGGAACTGCACCGCATCGCAAGGAATGACGCGGGCCGCATCGATATTGGTGAGGTCGTTGAAGCTGACGCCATCGCCCGTGCCGGTGCACGCGGTCGGCCCGGGCCAGAAGCCCCATTCGACGCCCGCATGGTAGCCGCCCATATAGGTGCTCCACACGAAGATCAGCGCCACGATAGCCATGGCGACGTACCAGACGGCCAGCGGCAGCCGGTTCCACAGGATCAGCACCAGCGCCAGGATGGGCAGGCCCCAGTAATAGGCCAGGCGCTGTTCGAGGCAGAGCTCGCACGGTACGAGCCCGCCGAACAGCTGCGAGCCCCAGGCGCCGGCAATGGCGGCGAAGCCGAGGACAAAGGCGATGCCTGCGGCGATCTTGTCGGAGGGGAGGGAGCGGGTGGCGGCCATGGGGGGACTCGGCTGACTGATGACGCTGGCGCCATTCGATATGCGGGCGCCCTCCTAAATGCCAGCATGCTCAGCGATTTGTGAAGGGCCCCGTTCGGCCCGAAAAGAAACATGTCGATGCCGGGGCGTTCTCCGGCTATCTAGCCGGCATGGTCACCGCTTCGCCCTTTGAGATCTTTCTTGTCGCCCCGCCGGGCCTCGAAGCCGTTCTGGCTGCCGAGGCACGCGAGAAGGGCTTTGGCGATGCGCAGGCCGTCGAGGGCGGCGTGACGCTCAACGGCGGCTGGGCGGAGGTCTGGCGGGCCAATCTGGAGCTGCGCGGAGCAGGGCGGGTGCTGGCGCGTGTCGCCGGGTTCCGGGCCATGCACCTGGCCCAGCTCGACAAGCGTTCGCGCACCGTCCCCTGGGGAGACGTGCTGCGCCCGGACGTGCCGGTGCGCGTCGAGGCGTCCTGCCGGCGTTCGCGCATCTATCATGCCGGTGCCGCCGCCCAGCGGGTCGAAACCGCGATCCGGGAAGCTTTCGGGGCGCCGATTGCCGAAGATGCGGCGGTCTCCGTTCGCGTGCGCATCGAGGATGATTTCTGCACCGTCAGCGTCGATACGTCCGGCGAGATGCTGCACAAGCGCGGCCACAAGGAAGCGGTCAATCGCGCTCCCATGCGTGAGACCATGGCCGCGCTCTTCCTGCGCCAGTGCGGCTATGATGGAAGCGAGCCGGTGCTCGACCCGATGTGCGGCTCAGGCACGTTCGTGATCGAAGCCGCCGAGATGGCGGCTGGGCTGCTGCCGGGCCGTTCGCGCAGCTTCGCCTTCGAGCAACTCGCCAGCTTCGATCGGGCAGCCTGGGACGGGCTGCGCGCGAACCAGCCGGCGCCACGCAAGCCGGCCTTCGCGTTCTTCGGCAGCGACCGCGATGCCGGCGCCATCGAGATGAGCCGGGCCAATGCGGAGCGTGCCGGGGTGGGCGAATTGACCCGGTTCAGCCAGAGCACCGTCAGCGATGTCCAGGCGCCCGAAGGGCCGCCCGGCCTCGTCATCGTCAATCCGCCCTATGGGGGGCGGATTGGCAACAAGAAGAAGCTCGCTCCGCTCTACCAGGCGTTGGGCCGGACCCTGCTGACCCGCTTTGCCGGCTGGCGCGTCGGGATCATCACCACCGATGCGGGCCTCGCCAAGGCTACCGGGCTGCCATTCAGGCCGTCGCCGCCGCCGGTCCTGCATGGCGGCCTGCGGGTGACGCTCTTTGCAACCGATCCGCTCTGAAGGGAGCGGTCAGCCGAGCGCGGTGTGCTTGGCTTCCTTGACGGCGCGGTAAAGCTGGCCGTGGCGGAGCAGGCCCTCGAGCTTCTCGATGAGCGGGGCCAGGCCCGGCTGTTCGGCCAGCACCGTGCGCGCCAGTTCGCCAAATCGGTCCGCCGCGGTTTCGGCATCCCCGGTAAGATAGAGCTCCTGGATCAGCAGGCGCATCGCTTCGATCGGGGTGGCCTTGGGCGGCTCGGGCAGGAAGTCCTCGGCGCGCAACACCGGGGCATCGCCGTCGATGAGCACCACGCAGGTGCTCCGGGAAGCGACGCGCAGCACCGCATCGCCGATGAAAACCGGTTCGCCCGGCTTGAGGGTGATCCTGAGGGTCATCGCACGCGCCCGCCTCTGGTTCAGCGCAGGTAGTCGAGAAGATTGAGCGACTGGATCTTGGCCAGCGCCGAATAGGATGCCTGCAGCTGGGTTTCGTAGCCGGTGAGCTTGACGGCGACGGCCGTGGCGTCGGCGTCGCGCTTGCTCGAGATTTCGGTGGTGATGAAGGCCTGGTAGTCGGCCTGGTTGGATTGGGCGCGATCGAGCACGGAGGCGACGATGGAGAGCTGGCTCTGGGTCGCCGCCGAAGCATCGAGCGCCGAGACGATGAGACCGGAGGCGTGTTCGAGGTCGGCACTGGCGACGGGCGTACCGCCATTGGCGATGAGCGAGAAGGCGCGGATGGCCTGCTCGAACGCGGGCGCGTCGGCGGTGACGCCATAGGCGACGGTCTGCTCGGACGAAACCTGGACGGAGGCTATCAGGGCGTCGCCCTGATAGTAATCGGTCGAAGGCGTGTCGGGATCGGAAACGAAGCCGCCCAGGTCGACCGCGGGGCTGGTGGTGCGGCTGCCCGCGAAGACATAGCGCCCCTCGTACTGGGTGTTGAGGACCGCGGTCAGTTCCTGGAGATAGGCCTGTGCGGCCGATACGAGGCTCTCCCCTCCCGTGGTGGCGCCATCCACCCCGGTCATAGCGGTGAGCTGGGAGCGGAAATCGGTGAGGAGATCGGTGACCGTGGTCATGGCGCTATAGAGCACCTCGACCCGCGCGGCCGCTTCACCGGCAGCGCTTTGATAGGCCTTGGACTGCTCGAGCGACGTTTCGAGGCTGATGAGCTTGCGGGCATCTCCGCCCAACCCGCCATAGTCGGTGGATTTGAGGCCCGATGCCTGCTGCAACTGCAGCTCGGCCATGCGCGACTGGGTGCGCATGGCCGAAGCGAGCATGCGATCATTGTTGGCGAAAGTGGCGACGCGCATGGCCATGGGGGTACTCCGGCACTATCAGGACTTGGCTGCGCTGAGCAGCGCTTCAAACATGGCGTTGAGGACTTCGAAGAGCTGGGCGGCGGTCGAATAGAGCTGCTGGAGCTCGCTGATACGCGCCGTCTCCTCGTCGAGATTGACCCCGCTCGCCGAACTCAGGCTCGCCGAAAGCGCGTCATAGGCCGATTGCTTGCTCGCTTCGGCGGTTTGCGCCCCAGCCGCGCGGGTTGCGGCGTTGCCGACGAGCTTGGCCGCATAGTCGGCGAAGGTGGTGGTGATCGAGCCGATGCTGCCGGCCCAGGCGAAGGACTGTCCGGCGCTGAAGAGCGCGGAGAGATCCTGGGCGAGGCCGGCGGAGGTGGCGAGAGCCGGCTCACCCGCGGTGAGGGTGGCGGAGGTGTCGAGCGCCGAGACCGGGAGGAGGCTCGACGACGGGAGCAGGTCCTTGCGCACCGAGATGTCGGTGGCGCTGGTTCCGGCAAGGAGGTCGTTGAGGCCGAAATAGGCGGACAGTCCGGCGTTCGCCGTGCCGACGGACGCGTCGATGTCCCCGAGGGCGATCCCCTGGGTGGAATCGGTGGCCGAGATCACGAGCTTGCCGGCACTCGAGATCGAGGCGGATACCCCTGGTACGGCATTGAGCGCGTCGACCAGATCGCCGACCGTGGAGAGGGTCGAAAGGTCGATATCCTGGTAGAAGACAAGGTTGCCGTCGCTGTCGGTGACGGCGACGCGGGTGGTGCCGGTGGCGTCGAGCGCGTCGGCAGCCGCAACGCTGGCCGAGCCGGTAAGGCCCGAAGGCGGCGGACTGGCGGTGCCCGTGTTGCTCAGGGTGTTGACCGCCAGGATCAACTGGGCGGCCAGGGTATCCAGTTCCGACTGGGTGGCCGGCAGGACGTTGTCGCGCTGGTTGATGAGCGCGCCGATCGTTCCCGACTTGATCTCGCCGGTGATGTCCTTTCCGTCCACGGCGATGGCCGAGAACACCGTGCCTGTCGCCGCGGTCGCCGCGGCGCTGTAGCTGATCGTATGCACGCTGCTGTCGAGCAGGGTCGTGCCGCTGCTGGTCGAGATGCGCATTTCGCCCCGGCTGGTGACGTAATAGGACACGTCCATCAGGCCGGTGATGGATTTCAGCGCGGCGTTGCGCTGATCCTCGAGGTCCGCTGTCGAATCGCCACGCGCCTTTGCGGCGACGATCTGCTTGTTGAGGTCGGCGATCTGCTCGAGGGCGCTGTTGACCGTCCCCACCGCGTCCTCGATCTGGTGGTCGGCATCCGAACGCAGCCCCTGCACGCTGGACGAAGTCTCGCGCAACTGGGAGGCCACGGCGTCCAGGGCACTCAGCGCCAGGCCCTTGAGCGTATCGCTTTCAGGCGTGCCCGAAAGGCTCGATAGCGCCGTCTGCAGGGCGGTGATGGTGGCGGCCAGCGAGGTGCCGGTGTCGTCCGAGCCGCTGGTATTGCCGAGCTGCGCCTGGAGGCTATTGGCAAAGCTCGCCATGGTGGTGGCCGAGCCGAGCGCGCTGGCCGCGGCGAGAAGGTCGGCAAGCAGGTACTTGTCGACATTGGCGCTGATCGCGGTCACCGCCACGCCCGAGCCGGACCCGCCCGTGACGCTGGCCGACTGCACGACGCTCTTGCGCGAATAGCCTTCGGTATCGGCGTTCGCGATATTGGCCGAGGAGACCTGCATCGACAGTTGCGAGGCCGAAAGGGCGCTGCCGGCAATGCTGCGAATGGCTGAGAACGTCATGTTTCCCTCTATGCCCAATGGCCGGTCTTGCCGGGGACCTCGCGCTGGCGCCGGACGCGCAGTCCATCGGCCTGGTAGACGCCGGCGCAGGACGCGTCCTCGCGGATCGCGCTCATCACGGCATCGACGCGCCGGCGCGTCGCCTCGATGGCCGAGCGCAGGCGTGTGGTATTTTCCGCCATGGCCAGGGAGAGCAGGTTGGATCGGTCGGTGAGGCGCAGCTGAAGGAGCGGCGCGGCGTCGGCAATGGTGATGGTCTGGGTGCGGATCGCGGCCATGATGCCTTCGAGGCTGACGGCCAGCTGGCTCTTTTCGGAAACCGCCTGGGAAAGCGAAGCCGGCAGGCCGCCCGCCAGTTGCCGGTTCTCTTCGCCGATCACCGCGAGCAGGGCGTCGAGGAGCCCCAGGATCTCTTCCACATCGGCATCGGGGCCGGGCGACGGCTGCGAGGTGCCTATCTTGTTCATCGTGTTCATCCTTGTCTCCTGGGCGCCTGGCGCCCGGCGCGCCCATAGGCGCCGGCGGCGCTCATGCCCCGGTCGAGCCGGTCGAGTTCGGCGCGCAGCCGTCCGGCCCCGATTTCGAGGGAAGCGCGGGTGGTCTGCAGGTCATCGAGCAGCGCCAGCAGGCGCGGCCGGTCGGCGGGATCGGAAGGCGTTTGCCCCTCGGGTCCGATCTCCCGGGCCAGTGTCACCTCGAGGCGCCTCACCCGGGCGATGAGGTCGTCATCGCCGTCGGACGGGGGTTGAGGCGCGGCGCGCATCAGCGCACCGCGGACATCAGGGTGTCGTACATGTCCTTGGCGGCGGTCATCACCTGGGCCGCGCCCGAATAGGCCTGCTGGGCGGCCATCATGCGGGCGAATTCCTGGTTGGTGTCCGTGGTGCTCAGCTCAAGCTGGCTGCCATAGACGCTGCCCGCGCCGTTGGTGCCCGAGATATTGAGCGTGCAGGTGCCGGACTTGCTGGTTTCGGCGTAGACGCCGCCGCTCTGCGCTTCCAGCCCGTTGGCATTGGCGAAGGTGGCGACGGGAACCTTGTAGATCGAGCGTTGCATGCCGTTGTCGTAGTTGGCGTACACCGTGCCGTCGTCGCCGATGGCGATCGAGATGAGGCTGCCGAAGCCGACGCCGTCCTGGGAGGTCTGGACGGTCACGGTCGGGCTTTCCGAGCCGGTGGCATATTGGCTCAGACCCGAGGACGTGCCCGCCTTGCCCATGTCGAGGGTGATGCTCGAAGCGGCGCCGCCGGTGGTCCAGGTGACGTCGAGCGTGGGCGGGCTGGGGTTGGTGGTCGAGAGCGTGCCGTCCGAGTTGAAGGTGATGGCGACGGCGGCGCTGGTCACGGTCCCGACGGTCTGGCTCGCATTGGAGGAGAGGGTGGGGTCCGAGAAACTGGCTTCCCAGGTGTTTTCGCCCGTCTTGGTCCAGGTGATGGTGGTCGAAGCCGCCGTTCCGAGCGAATCGTAGATTTCGAGCGCGCTGGTGAAACTCGCCCCGACATCGGCGTCCGCTGGCAGGTTGGCGATCAGTCCGGCCATGGAGGTGGGCTGGGCGATGGTGGCGATGGCGTCGGCATCGATGGTCTGCAGGTTGGTCGAGGTGGTGCCGCCGACCACGTTGCCATCGGCATCGGTCGGCCAGCCCTGGAGGTAATAGCCGCCCGACTGCAGCAGGCCGTTCTCATCGACCGAGAACTCGCCGTTGCGTAGCGGAAGGCCATGCCTCCGGCAACGGCATGGGCCCGCGCGCCAAGGGTTTGCCACCAGGAAAGTCGCGGCGCTGCCCGGTTTCGGGCCGGCGGCTCGGCCAGGGCCTCCTCCAGGATGCGGTTCGACAGCCCGGCAGGCGCGGATGGGGGCGGCGAAGGCGGCGCTTATGGTGCGCTCGGCCTCGAGGATGTCGCGGGCCTCGGCGTCGCTGGCCAGCAGCCGGTTGGCCGCATCGGCGAGGTCGGGCGGCCAGGCGGCCAGGTCGGCGCCGTATTCGTCCAGAGCGTCTTCGAACTGTTCGACCCGCAAAGGTCCTGCCCTCCTGGCAATCTTCCCAGCCGGCGCCGGGAAAAATTTAACGTTTTCAGATGGTTAGCTCGGCAATATCTGCCTAGCACTAGGCAAGTTTTGCCCAGTTGCCGGTGCGAGCGAGAGCAAATGTCGCGTCAGCGCAACAGTGGCGGCGCCCGGGGTCGGGGCTGAAAACGGCTATGTGGGGAATTGATGGGTCAGTGCTGCGACTGATGGTGCCCCCCGCCGGACTCGAACCGGCACGCCTCGCGGCGGAGGATTTTGAGTCCTCTGCGTCTACCATTCCGCCAGAGGGGCACGCCTGCGCTTCTAGCGAAGGTTTGGGGGGCTTGCAACTGCGGGTTGGAAGGAAAAGCCGCGGGCAGCCAGGCTGCCCGCGATCGTGTGGCCTCAGGAGGTCTTGTCGTCTACGTAGATGGTGACGCTGCCGTCCTCGCCGGCATCGGCATAGACCACCTGGTCGGCCTTGTAGCCGGCCGCTTCGAGCTTGGCGTTGAGCGCGGCATTGGCCGCCACGTCGGTGCGCAGCGTCGTCATCCAGTCGGTGTGGGCCGTCACCGCGTTGTTGACCGCATCGGCCGCGCCGCCGGCCGTCAGCGAGGACAGGGGCACGATCTTGACGTTGGTGGTCTCGGTCACCGCCTTGACGTCGGCGCTCGAGCCAGCGGTAATCTTGGCAGCCAGGTCGTCGGTGGTGGCGACCACCGCGTCGGCGGCGGACTTCATCGCTTCTCCGGCAGCCTGCATGGCGTTGCCCGCCGCGTCCTTGACGGCATCGGCCGCGTTCTCGGCGCCTGCCTTGACCTGGGCGCCCGCGTCCTGGGCCAGCGCCAGGCCGGGCAGGGACAGGGTCAGGGCACCGGCGAGCGCAAAGGCTGAGAGTTTCTTCATGGGGATTTTCTCCGTTTTTCTTGTCGCCCCTCGGGTGCAGTAACGAACAAGGTGCGGGTGGGTTGCGCCTAGATCGGGTTGCGGTTGTAGAGGCTGCGATGGTCCCGGATCTCTTCGGGCGAGAACGGCTCGGCATCCTCCTCGAAGCGTTCCCAGCCTTCGCGCTCGTATTCGGCGCGCCGGGTCTGGACGTCGACGCGTTCCGTGTCGCCCAGGATTTCCTCGGCCCGTTCGGCTGCCGCGCCAGCGACGCGCACCGTCACCAGCGTGCCGCCCCGTCTCACACCCTCGGCATAGAAGTGAGCGTCTTCCTCGCTCACGCCTGCTTCGGTCAGCGCGCCGATGAGGCCGCCCGCCGCCCCACCGATCACGGCCCCGGCCACCGTGCCTACGGCCGTCGCCAGCAGCCATCCGCCGGCCACGACCGGGCCGATGCCGGGTATCGTCAGCAGGCCGAGGCCCGCCAGTAGTCCGCCGGCGCCACCGACCATGGCGCCAAGGCCGGCGCCGGCCCCGGCATCGTCGGCCACCTCGATCTCGCGGGCGAGGTCGCTGTCCACGCGATTGGCGATGAGCGAAATGTCGCTGTCCTCGATCCCCGCGTCCTTGAGGGCGCGCACGGCGACGGCGGCTTCCTCCTGGGTGTCGAAAAGTCCGGTGATGACGGCCATGATATCCTCCTCGCATGCGCTGCCAGCAAAACGGCCGGTGGCCGTCAGCCGTTCCCCGGGCGTTGCCGTGCGGGCACAGTTTCGCGGGCCGGTCAGGGCCAATGGCGAGCATCGATTGACGCGCTCGCGGCGGGCGTCTAGAGACCAAACCCGCGCCGCTTCAATATCTTGTGCTCCGCCTCGCCCCAGCGTCCTCATGTTCGGATGTCGGGCAACCCTTGCTGGCCGGCTATGTTCGCCGGTCCGGCGCGGAGGGAGAGTGTTGCGACGCCTGTCCGCGATTGGGAGTATGCGCGCGATGACACCGACGGTCCGCCCCCTCTGGCAGCGCTTCCTGGTGTTCCTGGTGCCGTTGATGGCATCGAACATCCTGCAGTCGCTTTCGGGGACCATCAACAACATCTATGTCGGCCAGCTCATCGGCGTGGAAGCGCTGGCGGCGGCCTCGACGTTCTTCCCCATCGTCTTCTTCCTGATGAGCTTCATCATCGGCCTGTCCTCGGGCTCGACCGTGCTCATCGGCCAGGCGTGGGGCGCGCGCAATATCGACAAGGTCAAGCAGGTCGCGGGCACCACGCTCACCGTCTCCACGCTGGCTGGCGTCGTCGTCGCCGTGCTCGGCGGGCTCTTCACGCCCCAGATCATGGCGGTGCTCG
Organism: Youhaiella tibetensis; assembly: GCF_008000755.1. Taxonomy (NCBI): domain Bacteria; kingdom Pseudomonadati; phylum Pseudomonadota; class Alphaproteobacteria; order Hyphomicrobiales; family Devosiaceae; genus Paradevosia; species Paradevosia tibetensis. The sequence goes on along the minus strand of NZ_CP041690.1, from coordinate 3,957,609 downwards.
GGGCTCCGCCCGATATCGTGGAGGTCGCGATCGGCTATGGCCGCATTTTCCTCATCGGCATGCCGGCCTTCTTCCTCTTTCTCGTGGTGACCTCGATCCTGCGCGGCGTGGGCGACACCATCACCCCGTTCGTCGCCCTCACCATCTCGATCGCGGTGGGCCTGGTCACGACGCCGGCGCTGATCCTGGGCTGGTTCGGCCTGCCCCGGATCGGGGTGGACGCGGCGGCAGTGGCTTCCATCGCCGGGTTCGTCGCGGTCCTCGTCTTCCTCTTCTTCTACCTGCGCATCCGCAAGCATGCGCTGGCGCCCGATCGCGTGCTGCTCAGCCATCTGCGGATCAATCCGCAGCTGCTCCTGCTGATCCTCAAGCTCGGCGTGCCGGCGGGCGTTCAGATGGTGGTGTCCTCGGTGGCTGCGATCGTCGTCGTCGGCCTCGTCAACCGCTTCGGCTCGGAGGCAACGGCGGCCTATGGCGCGGTCAACCAGGTGCTCAGCTATGTGCAGTTCCCGGCCATGTCGATCGGCATCGCCACCTCGATCTTCGGGGCGCAGGCCATCGGCGGCGGGCAGGCCAGCCAGTTGCGGGCCATCACCCGCACCGGCCTGATGATGAACGTGATCATCACCGGGGCGCTGATACTTCTGGCCTATCTCTTCTCCGAGCATATCGTGCGGCTTTTCCTCACCGAGGACCGCGTGGTCGAGATGACGCAGACGCTGCTCCATATCGTGCTCTGGAGCGTGGTGCTGTTCGGCGCCTCGGTGGTGCTGACCGGGATCATGCGCGCCAGCGGCACGGTGCTGGTGCCCATGCTCATCTCGCTGGCGACGATCCTGTGCGTAGAACTGCCGGGCGCCATCCTCCTCTCCCAGCATTTCGGCCTCAACGGCATCTGGATGGGCTACGCGCTCTCCTTCTCGACCATGCTGGTGTTCCAGGCGAGCTACTACTGGTTCTTCTGGCGCAAGAAGAAGGTGGTGGCGCTGGTCTAGCGCCTGACACGGGTTTCGAGCCAGTCGACCGCGAAGCGGACGATCTGGCGCGCTCGGACCAGCACGCAGGGCGCGGCACCCACCCGGCCGCGCCGGCCACGGCCCGTGGCGAGGAATTGCTCGACGATGTCGGCGAAATAATCCTCTGCCAGCCCCTCGACGATCGGGTCGCCCGTGTCGAATTCCTCGATCCAGCGCCAGATGACTGCGCCGTCCTCGAGCAGGGGATCGAGCTTGCGCAGCACGCGCTTGCCGGGGATGTCGGCCAGGTGCTCGGCATGGTGGAGCAGGGTCATGGTGTCGAGCGGGGCGCCCAGCATGAGCACGAGCCCGTCGGCCTCGACCAGCCGGGCGAAGGGCGAGTTTTCGCCATAGCCGTATTGCAGCGCATGATCGGCGGTCAGCCAGTCGGCCCTGGCGCCGATCGCGGCGCAGGATGCGCCCGGATTGGCGCTGCGGCGGGCGCCCGGCGTCGTCCGCACGAACTCGGCAAGCGTGCCGTTGTCGCGGATGGCGCGCGAGGCCAGGGGATCGAAGGGGGCGATGTCGGGACGCACGCCCTCGGGCACGTTGCCGTCCTCGTCGCGCAGTTGGTCGAAATCGCCGTCCCAGTCGGTATAGACCAGAAGCGTGCCCTCGGGGCCGATGGCGTCACGGATCGCGCCGATCACCGCATCGGGGCCGCCGAGCACGGGCCCGACCCGGCGCAGGGCGGCGTGGGCCATCACCATGTCGCCGGGCGCGAGCCCAAGCGCCGCCAGGTCGCCGGCGAGGGAGCGCCGCGTCTGCATTCCTACCGGGCGTAGGCGATGCGCGCCGGCTCGCTCGGGGCGGGGCTGTGATCGACGTCGTAGGCCTTGCGGGCCTCCACGATCTCGTCGTGATGCTCGGCCGACCAGTCCCAGAGCGCGTTGATCGGCTTGGTCAGGGTCTGGCCGAGTTCGGTCAGCCCGTATTCGACGCGGGGCGGGATTTCCGGATAGACGGTGCGCGTCACCAGCCCGTCACGTTCGAGGTTCCGCAGCGTCAGCGTCAGCATGCGCTGGGAGACGCCGTTGATGTTGCGCTTGAGCTCGTTGAACCGCAGCGTGCCGTTGCGCGAGAGCATGCCCACCACCATCACGCTCCACTTGTCCCCGATCCGGTTGAGGACATCGGACATGGCCAGGCAGTTGGAGTGCTGGGTCGTGTCCTTGAGAACGGTGGCGGTCGGTGACATGGGCTGTGCCTTCTTGCACGTAGAAAGAAGCCTTCAGCATAGCCTTGGTTACTTGTTGTGCCTAGCGTTCAAATTTGCGTCAGGTATCCAGGCTGAAATCGGGCCTGGTCCCGCTTGCCGGGGCGGCGGGCGGGCGGCTAGCATCGCGCCACAGAGGGAGGCACTCCATGGCGCGCATCGATGACCTGTTGGACCGGATGACGCTCGAAGAGCAGGTGAGCCTGCTCTCGGGCGAGGATTTCTGGTCGCTGCCTGCCATCGATCGCCTCGGCATCGGTAAGCTGCGGGTGACCGACGGTCCCAACGGCGCGCGCGGGGGCGGCTCGCTCATCGGCGGGGTCAAGTCGGCGAGCTTCCCGGTCGGCATCGCGCTGGGCGCCACCTGGAACGTCGACCTGCTCGAGGAAGTCGGGGCGGCGCTGGCCGAGGAGGTCAAGTCCAAGTCCGCCCACGTGCTGTTGGCCCCGACCGTCAACATCCACCGCTCGGTGACCAACGGGCGCAATTTCGAGTGCTATTCGGAGGATCCGATCCTCACGGCCCGGCTGGCGGTGGCCTATATCGAGGGCCTGCAGGGGCAGGGGATCGGCGCCACCATCAAGCACTACGCCGGCAATGAATCGGAGATCGAGCGCACCACGATCAGTTCCCAGATCGATGAGCGCACCCTGCGCGAACTCTACCTCGTGCCCTTCGAGGCGGCGGTCAAGGTCGCCCGAACCTGGGGCGTGATGAGCGCCTATAACAAGCTCAATGGCGTCTATGCCTCGGAAAATCCCTGGCTGCTCACCACGGTGCTGCGCAACGAATGGGGCTATGACGGGGTGGTGATGTCGGATTGGTTCGGCTCCCATTCGACCGCCCCGACCGTCAATGCCGGGCTCGATATCGAAATGCCCGGGCCGACGCGCGATCGCGGCGACAAGCTCGTGGCGGCGGTGCGCGACGGGGCGGTCAGCGCCCAGACGGTGCGCGAGCGGGCGCGCAACGTGCTCCACCTGCTCGAGCGCACCGGCGCCATCGATGACCGGCGTCCGTTCGAGGAACACGCGGACGACCGGGCCGAGCACCGCGCCCTCATCCGCCGCGCCGCCGCCGAAGGCATGGTGCTGCTGCGGAACGAGGGCGGCGTGCTGCCGCTCGAGCCCATGCCCGGCCGTATCGCCGTCATCGGCCCCAATGCGCGGACCGCCCAGATCATGGGTGGCGGCAGCGCCCAGCTCAACGCCCATTATCGCGTCTCGCCCTGGCAGGGGCTGGTCGATGCGCTGGGGCGCGAACGCCTGGTCTATGCTCCGGGCGCCACAAACCACCGGTTCGAGCCGCTGATCGAAGGCACGTTCTCGGTGGCCTTCTTTGCCAATACCGAGCTGGCGGGCGAACCGGTGCATCACGGCACCCAGACCAATGCCGAGGCCTTCTGGATCGGACGGATTGCCGACGGCAAGGTCGATCCGCTCAATTTCTCGGCCCGCCTCACCGGCACCTATCGGCCCGAGGAAACCGGACTCCATCGTGTGGGCCTCTTCAGTGCCGGCCTCGCTCGCCTCTATATCGACGGCAGGCTCGTGGCCGATTCCTGGGCCGGCTGGACGCCCGGCCGCACCTTCTTTGAGGAGGGCAATGACGAGGTGATCGGGGAGGCGATGCTCGAGGCGGGGCGCAGCCACAAGGTGGTTATCGAGTTCGCCACGCGTCCGGCGCGTACCCTGGCCGTCGCGGGCCTGCGCGCCGGCATTGGCCTGCCGCTCGGGGACGAGGCGATTTCCGAGGCGGTCGCCGCCGCGCTCGATGCTGAGACCGCTCTCGTCTTTGTGGGCCGCAACGGGGAATGGGATACCGAGGGCAGCGACCTCGCCTCGATCGATTTGCCCGGCCGCCAGAACGAACTCGTCGCCGCCGTCGCCGCGGCCAATCCGCGGACCGTGGTGGTGCTCCAGACCGGCGGGCCGGTCGAGATGCCATGGCTCGACAAGGTCGCCGGCGTCATCGAGGCCTGGTATCCCGGCCAGGAGGCCGGCAACGCCATTGCCGACGTTTTGCTGGGCACGGCGGAACCGGGCGGGCGGCTGCCGCAGAGCTTTCCGGTGCAATGGGGCGACAACCCGACCCGCAGCCAGGACCCCGAGGTCTATCCGGGCCTCAATGGCAAGGTGCGCTACGAAGAAGGGTTGTTCGTCGGCTACCGGCACTATGAGAAGACCGGCATCGCACCGCTCTTTCCGTTCGGCTTCGGCCTTTCCTATTCGCGTTTCGCGCTCTCCGAACCGGAGGTGGATGCCTCCGGCTTCGAGGCCGATGCCAGCGTGCGGGTGAGCGTCTGGCTCACCAATACCGGCGAGCGCGCCGGCAGTGACGTCGTCCAGCTCTATGTGGGAGACGACGAGGCCTCGCTCGAGCGTCCCGCCAAGGAGCTCAAGGCCTTCGCCAAGGTGGCGCTCGAGCCCGGCGAGACCCGGCGCATCGTGTTCGACCTCAAGGATCGCGATTTCGCCTTCTATCGCCCGGAGGCCCGCCACTGGCTGGTCGAGGCGGGCACCTTTACCCTTCACCTTGGCCGGTCGGCGGCCGACATCGCGTTCTCCGCGTCGGTCGGCCGCGCGACGACGCTCATGCTGCCGGTTTGACGCCGGCCCCGTGTTCGGCGCCATAGAGGCCGACATAATAGGCAAGCTGGTCGTCGGCCCGGCCCAGCTCGGCGAGCACCGCCGCCATGAAGGTGGCCGGCGCGGTGGCGGGGGCCGTCACGACCCGCTGGTCGCGCACGGCGCCGGGCACGTCGCGATAGAGCGCGGCGCCGCCATAGCCGCTTTCATCGAGATAGCCCGCGCCGTTGCTGGTATGGGCCACCGTGTCGAGCAGTCCCGTCCGTGCCAGTGCCAGCGTGCCGTCGCAGATGGCGGCGACCACCTTGCCCCGGGCGTGGGCCTGGCGGACCGCCTGGCCGATATCGGGGGCGTCGGGGGTCTTCCAGATCAAGCCGCCCGAGATCACCAGCGCGTCGATCGCTTCCAGGTCCAGCGTTTCGAAGGTCATCTCGGGTTGCACCTTGAGCCCGCCCATGGAGGTGACGGCGTGCCCGCCCGGGCTGGCAAAGCGTGTTTCCACCCCGTAAAAGCCTCTGGCCGCCGCGTTGAGCATGGCCGTCTCCCAATCGGCGAAACCTTCGGTGAGGAGAGTGGCGATGATGGTCATGTGTTCGCTCCTTTGTTGTGTCGGGGAGAGGCTAGGGCGGGGCGCGACCAGATTTTGTCAGCAGCGGAACTTGCATGGCCAAGCGCAGTGAACGCCTTCTTGCCCTGATGCAGTCCCTGCGCCGTCGCCGCCGGCCGGTGAGCGGTCAGGTGCTGGCCGACGAGATGGGCGTGTCCCTGCGCTCGCTCTATCGCGATATCGAGACGCTCAAGGGCATGGGCGCGGCCATCGATGGCGAGGCGGGGCTGGGCTTCCAGCTCAAGGCCGATTACTGGCTGCCGCCCCTGATGTTCAACGAGGCCGAGATCGAGGCGCTGGTGCTCGGGCTGCGCCTGATCGTCTACGGCCCGGATGCAGAGATGTCGGTGGCGGCTCGCGACGCCACGTCCAAGATCGCCGCGGTGCTGCCGGGGGAGCGGCGCGGTGAGATGGAATCGATCGGGCTTTTCGCCATGCCGCACCAGAAGGCGCCAGGCGATACGCGACTCGCCGACCTGCGCCGCGCCATCCGCGAGGAGTGCCAGGTGGAGATCGCCTATGCGGCCCCGGAAGGTGAGCGCACGCAGCGGGTCATCTATCCGCTGGCGCTGGGCTATTACGAAGGGCGCCAGATCCTCCTCGCCTGGTGCACTTTGCGCAATGATTACCGCAACTTCCGCATTGATCGGATGACCGGGATCGAGGTGCTCGAGGCGCGCCTGCCCGAGCCGCGCCGCACGCTTTTCCACCGCTGGAAGCGCAATTCGTCCCTGCCCGATCTCACCTGAGAGGCGTTCACAACCGCGCCAGATCGGGGCGCCCAAGGTTGAGCGGGGGCGGCCCGGCTGATAAGAGTGCGCCCGGGTTTTCCATTACCGCTCGGGAATCGCGTGCTCCTCCTTCGCCGCCTTGTTCTGGCTTTTGCTCTCGCTGTCCTGGCCCTGGCGTCGCCGGCCTGGGCCAATCCGATGCTCCTCCTCGATACCGATACCGGGGCGGTGCTCTATGAGGAGGATGCCGGCGCTCCCTGGCACCCTGCATCGCTCACCAAGCTGATGACCGCCTTCGTCGCCTTCCAGGCAATTGCCGAGGGACGCGTCGCGCTCGATACGCCGGTGACCATTTCCCAGCACGCCTGGAACCAGGCGCCGAGCAAGTCCGGCCTCAAGGTCGGCTCGGCGCTCTCCATGCAGGACGCGCTCTACGTGATGCTGGTCAAGTCCGCCAATGACGTGGCCGTCGCCATCGCCGAGACGGTGGGGGGCAGCGAGAAGACGTTCGTGGACGAAATGAACGCCACCGCCATCAAACTGGGGCTGACCAATACCCACTATGTCAATGCCAACGGCCTCCACCAGGAGGCGCAGGTGACCTCGGCGCGCGATCTGGCCGTGCTCGCGCTCTATATTCGCCAGCTCTACCCGCAATACCTGCCCATCTTCGCCACCGAAGCGGTCAAGCTCGGCAAGGCGAACCTTGAAACCAACAACGACCTGCTCACCCATTTCGCCGGCACCACCGGCATGAAGACCGGGTTCGTCTGCGCTTCCGGGCTCAACATCGTGGCCACTGCCGAGCGCAACGGGCGCTCGCTCATGGCCGTGGTCCTGGGCGGATCGTCGGCGCGCGAGCGCGGCGAGATGACGGCCGAACTTTTCCTGCGCGGTTTTTCCGGCGCGCTGCCGGGCACCGGCAAGTCGATCCTGCAGGTGGCCAATGTCGCCGGCGCGCCGGCCGACATGCGCTCGCTGCTCTGCGGCAAGCAGGCCAAGGCCTATGTCGCCGAACGCGAGGCGGCCTATCCGCTCGGGCTCAAGGGCAAGCCGAGCTACCTCACCGACGAGATCGAGGGGCGGATCTATTCGGCCACCGATCTCGGCCAGCTCCGCGATGTGCCGCTGCCGCGCCCGCGTCCGGGCTATGCGGGTGTCCAGGGACTCTCCCCGGTTGCCGATATCGCCGCCCAGCCCGCGGCAAACCTGGGGGCCATCGTGCCCCGTCCGCGGCCGCGGCCCTAGCGGGTCAGTGCCTGATCTCGATGCGCTTGGTCTGGGGACCGGCATCGGCCGGACGCGGCACCGTGACCTTGAGCAGTCCGTTCTCGAAACGCGCTTCGACCTTGTCCGGCTCGATTCGGAAGGGCAGGCTCATGGAGCGTGAGAAAGAGCCGAACGAGCGCTCGCTGCGATAGGCGTTCCCGTTCCGGTTTTCGGTCTCGGAGCGCTTCTCGCCCGAAATGGTGAGCAGGTTGTCGTTGAAGGTGATGTCGACGTCCTTTTCGGCCACGCCCGGCAGTTCCATGGTCAGCATGATCCGGCCGTCCGCTTCGTGCACGTCCATGTCGGGCATGAGGCCGAACTGTTCGCCCGGCCCGGCGAGCGGGGCGGGCGCGCCGAAACCGCGCGAAAAATCGTTGAAGAGCCGGTCGATTTCGCGGTGAAGGTTGCTTCTCTGTTGCATCCAAGTGCTCCTTTCTCGAAGGAAGGGCGCTTGCGGGGCCGACGAGAGCGGGACCGTCGCAACGCCCCCGGCTCCTAAACGGAAAAGTCGCCGCGCCGGTTTCCGCCGCCGCAGCGAAAAATCACGCGCTCTTGGTGATGAGAAAGCGCAATGCGTCCCCTTCCATGGACTGGACGCATTGGTGGCCCTGCTGGAGGCAATAGAGGGGGATGTCGACCTTGGCCACGGGGTCGGTCGCCAGTACCGCGAGAACGGCGCCCGGCGCCATTTCTGCCAGGCGCTTTTCGGCCTTGAGGACGGGCAGGGGGCATCTGAGCCCCCTGGCGTCGAGCGTCTCGATGGCCTCAGTCGGCAAGGACGAGCACCCAGTAGACGCCGTAACCCGAATTGGGGTCGTAGGCGACGCCCAGGCCGGCGCGGCCGAGCGTGGGGTCGGCAAGTACGCGGGCATCGTCGGGGCTGTTGCGCCAGCCCGAGAAGGTTTCGGCGAAATTGGCGTAGCCGGCGCTGACGCGAATGGTGCGGGCCCCGCTCGGGGTCTTGGGAGCGGTGCCGGTGCGGGCATATTCGTTGGCGAGCGCCTGGGCGGTGGCATCCAGGCCCGGGTCGAGCCGGAGCGGACCGGCGCCGGCGGTGGCGCGGTACTGGTTGACGATGCCCAGGGAGGCGGTCTTGTCGAGCGTGGCGCCGGGCGTATCCATGCGGGCCACCAGGCCTGGCGCAATGCTGCCGCCGCCACCGCCGCCACCGAACGAACACGCGCCCAGTAGGGCGGCCACCAGGGTCGCTGCGAGCACGGGGCCAAGCGGCCGTACGCGGGTTGAAAGGGTCATAGTCGGGGTCATCCTCGGCTGTTGGGGCGGTTCGTCATGAAGGCGCATCGAACGCCCGAGCTAGCCAGATCGAGGTAAACCAAGAGTGTAGCCGGGCGCGGGCCCCGTGCACTTGGTGGAAAACTTGGGCAAATATATGAGCCATGGCACCCGCAGCAGGGGAGGCGGCAGGCATGGGCAAGCTGAAATTCGGCATGATGGCCTCGCTCGACGGCTATATCAGCGACGTCAATGGCAGGTTCGAATGGGGGCAGATCAGCGAGGAAGTGCACCGGTTCGCCGAGCGCGAGCAGGCCGGCGAGGCCATCGCCATCTATGGGCGGCGCATGTTCGAGACCATGGCGGTGTGGGATACGCTCTGGGAGGATGCCAGCCTGAGCCAGGCCGAACGCGATTTCTCCCTCGTCTGGCGCGGCACCGACAAGATCGTGGTGTCGCGCTCGCTGCGCCAGGTCGGCACCAGCCGCACGCGCCTCGTGCATGCCCTCTCCGCCGAGGACATCGCCGCGCTCAAGGGGGCGCCAGGCGACATCGGGGTGGCGGGTCCGACGCTGGCCGCGAGCCTCCTGCGGCAGGGGCTGATCGATGAGATCTCGATCTACTTCATCCCCGTCCTCGTCGGGGGCGGCACGCCGATGTTCCCCGAAATGTCAGCCCTCGCGCGCCTCGAGCGCCTGGAGGTTCGGCCGTTCGAGAACGGGGTGACCTTCATGCGCTTTGCCGTTCGGTCCCGGGCCGCTCAATAGGCGGCGCGGTACATGGCGAGGATGTCGTCCTTATCCACCGGGCGCGGGTTGAAGTCGAGGAGGCGCCGGATCTGGGCGGCTTCCTCGGCCATGATGGCGAGGTCGCCCTCCGGCACGCCCAGCTTGGAGAGGCGCATCTCGACGCCCAGGCCGGCGCAGAAGTCGCGGGCGCTCTCGAGGAGCCGCGTCGGATCGAGCCCGAGGAGCTCGGCGACCTCGGCGGTCTTCTGCCGGGCCTGCGGGGCGTTGAAGGCCAGCGTGTGGGGGAAGATCACGGCATTGGCCAGCCCGTGGGCGATCTTCTGGCGGGTGCCGAGCGGGTAGGACACCGCGTGCCCGGCGGTGGTGTTGACCGGCCCCAGGCAGAACCCGCCATAGAGCGAGGCCAGGGCCAGGCCCGAACGGGCCTCGACGTCCCCGCCATCGGCAACGGCGCGTCCCAGGTACTTGCCCACGAGCGCGATGCCTTCGCGCGCGTACATGTCGATGATCGGGTGGGCGCGCTTGGAGGTGAAGGATTCCACGCAATGGGCCAGGGCGTCGATGCCGGTGGCGGCGGTGACGGCGGGCGGCACCGTCATGGTAAGGGCCGGGTCGATGATGGCGAGGTCGGCCAGCATGTGGTTGGATTCGACGGCGAGCTTGCTGACCGAGGCGGGGTCGGTGACGAGCGCGCGCGTTCCCGCCTCGCTGCCGGTGCCGGCCGTGGTCGGTATCTGGATCAGGCGCGTACGGCGCGGACCGGCTTTGTGGGCCCCGACCAGCTCATGGAAGGAGCGGGTGTCGTCGACCATGACGGCGGCGAGCTTGGCGATGTCCATGGCGCTGCCGCCACCGAACCCGACGATCATCTGGGCGTCGGCGGCGCGGGCGACTGCGAGGAGCTTTTCGAGATTGGGCAGGTCGGGCTCGGGCTTGACCTCGCTGAAGACGACGACCTCGCCCTCGATGCCGAGCAGGCCCACCCGCGCCGCGTTGAAGGCGTCGCAGATGACCAGCGTGCGCGTGACGCCGTGGCCCGCCGCCCATTCGCCGGCAAAGGCCGCCTTGCCGGGGCCGAATTCGATGCGGTGCGGACGCAGCACGGTCAGCGGCCGCGACCAGCCTTCGACGGGCAGGGGAGCGGGGGCGCCATCGCTGGTCGCGGAAATGAGGCCGGCGGACATTATTTGGCTCCCTTGGGATTGAGCGCGTCGTTGAGGCCGTCGCCCACGAAGCTGAAGGCTACCGTGATGAGGGCGAGCGTTGCGGCGGGCGCGGCGAGAAGATGGGGGTATTGCTGCCAGGTGCGCAGCCCGTCCGAGATCATCAGGCCCCAGCTCGGGGTGGGCGGCTGCACGCCGATGCCCAGGAACGAGAAGGCGCTCTCCATGGTCATGGCGGTGCCCAGCCCCGCGCTCACGGCCACGATCAGCGGGCCGATGGAATTGGGGATGATGTAGCGGGTCAGGATGCGGCCCGTCGGCAGGCCGAGGGCGCGGCCGGCAAGCACGTAAGGGCGCTGGCGGATCGACATGACCTGGGCGCGCACGAGGCGCGCATAGGGCGGCCAGGTGACCAGCGCGATCGAGCCAAAGACCAGGGTGAAGTCGATGATCGAGGTCGAGCGGAAGAAGGGGTTCTGCGTGCTGGCGTAGAGCGCGTCGAGCCAGCGGGCCAGGGGCGGCTTGAGCGAGGTGTTGACCACGATCACCAGCAGCAGGTTGGGAACCGACATGAAAAGGTCCGTCACCCACATGATCGAGCCGTCGATCCAGCCGCCGAAATAGCCCGAGACGGCGCCGAGCAGCGCCCCGATGGCCACCGAGATAGCGGTCACCACCAGCGCCACGATGAGGGCGGTGCGGGCCCCGTAGATGATGCGGCTGAAGACGTCGCGGCCCAGCTCGTCCGTGCCCAGCCAGTGGGCGAATGAGGGTCCCTGGTTGCGCGCTTCCAGGCTCTGGCTGAGGAAGTCGTAGGGCGTCAGATATGGACCCAGGATGGCCATGAAGAGGAAGACGGCGATCACCACCAGTCCCGCCATGGCGATCCGGTTGGCGCGCAGGCGCGCCCAGGCGTCGCCCCACAGGCTCGTCTGCTGTTCGTCGGCGGCGGCGATGGCCTGGCTGGCGGGTTCAGCGGTCATCACGACCTCCTCGCGGCGGCGCGCGGATCGAGCAGCGGATAGGCGAGATCGACGAGCAGGTTGGAGACCATCACCAGCACCGAGGCGATGAGGGTGACGGCCAGGATGATGGGATAGTCCGAATTGAGCAGGGACTGGATGGTGAGCCGGCCAAGCCCGGGCAGGCCGAAGACCAGCTCGACGAAGACGGCGCCGTTGATGAGCGTGATCATGATCAGGCCCAGTTGCGTGACGACCGGGGTCAGCACGGGCCGCAGGATATGGCGGAAGACGATCTTGTGGGCCGGCAGGCCCTTGGCGCGGGCGGTGCGCACGAAATCCTCGCTGAGCACCTCGATCACCGCCGCGCGGGTCTGGCGCACGATGAGGGCGATGGGCTGGAAGGAGATGACGACGAGCGGCAGGATGATGCGCGCGTCGAGGAGGCCGCCCCAGCCGTAGGAAATGTCGGCCTGCGGAAAGACCACGAGCAGCAGGACCATGAGCAGGGGGCCGGCGACATAGGCCGGGATGGCCCAGAGGAAGAGGGCGCCGCCGAGGATGGCGTAGTCGACGGCCGTGTTCTGCCGCAGGGCAGCCAGCACGCCGAGCGGGATGGCGACGATTGCGGTGATGACGATGGCGAGGAGGCCGATCTGCATGGAGACCGGGGCGGCGGCCGAGATCGAGCGCCAGACCGAACGGCCCGAGACCAGCGAATTGCCGAAATTGCCGTGGAGCACATTCCAGACATAGCTCAGGAACTGCTCGATGAACGGGCGGTTGAGCCCGGCCGATTCCCGGATGGCCTCGATGCGGTTGGGGTCGAACGCCACGTCGCCGGGCTGTCGCAGGAAGATGAGCTTGATCGGATCGCCGGCGCCGTAGAAGGCCAGGGCGTAAACGCCGAGCAGCACGAGGATCACGGCGGGAATCCAGAGCAGCAGGCGCCGCATGATGTAGACGAACATTGTCGGCCTCCTCCTTCACGTCAGTGAGGGGACCGGCCGCGGGCGGGAGGCTCCCGCGGCCGGCATGGCGTTAACCGATGGTCACGTCCCAGGGATGGACGACCTGCCAATCCAGGTTCTTGTCCATGTTGGTGACGTTGGGCAGGGCCCAGCGCGACATGGTCTCGTAGTACCAGGGGATATAGCCGTAATCGTCGCGGAAGAGCTTCTGGGCCTGGCGGGCCTTGCCGTCGCGTTCCGGGTCGGCGACGGGCAGGGCCGTGGCTTCGTCGAGCAGCCTGTCCACTTCGGGGTTGGAATAGCCGTTCATCTTGCCGGCCGCGATGCCGCCGCCGGTGCGGATGCCACCGGCCAGGAACGCGGTGGCGTCAGGAACGCGCGTGCCGATGTCGTCGCGGAAGATGTGGACGTCGGCCGGGGCGAAGTTGTCCTGGCGCTCGAGCAGTTCGACCGCCGAGACGCCCAGGTTCTGGCGCCATTGCTCGACCATGAACTGGGCCGCCGCCTTCTGGGCGGGCGAGCCGATGCCGACCATGACGATGCGTGGCAGGCGCTCTGCGCCGCCATAGCTGGACGCGGCAAGCAATTCCTTGGCCTGGGCCGGATCGTAGGGATAGGGCTCGAACGCGGGGTCGACGCCGGGCACGGCGACCAGGAGTTGGTCGGCCTGCTTGTGCGGGCCCTTGGGGAAGGAGGCCTGCATCATGGCGGCGCGGTCGACGGCCATGATGAAGGCCTTGCGCACGTTGACGTCGTTGAAGGGCTCGGAGTTGACGTTGAACCAGAAGTGCTGGCCGGTCGGGATGGACGGGCCCGACGAGAATTCGGGGCCGAGGTCATCGATGACGGTCGAGGTCACGAGCTCGGTATGGGCCTGGAACTCGCCCTTCTGGAGCAGGGTGGTCGCCGTCACCGGATCTTCGACCGAGCGGATTTCGACGCGGGTCAGCTTGGGTGCGGGGCCGAAGAAGTTCTCGTTGGGCTCGAAGGCGAGGAAGCCGTCGTCGAGGTTCATCTCGACCAGCTTGAACGGGCCCGAGGAGACGCCGCCCATGTCGGGCGCGTACCATTCCTGCACTTCCTCCCCGTTCTCGTCGCGCGCCTCGGAGGGCTTGACCACCGGCACCAGTTCGTTGGCGATGCGCATGAAGAAGATCGGATCGGGCGCCTTGAGCGCGACGACCAGGGTTTCCTCGTCCTGGGCCACGATGCCGGGCATTTCCTTGGCGGTGCCGCCCACGACCTCGTCATAGCCCTGCACGCCGAACAGCACCTGGTTGATGCGCACATGGCGGCTCGAGGGCATGGCGGCCAGTTCCCAGGAACCCTTGAGGTCCGCCGCGGTGATCTTGGAGCCGTCCGAGAACTTGGCGTTGGGATCGAGCTTGAACGTCCAGACGGACATGTCTGCGCTCGGCTCCCAGCTGGTGACGACGTAAGGCTGGAGCGCGCCTTCGGAGTCAAAATACATCGGGGTCGCCCACCAGAACGACTGCCAGCGCAGCACGCGCCCGCCGCCACGCAGGGGCGACCAGTCCATGTCGAAGCCGCCATTGGCGATCTTGAGCACCTGCTCCTGCGCGAAAGCGGGCGAATTGAGCATGCCGAGCACGCTGGCGCCGACGAATAGGCCGAGCCCGCCCTTGAGGACGGCGCGCCGGTTCAATGCAGTGATTTCGTGGTCTTTGGACATAGGTCTCCTCCCAGGCATCCTCGTCTTGCGATGCTGGCCGGGATCATTGTCAGAAATTGATAACATGTCAACTCATTGGCAAAAATGTCGCAGGCTCACGCTGCGCGTTTTTGCTCACTTCGATGTAAGAGGCTGAATTAATTGCATTAATAGCGCTTTAGGCCGCCATTTGTCGTTTGCGTAACGACTTTACAAGTTGTGCATTTCGGTCCATTTTGCGCCGCAACGACACCGAGGAGGAACCTGCACAATGGGCGAGACAGCCGAGCTCAACACCGACGGCATCCTGAAGGCGGCGGCCGACGACCGCGACCGGCAGGAGGGCTTCCTGCCTTCCCACGCCCAGCAGACGCATGCCTCGTTCCTGCTGCCGCTCTCCAATGGCGATCTCGCCTGCGTCTGGTTCGCGGGCACCGAGGAGGGCAAGCCCGACGTCTCGATCTATTTCTCGCGCCTGCCCAAGGGCGCCGATGCCTGGACGCCGGAGGTCAAGCTCTCGGACGATCCGACCCGCAGCGAGCAGAATCCGGTGCTGTTCGAAGCGCCCAACGGGGATCTCTTGCTGCTTTACACCTCCCAGGATTTCGGCAACCAGGACACCTCCATCGTGCGCCGCCGCATCTCCCATGATGGCGGAAAGAGCTGGGGGCCGATCGAAAGTCCGTTCCCCGAGGAAGGGCTCTTCATCCGCAATCCCGTGGTGGTGCTCGCCAATGGTGACTGGCTGCTGCCCGTCTTCCACTGCAACCCGGTGCCGGGCGAGAAATGGCACGGACACAACGACACGAGCGGGGTCAAGATTTCGACCGACCAGGGCCAGACCTGGACCGAATACGCCGTGCCGGGCAGCGTGGGCGCGGTCCACATGAACATCGTGGACCTCCAAAATGGCGAGCTCATCGCGCTCTATCGCTCGCGTTATGCCGACGCCATCTACATCAGCCGCTCGACCGACAACGGCCGCACCTGGACGGAGCCGGTGCCGACCGAGTTGCCCAACAACAATTCCTCCATCCAGGCGCGCCGGCTTTCGGATGGCGCCATCGCCCTGGTCTACAACGCCATCAGCGCCGCGGATTCGAGCGATCGCCGCGCCGGGCTCTATGACGGGATCGATGATGGCAAGCCGCCGGTGGGCGAGAAGGATCCGGCCAACGACACGCTGCGCCGGGCGGTCTGGGGCACGCCGCGTTCGCCCATGACCATCGCCATTTCGACCGATGGCGGGGCCAGCTGGCCGGTGCGCCGCAATATCGATGCGAGTTCGGGCGCGGCGCTGAGCAACGACACCTCCAAGGCCGAGCGTCGCAATTTCGAGCTCTCCTACCCCACCGTCGCCGAGCTCGAGGACGGCCGCATCGGGGTCGCCTACACCTATTTCCGCCGCGCCATCAAGTTCGTGCGCTTCCCGCGCTCCTGGGTGTCGGCGGCCTAAGGAACTCCCTGGGCGGCGCCCATCGGGCGCCGTCCGCTCCCTCCCCCGAGAGCGCCGCAAATGGCCCGCCGCATGCTCATCCGGGCGCCGCTCGCGCTTTTGCTGCTGGCCGCGTTCCTCGTGCAATTCACCGTGCCGCTCACGCGCGTGGCCAGCACCTACCAGGCCATCGCGCTGGGGCTCGATCCCAATCTGGCGGGGCTGCTGGCGGCGGCCTTCGCGGTGGTGCCGCTCTTCCTCGTTGTGTGGTTCGGGCGCCTGACCGACCGGCACGGGGTCAAGCCGACCATGCTCGTCGGCGCCGCTCTCATTGCCCTGGCCGTCCTGACGCTCACGATCGGCGCGGCCTCGCTTCCGGTGCTTTTCGGCGGCATCGCCCTGCTCGGCGTCGGCCAGACCCTGCATTATTCGGGTCTCCAGATGGTGGTGCCGCAGGTCTCCACCCGCCCGCACCGCGATGCGATCCTGGGCAACTACCTGCTCGCCACTTCGCTGGGCGATGCCTGCGCGCCGCTGGTCATTGGCCTGGTAGGGAGCGATCATCCCGAGCGCATCGGCCATCAGCTCTATCTCGTGGCCTGCTTCACCGGCATTGCGCTCGTCATCGTCGCCACGCTCCTGGCGCTGCGCCTGCGGCCGCAGGCCGCGCGCCTCGAGGCCCTGCCCTCGATAGGGGCCATCGTGCGCACGCCGGGGCTGGTGGCCATCCTCCTCGCGGGCAGCATCTGCGCCACCGCGCAGGACCTCATGATCACCTATCTCCCCGTGCTCGGGCTCGAGCGCGGCATTCCGGCCGCCACCATCGGGGTGATGCTGGCCGTCATCTCGCTCTCTTCGGTCGCCTCGCGGGCGTCCTACGGGGTCTTGTCGCGGTGGCTGGGGCGCGGGCGGCTGGCCAGCATTGCCGCGCTCGCGGCTGCCGGGGGACTGGCGCTTCTCGCCGTACCCCTGCCCAGCGCGGCCATGTTTCCGTTCCTGCCGCTGGTGGGGTTCGGTCTGGGCAGCGCCGGCACGGCGACGCTTGCCGGCCTGCTCTTCATCGCGCCGCGCGGGGCGCGGGGCACGGCCATGTCGATGCGGCAGATGGGCAACCGGCTCGGCCTCTTCTCCGTCCCTTTCGCCGTTGGCGCGGTGGCGCTGGCGACGGGGGGAGCGGGTACCTTCGCCATGCTGGCCGCGGTGGTGGCGAGCGCGAGCATGCTGGCGCGCCGCGCCAACAGGGCCAGTTCCCTAAAGTGAGAGATCGAGCATCCGGTCTTCGAAGAGCCGGTTGCGCGAGCCTTCCAGGTGCCGGCGCATGCGCTCGCGCGCCAGTTCGCTGTCGCCGTCGCGGATGGCCTGGTAGATCTGGTAGTGCTCGTCGAACACGCGTTGCAGTCCGGAGGACGGCCCCATCAGCGCCAGCCCGTGCAACTTCATGCCCACCCCGATATGGGTGCGCAGCGCCTGCATGGCCGAGCTGTAGTAATGGTTGTTGGAGGCCTCGGTGATCGCCAGGTGGAAGGCGAAGTCGGCATCCTCGCGGTGACGCTGCTGGCGGGTCGCGTCTCCTAACATCTCGACAACCTGGCCGATCTTGGTGATGGCGGCCTCGTTGCGGCGCCGGGCGGCAAAGAAAGCGGCGTCCGGTTCGATTGTCAGGCGGAACTCGTAGCACCGCTGGATATCGGCAATGGTCTCCACCGGCGGGAAGCCGAGCACGCGCTGTTCGGTCTTGATGCGCACGAAACTGCCGGCGCCCTGGCGCGAATAGATCAGATCTTCGCGCCGCAGGCGCTCCAATGCTTCGCGTACAATAGGACGGCTTACGTCGAACTGTTCGGCCAGTTCCTTTTCACTGGGAAGCTTTTCGTCGGGCGAGTAGTCGCCATTGGCGATCTTGGAAAACAGGAGCTGGTAGACACGATCGGCGAAGAGCGCCTTCTGTCGAACACCTTCCGTCGATTTGTCGTCCACCATTGCCATTGCGCGTTCTATGATGCCGCTTGCGAATCTAAACTTAAGTCTAAGTCCTGGGGCTGGCGAACCAGCAGCGAAATCGTATCAGGGGGGCCGAAACCCCCAGATTTCGTTAAGATGATAACTTGTCTATCCCCGATCAAGGTCGTCGCGAACGGGGTGCCGGGCGCCGCTTCGCCCCCCACCGCGACCGCCGATACCCCCAGGCGTGCAAATACCGCATAGGCGGTCTCTCCGCCACTGATGAGCATGGCCGCGGGCGGTTGGGCGGCGATGGCGGCGGCCAGCCCTCCGGCAAAGCGCGCAGCGACCACCGTGCCCGCTTCTGTCGTCGTGCCGGGTTCGGTGGTCACCAGGGTGAGGCCGGGGCCGAACGTCAGGGGCGGCACTGCCCCGTTGGGCGCGCGGACATGCTTCGGGCCGAGCGCGGCAAGCGTTCTTTCCACCTGCGCGCGCGTGATCGGGTCGCGCGAGCCGATGGCGATGAGGCAGGGCCGGGGCAGGGGCCGGGGCGCCGGTGGTGCCGCGCGCGCTGGCAGGCGCGCCGCGATGGCCTGGGCGAGGCCGCGCGCGCCCACGGCGAGACAGGAGGATCCCTCCCCCACGATGGCGCGACCGATGGCGTCGAGCGCGCGCTGGTCGGGTATTTCGGGCACTTCGGCAACCAGCGGCAGGAGGCGTGGCGCCACCGGGATGGGCTCGAGTACGCCCGCCCCGACGAGCTTGCCCGCATAGACCAGCCGGCCAAGATCGGGGATGGCGGGGGCTGCGATCACCCTGCCGCGGCCGCTCGCCTGCGCCATGGCCTGCGTTTCGATGCCCACATGGCCCTTGAGGCGCGAATCGATCTTCTTGAAGAGGATGGCCGGCGCGAGCGGGAGGAGCGCGGCCATGGCTGCCTCCATCCGGCGGCGCGCCTCGGGCTCGGGCACCTCGCGGCTGGCGGTATTGATGCAGAGCACCTCGGCATCGGCGGGGAGCGGCCCGGCCAGTCCCTCGGGCGAAACGATGACCGTCGTGCGTAGCCCCCTCTGGGCAAAGGGCGCCGTGGCGTCGAGGGCCCCGGTCAGGTCGTCGGCCACCATGCCGACCAGCAGGCTCATGGGGTAGGCGCCAGTGGCTCCGGGCCGCCCGGAGCGCGGTGACAGGCAACCCAATGGGCCGGCAGCGCCTCGCGCCAGTCGGGCACTTCGCGGCTGCAACGCTCGACCGCTGCCGGGCAGCGCGTATGGAAGCGGCAGCCGGTGGGCGGGTTGGCGGGGCTGGGCACGTCGCCCTTGAGCACCTGGCGCTGCCGCTCGCGCTCGCGCACCGGGTCGGGTTCGGGCACGGCCGAGAGCAGGGCGCGGGTATAGGGATGGAGCGGGTTGGCGAAGAGTTCGTCCTTGGGCGCCAGTTCGGCCTGGCGGCCCAGATACATCACCACCACGCGATCCGAGATGTGGCGGACCACGGCCAGGTCGTGGGCGATGAAGAGATAGGTCAGCCCGTAGCGTTCCTGCAGGTCCTGGAAAAGGTTGATGATCTGGGCCTGTACCGAGACGTCGAGCGCCGAGATGGCCTCGTCGCAGACCAGGAACTCGGGGCGGCAGGCGAGGGCGCGCGCGATGACGACGCGCTGACGCTGACCGCCGGAAAGCTGGTGGGGATAGCTGCCCGCGAAGCGCTGCGGCAGACCGACATCGGCAAGCAGGCGCGCCACGTGTTCCTTGATGTCGGACTTGTCGGCCACCTTGTGGAAGAGCAGTGGTTCGGCCAGCGCCTCGCCCACGGTCATGCGCGGGTTGAGGGTCGAATAGGGGTCCTGGAACACCACCTGGAGCTTCTGGCGGAAGGGGCGCAGGTCCTTCTCGCCCAGCCGGGCGATGTCGGTGCCGTCATAGATCACCTTGCCGGCCGTGGGGGTATGCAGGTGCAGGATGGCGAAGCCTGCCGTGGACTTGCCGCACCCCGATTCACCCACCACGCTCAGCGTTTCCCCGCGAATGATGTCGACCGAGAAGTCGTCGAGCGCGTGGATGGTCTGGGCGGTCTGGCCGAAGGCCCCCAGCTTGATGTGATAGTGCTTGGCCAGGCCCTCCACGTGCAGCAGCACGTCGGCCTCGCCCGGCCGGGCGGCCGTCTTGCGCGGGGTTTCGATATCGAGCGTGGTCATGCGGCGGCCTCCGTGCGGCCCTCGACGGTCACCCAGCAGGCGGCGCGGTGGCCGGCGGCGTCGCCGGGGACGGCTTCCAGTTCGGGCATGTCGCGCTCGCAGCGCGCGATCTTCATGGCGCAGCGCGGCGCGAAGGGGCAGCCGGCGGGGCGGTTGCGCGGGTCGGGCGGGGTGCCGGCGATCGAGGGCAGGCGCCGGCTTTCCTCGCCCTCGAGGCGCGGCAGCGAGGCGAGAAGCCCGCGGGTGTAGGGATGGGTCGGGTTGGCGTAGAGCGCATCGACCGGCGCTTCCTCGACCACCTTGCCCGAATAGAGCACCATCACGCGGTCGACGAGCCCGGAGACCAGGGCGAGGTCATGCGTGATCCAGATGATGGACATGCCCAGCCGGGCGCGAAGGTCCTTCACCAGGTCCACGATCTGGGCTTGGATGGTGACGTCGAGGGCGGTGGTGGGTTCGTCCGCGATGACGAGCGGGGGCTCGCAGGCAAGGCCGATGGCGATCATCACGCGCTGGCGCATGCCGCCCGAGAGTTCGTGCGGATAGTTGGTGAGGCGGGTTTCCCCACCCGGGATGCCGACCAGGCGCAGCAGTTCGCCGGCGCGCTTCCAGGCATCGGCCTTGGAAAGCCCGAGGTGCTCCATGAGCGGCTCGGCGATCTGGTCGCCCACCCGCATCACCGGGTTGAGCGAGGTCATCGGATCCTGGAAGACCACGCTGATGCGGCCGCCGCGCACCTTGCGCATCGCCGAATCCCTGAGCTTGAAGAGGTCCTTGCCCTCGAATGCGGCCGAACCCTTGGAGACCTTGCCGCCCGGCGGCAGCAGGCCGAGCAGGCTCATGGCGGTGATGGACTTGCCGCAGCCCGATTCCCCGACCACGCCCAGCGCCTCGCCGCGCTCAACGCGGAACGAGATGCCGTCCACGATCGTGGCGACGCCGCCGCGGGCGGGAACGGTGACCGTCAGGTCGCGGACGTCGAGCAGGGGGCCGCCAGCCTGGGCGGCAATCGCCTCCGAGTTCATGCAGGTGTCCTCCCCTGGCCGCATTCGTCCGCACAGGGCGTGCGGCAGTTTCCGGGGACCATAGGCTAAATTGTCCACATGTCAATCAACTTGCGGTGCCGTTACGCATAATCTGGCGCGAAGCAATTCGGAAAAATAAACGAAATCATATATTTAAATCCAAATTGGTTGTCTCCTGCGACATGATTGCAGGTCGTGGAACTTGTAATTTTTGTTGACAACTTCGTCAGGCTCCCCCAAGCATCCCGCCATTCGAGGAGGGCACGTTCATGGCAGCCAACGGCGCAAGCAGACCTGTCGCCATCACCATGGGGGATCCGGCGGGCGTGGGACCGGAGGTCATCATGGCGGCCCTGTCGGCCCTTCCAGCCGAGGAACGGCGCGACATCGTCGTGGTCGGCTCGCGCGCCGTGCTCGAACGGGCGGGGAAGGTCGTCGGCAGCGCCCTTACGGTGGGCCTGCGCGGCCAGCCGGGCAATCACGGGGTCATCGTCGAGGAAGTCGAGGTCCCCGGGCTCAAGGCCGAGTTCGGCCGGCTCGACCCGAGCTGCGGGGAGGCGGCGTTCCGCTATATCGAGCGGGCCGTGCGCCTGACCGAAGCGGGCGAGACGGCCGGCATCGTCACCGCGCCCATCAACAAGGAAGCGCTCAACAAGGCCGGGCACAAGTATGACGGGCATACCGGCATGCTGGCGGCGCTCACCGGGTCGAAGGCCTCCTTCATGCTGCTGGCCTCGCCGCGCCTCAAGGCCATCCATGTTTCCACCCACGTGTCGCTGCGCGACGCCATCGGACGCGCCACCACCGAGCGGGTGCTGGCCACCATCCAGGCCGGGCACGAGCATCTGATGCGCGTCGGCTACGAACGGCCGCGGATCGCGGTGGCGGGCCTCAATCCCCATTGCGGCGAAAACGGCCTCTTCGGCACCGAGGATGTCGAGTTCATCGCCCCGGCCGTCGAGCAGGCCCGCGCCCTCGGTATCGATGCCCACGGGCCCATCTCGGCCGACACCGTCTATTTCCGCGCCTATAACGGGGCGTTCGACCTGGTGGTGGCGCAGTACCACGACCAGGGGCACATCCCCATGAAGCTGGTGGCGTTCGATACCACCGTCAACGTCTCGCTCGGCCTGCCGATCGACCGCACGTCGGTCGATCACGGCACCGCCTTCGACATTGCCGGTACCGGCAAGGCCGACCACGGAAACATGCTCGAGGCCATTGCCTATGGCCGCAGGCTCGCCGCCTCGCGCGGCTGAAACCGATCTTTTGGAGGAGAACTGAGATGGCGCGGACCATTACCGGCGTCTATTGCGCCGCGGCGACGCCGGTGGACGAGAACCTGGCGCCGGACCTGGGCAAGCTTGCCGCCCATGCGAAGCGCCTCATCGAAGACGGTTGTCATGGCGTGGCCATGCTCGGCTCGACCGGGGAGGCCAATTCCTTCTCGCTGGCCGAGCGCAAGGCCATGCTCGAGGCGGTCGTCGCCTCGGGCGTGCCCGCCGGCCAGCTGCTGCCCGGCACCGGGGTCTGCGCGCTTCCCGAAACCATCGAACTCACCCGGCACGCGCTTTCGCTGGGCGTGCGCACCGTGGTGATGCTGCCGCCCTTCTACTACAAGGGCGTAGCTCCCAAGGGCCTCGTCGACGCCTATTCGCGGATCGTGGAAGGCGTGGCCGACGACCGGCTGCAGGTCATCCTCTATCACATCCCTCCGATCGCCCAGATTCCCATCCCGCACGAGGTCATTGCCACCCTCATCGAGAAATTCCCCGGCACGTTCGTTGGGGTCAAGGATTCGAGCGGGGATATCGAGCACATGAAGGCGCTGGTGCGCGCCTTCCCCGATCTTTCGATCCTGTCGGGGGCTGATCCCTTCATGCTGCCGCTCCTGCGCGAAGGTGGGGCGGGGTGCATCACGGCGACCTCGAACCTCGTCGGGGCGCAGTTGCGCACCGTCTTTGACAATTTCGACAAGCCCGAAGCCGCCGAGCTCGTCGAGGCGGCCCAGGCGCGCATCGTCGCCCTGCGCACGCTCTCGAACAGCTACGTGCAGATCCCCACCATCAAGGCCATGGTCGCTCATCGCACGGGCGATGAAGGCTGGTGCCGCGTGCGCCCGCCATTCGTCGCGCTCGACGCCGCGCAGCGCCAGGCGGTCTTCGCGCAGCTGGAGGCGCTGGGCTAGCGCATGTGCTGGTCGAGGAAGCGCAGCCGGATGGTGCGGCCGGCCTGGTTGCCGAGCGAATTGAAGGCGATCTGGTTGTAGATGTGGTTGGCGAAGGGGATGCGGACCAGTTCGAGGTTCACCCCGGCGGCCAGCGCCTTGTCGGCAAAGCCATAGACCCCGTCCGACACCACCAGGCTGTCGTTTTCCGGCTCGATGATGAGCGTGGGCGGGGCGCGCTGGGCGATGAAGTTCGCCGAGGCGATGGCCGCGATGCGGTCCGGATAGTCCTGCGGCGTTCCCCCGACATAGCCCTCCATCAGCATGGAGGGCTCGAACCCGGGTATCGGAAAGCCCCGCTCGTAGGTGGCGACCGGATCGACGGCGGGGTATTGCACGGCGATGGCCCTGGGCACCGGCACCTCGCCGCCGCAACCCGATACCGCCCGGCCATCGGCGGCGGCAAACCCGATATTGATCGCCAGGTTGCCGCCGGCGGAATCTCCGAGCAGCGCGATGCGGCTGGGGTCACCCCCCAGGCGGGCGGCGTTGGCGCCGGCCCAGACCAGCCCGCAGGTCGCATCGGGCGGGGCCTTGTCCCAGGTCGGCTCGTTCGGGCCGAAGACCCGGTAGTCGACGCTGACGACGAGCCAGCCCCG
The DNA here is from genome assembly GCF_008000755.1 of Youhaiella tibetensis. NCBI lineage: Bacteria > Pseudomonadati > Pseudomonadota > Alphaproteobacteria > Hyphomicrobiales > Devosiaceae > Paradevosia > Paradevosia tibetensis. Next base: position 3,934,011 of record NZ_CP041690.1, on the reverse strand, counting down.
GTCGGCGAACCAGCGCAGGTCGGCTGCGGTCTCGGTATTGGTCCCGGCCATGAAGCCGCCGCCATGGACGTAGACGAGCACCGGGGCAGGCGCCGAGCCTTCCTTCGGCCTGTAGATAGCGGCCTTGAGGTCCTTGCCCTCGACGCTTGTCACCGTCTCGAGGAGATCGGGCGGCGGCTCGGTCATGGGGCCGAGGGCGAGCGCGGCGATCGGGTTGATCGTGCCGCCCGCGGCCAGCACCGCCACGACGATGCGCACGAGGATGAACCCGGCCAGCAGCACGGCGATGCCCGCCGCTCCGAGCGCCAGCCCGCCGGTTCGCCGGGCGCCGCGGCGACGGGCGATGGTGGCGAGGAGAAGCGCGAACAGCGCCACGATGAGCAGGTGCGGGCCGTAAGTGGTCCACAGCATGGCCCCGATCATGGCGAAGGCGCTGCCGGTGGGGTCGAGGAAGGCCCCAAGCGCCAGCGCCACCACCGGCAGGGCGAGAACGATCGAGATCAGGCCTACGGCGATGCCGAGCATTGCTCACCCCCGCCCCGTTTCGCCTCAGTCTAGGGTCGGGCACCGGCGCTGACCAGGGGCCGGTTCACACGGCCTCCGCGGCGGTGAAGACGGCGAGTTGGGCGGCGAAGGCGCGCTGGTAGGCAGGCCGGGCCTCGCCACGCGCCACATAGGCCGCCAGGTTGGGAAACTCCTCGAGCACGCCCGAGGGACGCAGCCTGAGCAGGACCGAGACCATCATCAGGTCGCCGGCGCTGAAGGCTCCGTCAAGCCAGTCTGCCTCGCCCAGGTGCGCCGAGAGCTCGCGCAGCCGGTCGCGGATGCGGTCGAGGACCAGCGGCATGCGCTCGGCAGCCCAGGGTTTCTGGCCTTCGGCGAACTTGGCCGTCTGCAGCTCGAGGATCGGCGGCTCGATGGTGCTGAGCGCGGCGAACATCCAGGTGACGGCGCGGGCGCGCGCCTGCGGGTCCTCGGGCAGCAGCCCCTCGTGGGTCTGGGCGATATGGAAGACGATGGCGCCGGTCTCGAAGAGGGCGAGGCCCTTGCCGTCCTCATAGGTGGGGATCTGCCCGAAGGGATGGATGGCGCGGTGGGCGGGCTCCTTGAGCGCGCCGAACGAAACCAGCCGCACCTCATAGGGTTGCCCCACTTCCTCGAGGGCCCAGCGCACGCGCGTATCGCGCGACAACCCGCGGCCGCGGTCCGGTGATCTTTCGAAGGCGGTAATGGTCGGTTTCATCCTTGCCTGCTCCATCCATGCTTGGCTGCGACCGTCCATTCCGGCAGCCGCTCGCTGACACGACGAGCGGCCCCGGTACGATTCGACACCGCCTTGCGAGAAAACTGCGCGATTTCGTCTGCCGCGTCACGCCTTGCGGAGCGGAGGCCAGGTCGAGGACCGATGAGGGGGGGCGAAGAAGTGGTGATCCCGACGCGATTCGAACGCGTGACCCCAGGATTAGGAATCCTGTGCTCTATCCTGCTGAGCTACGGGACCACTCTGCGGGGAATAGCAAATGGGCGCTGCGCTGGGAAGCCGGGCGGCCACATAATCGTGGATCGGCAAAGCCCGTCATGGTTCCGGCCCGGCTGGCGCGCGCAAAGATGTGGTCGAGCCGGGGCGGAGATGTATAAATCAACGTCCGGATTGGTAAGTGTTCTCAAGGTTCTCCCTATGCAGATCAATGCCGCCTCCATCGTCGCCGCGTTCTTTGAGGCCGCGGTCCTGCCCGAGATGTGGCCCGATGCGCTCCAGGTCGCGGCCGACAGTTTCGATTGTCGCGGGGCGCTGCTGACGACCAACAACCTTTCCCCCAAACGCATCACGGCGTCCCATCACATGGCCGAGGTTCTGGGGCGGTTCCACGAGCAGGGCTGGAACGAGAGGGACCTGAGGACCGAACGCGCCATCGCCTCGCCGGCCGCGGGCAGGGGAGTGATGCGCGATCAGGACATCCTCTCGGGCGAGGATATCGAGGGAAGCGACTACTATCGCGGCTTTGCCCGGCCGGCGGGGGTCGGGTATTTCGCCTGCGCCCTGCTGGCGGGCGAATCCGCCGATTTCGTCGCGCTTTCCCTCCAGCGCGACCAGAGGCGCGGTTTCGTGTCGGATGCCGACAAGAGCCGGCTCGAGGCCCTGCTCCCGGCATTGCAGCGCTCGGTCTGGCTTGCGCGCACCGTTCGCGAACGAACCATCGAGGCCCTTTTCGACTTTCGTGGCGAAGCCGGTGCCGTGATGTTCCTGCTGGAAGCCGACGGGCGGGTGATGCGCGGGGAGGAGGCGGCTCCGGTCCTGCCGGGGCTCGGGCTGCGCGTCGTTCACGGCAGGCTCAAGGGCAGCGACGCCGGCACCGAGCTGGCATTGGCGAAGGCGCTTGGTTCTGCCGGGCGCGGCATGGCGAGCGAGATGGTCACCACCGGGGCCGCCGGGCGGCCGCTCGCCATGGTGAGCCTTTCGCCGGTCGCCGGCAGCGCCCATGACGTCCTCGGACGCGGCGACATCGTCGTGCGCGTCGCCGCCATCGAGCAGGGTGCGCGCGACAGCGAGCTGGCAACCCGGCTCGCCCGGCTTTACGGCCTCACCCCGGCCGAGCAGCGCGTGCTGCTGCCGCTCATCTGCGGCGCCGAAACCGATGAGATCGCCAGGGTCAGCGGCTACACGCGCGAGAGCGTCAGGACCTGGATCAAGAGCATTCTCCTCAAATCGGGCCACTCCAGCCGCGCGGCGCTGGTGGCCTTTGCGCGGCGCTTCGAAAGCCTCTGACACACCCCATCCCCATATGGGGATTGTTGGTCCGGCCCCTTCCGGCCAGCCTGCCGCTTCGATCAACCGGATAGTGACGGGCAGGCGATGGGGAAGGTCTTACTTGCGGCGGCGCTGGCCACGCTGCTCACGTGCGCGGCGGCGCCAACCGCCCTTGCCGGGCCGATGCAGACGATGAAGGCCGATGCCGACGGGTTGGTCGTCTTCACCATGCCGTCCGGCAATATCGGCTGCACCTACGTTCCGGAGGGCGGGACCTCCGTCTACGAGCCGGCCGATGGCGGGCCTGAGCTGATCTGCGAGCGGGTCGAGCCGGTCTATGTCGCCGTCCGTATCGGTCGGGACGGGCGACCGCAGCGCACCGACAATCCCGACGAGCAGGGCTGCTGTTCGCTCGACCAGAAGTTCGCCTATGGGCGCCGCTGGAGCGAGGGGCCCTTTGCCTGCAAGTCGGAAAAGAGCGGTCTCACCTGCACCTCCGCCCGCGGGCACGGCTTCTCGATGAGCCGGGCCGCCATCAGGACCTGGTGACGATGGCGATGTTCTCACAAAGCGATAAGGGCTCCGGGAGGAGTAGACCGAAGATGGGAAATGCAAATCCGTTTGCCGCAGCGGCGATCCTTTCGCTGCTGATTTGGGCGCAGGGGCCGATGGCCACGCCCGCCGTGGCGCAAACGCCCGCGCCCGAGGATCTGTTCGCCTTCTCGGCGGGCGCCCGGTTCGTCGCAAAGCCGGACGATGCCGACTATGCCGACATGGCCTACTCGCCCTATGCGCTCATCGACGAGACGGCCTTCACCGACACCCGCGCCGAGGGCGGCAAGGCCGCCGTCTATGTGCTCGAACTGCCCGAGCAGACCGAAATCGACAGCCTCGCCTTCGACACCGGCGGCATGTCCAACCCGGAAAAGTCGGTGAAAGCGGTGAGCGTCGAGATCTCGGACACATCTATGAACGAGGGGTTCGAGACGATCCTCGATACCGAGTTGCAGATGGATCGCGACGATCAGCGCTTCGCCTTGCCCGAGAAGGCGGTCGGACGGTGGATCAGGCTCACGTTCGACAGCAATTACGGCGCCGAGAACTACGGCATGTCCGGGTTCCACGGTTATGGCCGGCACCTGACCGATACCGCCAATATCGACAATGTCAGCGGCACCTATGACGGGGCGAGCGGCTGGGGCACGGTCCACCTCAAGCAGGAGGGAACCCGGGTGGTCGGGTGCTTCGACTACCGGTCGGGGCTGATCGGCGCGGGCGTCGAGGGCCGCATGCTCAAGGGCGAGATGATCGAGCACGAGGACGACGGCGCGGTGGCCCTGCATTCGCTGGCCCTCTTCGCGTTCGCGCCGGGCAACCAATCCCTGTTCGTGCTGAGCCGGGCCGACGATTCCAACCCCGAATACGGCTATGACAGCTTCTGGAGCGCCGAGAAGGTCTCAGACGATATCGGGGACTGCCCGGCAATTCCGGGCTGGCGCGGGAAGGCGGCGAGTTCGCAGTTGGGGAACGAGCTGGAGTCCACCGGGCGCTCCCGTCTCGACGGGGTCAATTTCGACTTCAACTCGGACGTCATCGAGCCGGCTTCCTATCCGTTGCTCGATCAGGTTGCCGAATTGCTGCGGGACCACGAGGACTGGAAGATCGCGCTCGAAGGGCACACCGACAACATCGGCTCGGATGAGTTCAACAAGGATCTCTCGGCCCGCCGGGCGGCCGCGGTCGAGGCTTACCTCGTCTCCCAGGGCGTCACCGCCGGGCGGCTGTCTTCGCAGGGCTTCGGTTTCGACAGGCCCGTTGCCTCCAACGACACCCAGGGTGGACGCGCCCTCAACCGCCGCGTGGAGATCGTCAAGTCATGATCCGCAACACAATCCTGCTGGCCGCCCTCATCGTGGCCGGCGCGCTGCCCGCAACCGAACTCGCCGCCCAGCAAGTGCTTTCGGCCACCTCCGAGACGGGCGACATGATGACGATCCATATCGCCGGACCGCAGCGTCAGGCCGGCTGGTGGGAATTCACGGATCTGGCAGAGAACGGGGACGAACTCGCCAAGACCCAGCTTTGCGTCGGGGCGCGGTCGGAAGCCGTCTATTCCGCCTTCGACCAGATTTCCGGGGAGACCTGCACCAGCAAGCGCTTCGAGGAGACGCCCGAAGGCTACGCCTATACCACCGTCTGCGGTGTGCCCGGCATGCCCGAAGTCACCACCACCGGCGTGCTCACCGGCGACATCGCCACCGCCTATACCATGGACGAAACCAAGGACATCAGCGCCGGTGGCGACCGCATCAGGCGCACGGCAAGGCTGGTCGCCCCGCAGTGCCCGGACGGCTTTGCCGATGGCGACGAAGCGCGGATGGGCGGACTGCTCAAGTCTTCCGTTCTGCTCGGGCGGTAGTGCCTGGCGCCAGGTTTGCCTCAGGAGCCGATGGGCGTCACGGGGCCTGCCAGCCAGCGTGACACGATCTGGGGCGGGTCGCCCACCGCGTCGCAATGGCCGTGGCGCTCGAAGGTGCGGCGTTCGAGGGCGATCTCGAGTGCCAGCGTGCCGATGGTGGCGCGGTAGCGCATGTCGGCGTCGCCCGCTCCCGCCAGCGTCAGTTCTACCGGGCCGTCCTCGTGCCCTGCCGCCACCGCGAAGCGGCGGGCGGCGAGGTCGGCGGCCTGCTCGGCCTCGTTAAGCCCGATCCGCCCCATCGAGAGCGGCAGGTAGGTCTGTCCGCGCTCGAGCGCGGCCAGGAATTGCGGCACTTCCTCGGGGCGCAGGCGTCCATAGCGTTCGGCGCGCGGCTGCACGCAGATCGAGGTGGCGAAGCGGCATCCGCCCAGGTGGTTGCACTGGACGATGTTGAACTTTTGGGGGTCGGCCTGGGCCACCAGGGCCTTGTAGGTGGCGTAGCCATAGCGGGCGCAGCAGGCGTCGGTGCGGCTGTCGGTGCACACCAGGATCGTGATGCGCTCGTCGGTTCGCCCGCCGATCTCCCCGCCATCGGCCCAGCGCCGCATGGCGGCGGCCAGGGTTTGCTCGTCCACGCCGTCGAGTACCTGGTTTTCCGGAAAGGCCATGAGCTGGGGCAGCGCCGCGCGGCCCTCGACCTTGTCCATGAAGAGCGCATAGGCGCTTTTGGAATAGGCGTAGGCCTGGGCCGCCTCGAGCAGCGGGGAGAGCCCGGTGGCGCTGCGCTTGGGGCGCCAATGGCCGCGCGGCACCGCCAGCAGCAGCACGCGGCGCAGGTCGAGCGCGGTGCCTTCGATGGGCTCGCCGCGGGCCAGCGTCAGGTCGGTGCAGAAGACGTGGGCCGCCATGGCGCGGCCCCTCTAGGCTTCCACCGCGAAGCGCGGGGAGGTGTTGCGCATGGGAATGCACATGGGGCGGTTGTGGACCGGATCCTCGATCACCCGGCAGCGGATGCCGAAGACGTCTCCGATCAGTTCCTCTTCCATCATCTCCTCGGGCGCGCCGGCGCGCACGATCTTGCCGTTCTTGAGGAACACCAGCCGGTCGGCATAGCGGGCGGCCAGGTTGAGGTCGTGCAGCACCAGCACCACGGTGCGGCCGCGTTCGCGGTTGAGGCGGCTGACGAGGTCGAGGCAGTCGATCTGGTGGGCCATGTCGAGGTGATTGACCGGCTCGTCCAGGCAAATGACGTCGGTCTCCTGGGCCAGCACCATGGCGATCCAGACGCGCTGGAGCTGGCCGCCCGAGAGCGAACCCAGGCGCCGGTCGCGCAGTTGCGCCACGCCGGTGCCGAACATGGCCGCCTCCACGGCGTCCGCGTCCTCGGTGCTCCAGGGCTGCATCATGGTCTGGTGGGGGTAGCGGCCCAGGCGCACCAGTTCTTCCACGCGCATGTCCTCGGGGGCCGAGGGGCTTTGCGCCAGGAGGCCGATTTCCCTGGCCAGTTCCTTTTCCTTGAGGCGCGCGATGTCGGTCTCGCCCAGCAGCACCCGGCCCGTTTGGGCGGCGTGCAGGCGCCGGACGGCGCGCAGCAGCGTGGACTTGCCGCAGCCATTGGGGCCCGCCAGCACGGTGATCCTGCCCTGGGGCACGCCCAGCGACACGCCATCGACGGCCCGGTGCGGCCCATAGGCGACGGTCAGGTTCTCGACCGCGACGCGATCAGCCATTGGTCCGCTCCTTGCGCATGAGGAGGTAGAGGAAATAGGGCGTGCCGATGACGGCGGTCACCGTCCCGGCCGGCACTTCGGTGGGCGCGAAGAGCACGCGCACGATGAAGTCGGCGCCCACCAGCATGATGGCCCCGAGGAGGAAACTGACGATAAGCCCGGGAATGACCGGGCGTCCCACGATGAGGCGCGCCATGTGCGGGGCCATGAGGCCGATGAAGCCGACGCCGCCCACGAAGGAGACGGCCAGCGCCGTCAGGAGCGCGGCGAGGCCGAAGATGACGATGCGGAAGACCGGCAGGTTGAGCCCGATGCTGCGCGCCGAGACTTCGTCGAGGTCGGTCGGGGGCAGTTTTCGCGCCATGACGAGGGTCACCAGCAATACCGGGACGAGGCCCATGGCAGTGATCTGGATTTCGCCCCAGTTGACCTCGTTGACGGCGCCGGCGATCCAGCGCGCTGCCTGGGTGGTGCGATAGATGGGCCCGACCAGCATCAGGATCATGACGCCGGCCTTGGCGACGGCGGCGACGGCGATGCCGAAGAGCAGGAGGCGGATGGCCGAGCTCGACTGGCGCCCCGACAGCAGGAAGACCGCCGAGATGGCCGCGAGCGCTCCGAGCATGGCGGCCACCGGCTGCCAGGCGATGGAGGTGACGAGCGAATTGCTTTCGTCCGAGAGGACCGCGAGGAAAATCACCACGCCCAGCGCCGCGCCGTCGATGACGCCCAGAACGCCCGGCGAGGCGAGGCTGTTGCGCGTCACCTTCTGGAGCAGGTAGCCGGCCACGGCCATGGCGCCGCCGGCGAGGATGGCGATGACCACGCGCGGCATGCGCAATTGCAGCACGATCAGGCGCTCGGTCTTTTCGCCGCCGCCCGCGATGACCTGGACAATACGGTCGAAGCCGAGCCAGGAACTGCCGAAGGCAACGCCGGCCAGGGCCATGAGAACGGCCAGGGCCAGGAAGAGGCCGACGAAGAAATAGGCGCGCCGGTTGGCGGCCAGCAGCGACTGGCTCATGCGGCGCGCCTCCGCAGCAGCACCACCAGCACGATACCGCCCACCACGGCGGTCACCGCGCCCACGGGCGCTTCGAGCGGGTAGATGACGAAGCGCGCCACCACGTCGGCGATGGTGAGGTAGATGGCGCCGAAGAGTCCGGCGGCGAGGAATTGATGGGTGTGCTTGAGCCCGACCATGGCGCGCGCAGCATGGGGAACGACGAGGCCGACGAAGCCGACCGGGCCGGCCATGGCCACCGAGGCCCCGGTGAGCAGCGCGATGGCGGCGAAGGCGCCGGCGCGCACCAGTGCCACCGGCACGCCCAGCCCGCGCGCCGTCTGGTCGTCGGTCTGCAGGATATCGAGCGAGGGCGCGAGGAGGAAGGCGATGGCGATGCCGATCAGCACGATCGGCCCGCCCGTCTCGACCAGCGTCAGCGGCCGGTCGACCACTGCGCCGGCCAGCCAGAACAGCAGTTGGTCGAGCATGGTTTCGCGCACCGTCAGCACTACTTCGACCAGGGCGGAGAACAGTCCGGCGATGGTGACGCCGATGAGGACGATGCGGATGGGCGACAGGCCGCCCGAGCCGGCGGCGATGGCGAAGACGAGGAGGCTCGTGAGCAGCGCGCCCGTGGCCGCGGCGGCCGAAAGGCCGAGCATCGAGGAGACGCCGAACCCGGCGCTCGCCACCACCACGGCGAACGAGGCTCCGGCATTGAGGCCGAGCGTATCGGGCGAGGCGATGCGGTTGCGCGAGAGCGTCTGGACCATCAGGCCCGCCACGCCCAGCGCCGCCCCCACCAGCGGGGCGATGACCACGCGCGGCACGCGGTACTGCATGAGCACGATCTGGGCCTGGCCGGTCTCGCCGCGCAGCAGGCCCCAGATGTCGGCGGGCGAATAGAGCTTGTAGCCGAGCGTGAGGCTCGCATAGGCCGCCACGAGCAGCACCACGCCCAGTCCCGCATAAAGCAAGGGATAGGGAAGGCGTGCCGGGGCCGCTCTTGGCGATGAGGCGATGGCGGTCAGTGGAGAGCTCTTTGTTGATATTGACAGTCAGGTAAACATCTGACTTTTTGCCACAATCATTTTCTGATCCATGTTGTCAAGTTTGGAGTGCGGATGTTCGGCAAAGGCTTTGCGCGTGTCGCCCTGGCGTTGATGGTCCTGGCCGCGGGCGGGCAGGTGGGCGTGGCGCGCGAGATCGCCCATGCCATGGGCGTCACCGAGGTGCCCGATGCGCCCCAGCGCGTGGTGATCCTCACCAATGAGGGCACCGAGGCGCTGCTGCACATGGGCGTGGTGCCGGTCGGCGCCGCCCAGTCCTGGGACGGCAACCCCTGGTACAAGCATCTCGAGGCGCAGCTTGCCGATACCGTCTCGCTCGGCACCGAGTCGGCGGTCGATCTGGAGCGCATCGCCGCGCTCCAGCCCGATCTCATCCTGGGCACAAAGGTGCGCCAGGAAAAGATCTACGACCAGCTCTCGGCCATCGCGCCGACCGTCTTCACCGAAACCATCGGCGGGGAATGGCAGGAGAACTACCAGTTCTATGCCGATGCGCTCGGGCTCTCCGAAAAGGGCAGGACGGATCTTGCCGCCTTCGCCGAAAAGACCGACAGGCTGCGCGCGGCGCTGGGGGACAGGGTCGAAGACCAGATCTCGCTCGTGCGCTTCTCGCCGGGCCGCACCCGCATCTATTACCGCGATACCTTCGCCGGGGTGATCCTCGACCAGATCGGGTTCAAGCGCCCGCCCGCCCAGGACAGGATGGATTTCGCCGAGCAGGTCACCAAGGAACGCATTCCCGAGATGGCGGGCGACCGCATCTTCTATTTCTCGGCCGATGACGACAATGACGAGGCCAGGGTCAATCTGGCCGAATGGACGCAGGACCCGGTCTGGCAGAGCCTGGATGCCGTCAAGGCCGGCAATGCCTATCGCGTCTCCGAGCTGTTCTGGAATTCAGGCGGCGGCATCTATTGCGCCGAGATCATGCTCGATCAGCTCGCCGCCAATTACGGGGTCACCTACTGACCTTCCTTCCCACCCTTCGAAAGTGGAAATAGACCCATGCTTCGCAGAACCTTCCTTGCCGCGACCGCCGCGTTGAGCGTCCAGCTTGCGACCCTTGGCGGCGCCTTCGCCGTCGAGATCACCCACGCCATGGGTGTCACCGACGTTCCCGACCATCCCCAGCGCATCGTCGTGCTCACCAATGAGGGCACCGAGGCGCTGCTGGCGGTGGGCATCACGCCGGTCGGTGCGGTCCGCTCGTGGCTGGGCGATCCCTGGTACAAGCACATCGCCGACAAGATGGCCGACGTGACCGTGGTCGGGGAGGAATCGGCGGTCAATCTGGAGGCCGTCGCCGCGCTCGAGCCCGATCTCATCATCGGCAACAAGACGCGCCAGGAAAAGATCTATTCCCAGCTCTCGGCCATCGCGCCGACCGTGATGGCCGAGCGCCTGCGCGGGGACTGGAAGATCAACATGGAGCTCTACACCCAGGCCGCCGGCAAGGGCGCCGAGGGCAAGGCGGCGCTCGAGGCCTTCGCGGCCCGCGAAAAGGCGCTTGGCGAGGCGCTGGGCGACAAGAAGAACGAAGAGGTCTCGCTCGTCCGCTTCATGTCGGGCCTTACCCGCATCTATTACAACGACACCTTTGCCGGCCTCATCCTCGGGGAGATCGGCTTCAAGCGTCCTGCCGCCCAGGACAAGGCTGCCTTCGCCGACGACGTGACCAAGGAGCGCATTCCCGAGATGGAAGGGGATCGCCTCTTCTACTTCGTCTACGAGACCGGTGACGGCGCCGCCGACAAGCAGGCTTCCGAATGGCTCTCAGAGCCGCTCTGGCAGAACCTTGAGGTGGTCAAGGCCGGCAAGGCCTATCCGGTGGACGATGCGGTCTGGAACACGGCCGGCGGATACCTGGCGGCCAATCTGCTGCTCGATGACATCGCGCGCGCCTACGACGTCAAGCTCGCCGACTGAGCGGGCCGCACCTGCCGAGATCGCATGAGGAGGGCGGGGCGCCCGGTGGCGCGCCCGCCTATGCGGCGCTGCCCGCCGGCTGGCGTTGCCAGCGGGCGTCGCGCCCGACCCCGCGCAGCAGGTAGAGCCCATAGAGGAAATTGGGCAGCACGAAGAGCACGGGCAGCGTCATCTGCAGCGGCGTCAGGTTCACCGCGCCGCCGCTCATCGGCACGTTGCTGGCCAGGCTCAGCGTGGTGAAGTCCCAGATGGCATGAAAGATCATGGCCGGGATGATCGAGCCCATGCGGATGACCAGGGCCATGAACAGCATCCCGCTCATCGCCGCCGCCACGGCCTGCGCCGCCGCCATCATCAGGTCTCCGGTCACGAAGACGTTGAGCGTGTGGACGGCCCCGAAAAGCGCGACGCTGATCCAGATCGCCGGCCAGATCGAGACCCGCGTCAGCAGCGCCCGGAACAGCACGCCACGGAACATCAGTTCCTCGGAAAATCCCACGAAGAGCGTGTTGACCGCCAGGAAGGCCAGCATATGGCCGGGCGGCCAGCCCAGGAGCGTCACCCCGAAGAGGAACAGCACCAGGTAGATGGCGGGCAGCCAGAGCAGGAGCAGCGAGCGCAGCGGGCGCGGCGGACCGAACCCGATATCGCGCCAGCGGCAGACCAGGGTCAGCGCCAGCAGGAAAAGGCCTGCCAGCAGGATGTTCCAGGCGATCGCGTCATTGACGGTCTGGGCGAGTTCGGTCGCCTCGCGCGGCTCCCAGAAGCCCCAGCCGATGGTGATCAGCACCCAGATGAGGAAGGCGAGAATCGCGATCGGCAGGCGATAGCGGTCGAGCAGCATTGGTGGGTCCCCCGTTTGCGCCGAGAGTGTCCAAATATCGGCGTCCTAGCAAGGCGTCCCGCTCATGGCTTGCGGCGGCTCGCCTCGTGCCAGTCGGGATAGAAGGCCACCACGTGCTCGCGCCGGGTTACCCGGTTCTCCTCGCCATGGGGGGCCACCTCCCAGTGCCAGGTCCGGGCCGGCCTGGGCATGGGGTGCCCGTGCATCAGGTCGAACCGCTCGTGCTCGCGCCCGGCGCGATCGACCGTCCGGAAGGAGATGTCGGTCACCACCGTCACCGGGCAGGGGAGGCGCGTGAGGTCGGCCAGGTGGGCTTCGATCACCCGGCGCTCCTGTCCGAAGGGGGCATCGACGCCGAGCTGGGAGGCGAGATTGACCGAGATCACCCAGTCGAGATCGGGGATGGCCGCGAGGAACCCCAGCGGGTCGGCCGTGGTGGCGGTCGACAGGTCGCGCCAGTCGTGGCGCACATTGGAGAGGCGGCGGGTGCGTCGGCGCGCCGGGGAGAGATGGGCGCGGTCGACCAGGATGACGCGCGCGAAGCGGGCGGCAAGCGCCTCGACAGGCACGTCGAAGAGCGGGCCAGAACCCAGCACCGCGACGGTCCGATGGGTGGGGAGCGTCTCCATCAGGCCGGTGATCGAGCGGCTGGTTTCCCCGGCATGGGGACCCCAGGCCTGCGCCTGGCGGCGGCCGCGCGACCACAGGCCCACCGCCTCGTTGATATGGGGGCGGAAGGGTTCGGGCGTGGCGAAATAGCTGGTCGCGTAGGCGATGGTCTCGGCGAGCATGGGAGGTCCGTCGGGGTCGGGGCGGGAGTCTAGTGGATTGGCGGGCCTGCGCAAATCCCCCAACCGCCGCCGGGCGATGCCGGAGCCTTGATCACTTTTGGCGCGATCCCGGATGATTTTTGCCTTAATTGCGTGCAAAGTCCTGCCCTTCTCTCGATTGGGGCCCGATTTGCTCAAAGCCAGTCTTCTCAGCATCGCCGCGCTGGCAGCCATGACGCTGCCTGCGACTGCCGAAGGCTGTCCGGGCTTGCGCGACGGGCCGCGCGGCCGCGTCACCGAAGTCACCGATGGCGATACCGTACACCTCGATAATGGCCTGATCGTGCGCCTGGTGGGCACGCAGGCCCCCAAGCTGGCCCTGGGCCGGCCGGGCTTTGAAGATTGGCCCATGGGCGAGGAGGCGCGCGGCAGGCTCATCGACATGGCGCTCGATAAGCCGGTGCTGCTGCGCTATGGCGGGGCGCAGACCGACCGGTACGGGCGCATCCTGGCGCAGATGTTCGTCCTCGATGGCGCGCGCGAACTCTGGGTGCAGGAGGCGATGGTGGCCTCCGGCTTTGCCCGCGTCTATTCCTATGCCGACAATCGTGCCTGCCTTGCATCACTGCTGGCCGCCGAGGGGCGCGCCCGCGCCGGAAGGCTTGGCATCTGGCGCGATCCCTATTACAGCGTGCTTGAGGCGGCGCGGCCTGACGCACTGGTCCGGCGTCAGGGCCAATATGCGCTCGTTGAGGGCCGTGTCCTCTTGGCCGACAAGGCGCGGGGGCGGGTCTATCTCAACTTCGGCCGCAACTGGACAGAGGATTTCACTGCCGTTATCGGCGAGCGGGCTTTGCCGCTTTTCGCCGAAAGCGGTCCTGACCCCCTGGCGCTGGGGGGCGCACTGATCCGGGTCAGGGGATGGATCGACGACAGGGACGGGCCGCGGATCGACGTGACGCATCCCGAGCAGATTGAGGTTTTGGCCACACAATGACTGGTTTGCGGCGAGTTCTGTTTGGTCTGCGGGGCGGCGTCCTGCTACCGGCGGTCGCGGTTCTGGCGGCCTGTTCCTCCATCTTCCCTGAATCGCGCATCAGCGTCACCGAGACGGGCAAGAACAACGCGCCCGCCGTGGCCGTTCCCGCCGGCACCGACCCGTCCGACGCGGTCATCGGGCTGCGCGAGCATCCGCGCATCATCGCCTCTTATGGCGGCATCTATTCGGATCGTCCGGCCGAGATCATGCTGGCGCGCATCGTCGGGCGGCTGATGACGGCGGCCAACCAGCCCAATTCCAAGTTCACCATCACCATCCTCGATTCCTCGGAGGTCAACGCCTTCGCGCTGCCGGGCGGCTATGTCTACGTCACGCGCGGCATCCTGGCGCTGGCCAGCGACTCGAGCGAGCTGGCGGCTGTGCTCGCCCACGAGATGGCCCACGTCATCCTGCGCCATGCCCGCGCCCGCACCAATCGCGCCCGCACCACCGAGGTCGTCGACAAGGTCATCACCGGGGTCTTCGGCGGCAATGCCCAGACCGACCAGGCCGTGCAGCGCGCCAAGGTGTCGATGGCCGCGTTCAGCCAGCAGCAGGAGCTCGAGGCCGACCGCGAGGGCATCATGATCGCCGGCAAGGCGGGCTACGATCCCTATGCGGCGTCCCGGTTCCTGGGCGTGATGAGCCGCTTCGCCAAGTTCTCGGCGGGCAATACCAGCCAGGGCGACGATTTTCTCTCCTCCCACCCCTCCACGCCCGACCGCATCCAGAAGGCGATCGATACGGCGCGCGGTTCCTTCGGCGCGCCGGGGGCGGGCGAGACGGACCGGGACGCCTATATGGCCGGCATCGACGGGCTGACCTTCGGGCCGAGCCCCACCCAGGGCTCGATCGTGGGGCGCAAGTTCGTGCACCCGGGCAACAAGTTCACCTTCACCGTTCCGGCCGGCTACACGCTGCAGAATTCGCAGAATGCCGTGGTCGGGGTGGCCGGGGACGGGGAGGCCGTGCGCTTCGACAGCGCCGAGGTCTCCCCCAGCGTCTCGCTGGTCGACTACCTCAAGTCCGGCTGGATCGCGGGTCTCGACGCCGCCAGCGTCAAGGCCGAGAGCTACAACGGCATTGAGATGGCCTCGGGCGTGGCCCGCACCGATCAGTGGAGTTTCCGTGTTTCGGTGATGCGGTTCGACGGCATGGTCTACCGCTTCATCTTCGCGGCCAAGTCGGACAGCCAGCGCTTCGCCCAGGGCGCCGAGGAAACCCTCAAGAGCTTCCGCCGCGCCGCCGGCAACGACCTGTCGGGGATCCGCCGCGTCGCCCTCAAGGCGGTAACGGCGCGGCCGGGCGACACCGCCGCCAGCCTCGCCCAGCAGATGAGCGGCCTCACCCGCGGCTCCGACCTCTTCTACGTCCTCAACAACCTCCTCCCCGGCGACCCGCTGGTGGCCGGCCAGAAGTACAAGATCGTCACGCTGCAGTAGCCCGGCCAGGTCCGGCGCCAGGCCCCCGTCCCCCAACCCCCGAAGTTCCGCCCAAACCGGCGCGGCAACTCACCACCCGCGCAAAAAAAAGAGGCCGGCATTGCTGCCGGCCCCTTCAATCCGTTTCTGCCAGAACCGCTTATGCGGCCTCTTCCTCGGCCGGGTCGGCCTTGGAGCGGCGCGGGCTCTTGGCGAGGTTCTTTTCGATCAGCTGCACGGCCTCGGTGAGGGTGAGCTTGTTGACGGCGGCGATCTCGCGGCTCATGCGGTCCATGGCCTGCTCGAAGAGCTGACGCTCCGAGTAGGACTGTTCCGGCTGGTCGTCGGACCGGTAGAGGTCGCGCACGACTTCGGAGATGGCGATCAGGTCGCCCGAATTGATCTTGGCCT
Source organism: Youhaiella tibetensis (assembly GCF_008000755.1). Classification (NCBI taxonomy): domain Bacteria; kingdom Pseudomonadati; phylum Pseudomonadota; class Alphaproteobacteria; order Hyphomicrobiales; family Devosiaceae; genus Paradevosia; species Paradevosia tibetensis. The sequence continues at coordinate 3,918,626 of NZ_CP041690.1, read as the reverse complement.
CGTATTCCTGGGCGCGGCGCGACCACATGGTGCGCTTGACGCGGGCACGGCCGGTGACGGTGTCGAGTGCCTTTTTCACGACATCTTCTTCGGCGAGCTTGCGCATGCCGACTGATTTGATCTTGGCGGTGGGGACGCGCAGCGTAAGCTTGTCCTGCTCGAACGAAATGACGAAGAGTTCAAGGGTCAGCCCCGCAACCTCCTGCTCATCGATCGAGGTGATCAGGCCGACGCCGTGGGCCGGGTAGACGATATACTCGCCCGTCTTGAAACCGAGCCGCTGGACGGGCTTCTTGGCAACCATGGGTGTACTCCTAGTTGACGCCGCGACGGACAATCCCTGCGCGATCAGGGTCGTCCGTTCCCTACTTATGAACCAACCGAACTCCCGTTGTTACGGGAGCAGTGCAGTCTGAAAGCACATCCCTCCGGGTCCGCGAGACCGGCCGGATATGCGACGCTTCTATGATCCTTGCAAAAAAACAGTGCCTGGCGGCACCGGGTCATGTGACGGGCTTGACTGCATATGGGAACACCATAGCACAAATTTTCAGCAGAATCAAAAGTGACGAATCAAAGCCTCAACCCAGGCGCTAAAGCCCGGATTCAAAGCCTTTTCGTTCCTTTGCGTCTTGGCGACTCAGTCGCCTTCGCCGGGTGCCTCTGAGAAATATTTCTCAAACTTGTCCGCCACCCCGTCCATCTCCTTGGCGTCCGCCGGGGCGTCACGCTTCTCGGTGATGTTGGGCCATACATTGGCGTACTTGGTATTGATTTCAAGCCATTTGTCCAGGCCGCTCTCGGTGTCGGGCTTGATGGCCTCGGCCGGGCATTCCGGTTCGCACACACCGCAGTCGATGCATTCGTCCGGGTGGATCACCAGCATGTTCTCGCCTTCATAGAAACAGTCGACAGGGCAAACCTCGACACAATCCATGTACTTGCAGCGAATGCAGTTATCCGTGACGACGTAGGTCATTTAAGTCCTGGCGAGCGCGGCGGGCGCTCAGGCTTGGCGTTGGGAGTACCCGATCCTGCTAGACCTTTTCGAAAGCGACTGCAAGGCCATGAACGGGCATCATTTTGCCGCGCAGGGGGCCTCGCGCGCAAAGCCCTGCCAATGGAGGGTTTGACAGCGCCCGGGCAAGCCTGTCCTCTCTCCTGCCCGGGGAGGGAAGCATGGCCAGGCTCGATCGCGCGCGCATCCGGACAGCCGCACAATATCTTGAAGAACTCGAGGCCTGCCGGTCCGAGGCGGACGCGGCGGCCATGCAGCGCTATTTCAAGACCGGCAAGGGCGAATACGGGGAGGGCGACGTCTTCATGGGCGTGCGCATGGGCGATGTCTTCCGCCTCGCCAGGCAATCGCTCGAAATGCCGCTTTCCGAAATCGAGACGCTGCTCGAGAGCCCCTTCCACGAGGCGCGGGCCGGGGCGGTCTCGATCATGACCGAGCAATACGGGCGCCGGAAGGCGAGCGATGCCGAGCGGCAGGCGCTGTTCGACCTCTATTTCCGCCGCCACGACCGCATCAACAACTGGGACCTGGTGGACAAGGGCACGGTCTGGCTGGTCGCCCCGCACATGGCCGGGCGCTCCTTCGACCTGCTGCGCCGGCTGGCGCAATCGGACAACCTCTGGGAGCGGCGCTCGGCCATCATGGGTACCATGACCTGCGCCCGGCGCGGCGAGCGTCTGGACGAAGTCTACGAGATCGTGGGCCTGCTGCTGGGCGACCGGGAGGACCTCATCCACAAGGCCACCGGCTGGATCCTGCGCGTCGCCGGCGACCGGGACCGCCCCCGCCTCCTCGCCTTCCTCGACACCCACGCCCCCACCATGCCCCGCACCGCCCTGCGCTACGCCATGGAACATTTGGAAAAGCCCGTGCGGGCGCATTATCTCAAGCTGGGAAAATAAGCGGCTCCACCCCTTCCTTCGCCCCCTCGGGGAGAAGGCGGCGCGCAGCGCCGGATGAGGGGTCTTCCGAACGCTCCGCGCGCGTTGCACGCCCGCCCCCCCTCACCGCCCTGCCGGGCACCCTCTCCCCGACGGGGCGAGGGTTTTCGATGGGGCCCGGTCTGTGGGCGAGGACACACTCCGGACTCGTTCGGGAAGCGCATCTTGCCACCCACATCACGCCAGCACCAAAAATCACCGCACGCGCCGGCCCTTCCTTCGCCCCGTCGGGGAGAAGGTGGCGCGCAGCGCCGGATGAGGGGTCTTCCGAACGCTCCGCGCGCGTCGCCCGTGCGCCCCCCTCACCGCCCTGCCGGGCACCCTCTCCCCGACGGGGCGAGGGTTTTCGATGGGGCACGGTCTGTGGGCGAGGACACACTCCTTCCTCGTCGGGAGGCCGCATCTTGCCACCCACATCACGCCAGGGCCAAGAGATCACCGCACGCGCCACCCCTTCCTTCGCCCCGTCGGGGAGAAGGTGGCGCGCAGCGCCGGATGAGGGGTCTTCCGAACGCTCCGCGCGCGTTGCACGCCCGCCCCCCTCACCGCCCTTTCGGGCACCCTCTCCCCGACGGGGCGAGGGTTTTCGATGGGGCACGGTCTGGGGGCGAGGACACACTCTGGCCTTGGCGAGAAGCCGCATCTTGCCACCCACATCACGCCAGGGCCAAGAGTTCACCGCACGCGCCGCCCCTTCCTTCGCCCCGTTGGGGAGAAGGTGGCGCGCAAGCGCCGGATGAGGGGGCTTTCGATCGTTCAGCGTGCCTCGGAGCCGACGCGTTACTCGCCCTTGAGCCGATCGGTTTCCCGCCGTTCCTTCTTGGTTGGACGTCCCGCCCCGGCATCGCGTTCGGCGACGGGAGCCACGCGGTCCGCCCTGGGCAGGGGCGGAGGTGAAAGGTCTTCGTAGAGCAGGGCTGCTTCGGTCGCGGGGCCGCGTCGTTCCCCGGCGTCGAGGATCTTCCAGACCAGCAGGCGCGTATGCACCGTCATGGTCAGCACGTCGCCGGCGCCCACGCGATGGTCGCTGGCCAGCGTCCGTTCGGAATTGACCCGAACGGCGCCGCTTTCAATGAGCTTTTGGGCCAGCGTGCGCGATTTGACCGCGCGCGAGAAGAAGAGCCACTTGTCCAGGCGCTGGCGGCTCTCCGGCATCGCTACTCGGACTTGGGGTTCTTGAGCGCCAGCAGGGCCGCGAAGGGCGAATCCGGATCGAAAGCCGGCTCGCGCTTCTCGCGCTGGGGACGGTCGAAGTTCTTGCCGCCCTTTCCGGCATTGTCGAACTTGCGCGGCTTGTCGAACCGGCGCTCTTCGCGCGGACCGTTGCCGCGGCCTTCGCCGCGCGGAGCGTCGAAGCGCTGGCCCTTTTCGAAGCGCGGCTTGCGCCCGCCGCCATTGTCGCGGCGGCCGCGGGCCTCCCCTTCACCCTCGCCGGCGCCATTGGCGTGGCGGTGGTTCTGGTGGCGGCGGTTATCGGGCCGGCGACCGGCAGGGAACCAGACTTCATCGAACTCGGGTTCAGCCGGTTCGGCTGGCGCGGCCTCGGCGGCCGGCTGGTCGACACCGAGCGTGGTCTCCTCGACCGGTGCTTCGGCCTCGGCTACCTCGTCGATCTTGACCAGGTCGGATTCGATCTCTTCGGGCGTCTCGGCGGTTTCGAGCAGCGGCGTCTCGGCGCCGCCCTCGGCAACGCCCTCGACGGTGCCTTCCGCTGCAACCGGCGCCTCGACAGGGGCCGCCACCTTGGGAGTGCGGCGCACGCGATAGCCGAGCGCGGAGAGGATGGAGGCGAACTCTTCCCCGGCGCAGCCGAGCAGCGAGGTCATTTCTACGGTAACGCGGAAGCCGTTGGCTTCGGCGGCGCCTGCGGGCAACTCGCCCGAATGGGTGCGGGCGTCGAGCGCGATCAGCGGGCGGATGATGTCGGCCAGGCGCTCGAGAATGTCCACGCGCACGGCGCGCTTGCCCGCCACCTTGAAGCCGGCGATCTCATAGAGATGCGGGTTCACCTCGGGGTCGATCTCGAAGGACGTGCGGCCCGAGAGCACGATATGGGGCAGGTCGGTCACGCCCGGCTGGCGGATGCCGCCGTTCTTGAGCGCATAGAGGATGAGCGCCAGCTCGCGCGGGGCGGGCTTGAGGCTCAAGGGCAGGTAGATGTGGTAGGCGCCGAACTTGATGCCGTGCTTGCGCATCTTGGCGCGCACGTCCTGGTCCAGGCCCTTGACCTCATCGGCCACGGCCTGGCGCGGCAGGATGCCCAGGTGCTCGGAAAGCTGGAAGGCGATGCCGCGGGCGGCGCCATCGAGGTCCGAAGGCTCGGCGAGCGCGGCTACCGATTCGAGCTGGGTGTTGACGTGGTGGCGCAGCCACAGGCTGAGCCGGTCCTGCACGCGCTCCAGCTCGGGCCCGGTCAGCGATTCGTCGGCCAGCACCAGCACGCGCGGACGCAGCAGGTGATCGCCCTCGACCAGTTCGCCCACGATCTCGCCGCGCCAGCGCAGGCGCCCGTCGGTGGCCAATACGATTTCTTCGTTGGGAGCGCCCGACAGGCGCTCGGCACGATTGCGGATTTCGGGCGCGACCGCGCTATCGGCGGCAGCGCGAAGACCTTTGGCGTCTCCGTCGCCGTCCGACCGGGCGAGCGTAAAGCGGAAGCCTTCGATCGTGCCGATGAGGTGACCTTCCAGGGATACTTCACCCCGGTCGTTGATCTGCGGAGATGCCATGCGTCTGTCTTTCAAGTGACGGATGAGAACGCTCGTTCTGCGGTCCACGAAGCGCTGGATCAGCTTTTCGTGAAGCGCGTCGGAAAGTCTGTCCTCTATGTCACGGGTTGTTTCGCGCCAATGCGTTGGATCTTCAAGCCAATTTTTGCGGTTGGCGACGAAGGTCCAGGTTCGTATCTGCCTGATCCTGTTCGACAGGGTGTCAATGTCGCCGCTGATATTGTCGCAGAACCGTACCTGCTCGGCAATCCAATCGGGGTCGACAAACCCGCGCTTTCTGAGATCGGAATAGAGACGTGTGACAATTTCGCCATGATGGGCGGGGGAGATGTCCCGGTAGTCGGGCGTCTGGCACACTTCCCAGAGCAGATGCACGGCCTTGAGGTCCGTGGCGAGGGCTCCCGCTTCGTTGCGGGAAATGAATTCGAGCGCGATCTGGTCGGTCGCGGTGGGCACGCGCGTGAGCGCCTTGTGACGGGGCGTGGCGTCGAGCGAGCGGCGCAGCGAATCGATCGAGGCGAAGTCCAGCTCGGTATTGCGCCACTGCAGGATCTTCACCGGCTCGAAGTCGTGGCTCTCGAGCTGGGCCACCAGTTCCTCGTCGAACGAATCGGTGCCGCCGGTCACCCCGAACGTGCCGTTGCGAACGTGGCGTCCGGCACGCCCAGCGATCTGGCCGAATTCGGCGGCGGTGAGCGGACGGGTCTGGCGGCCGTCGAACTTGGTGTCGTCGGCAAAGGCGACGTGGTGCACGTCCAGGTTGAGCCCCATGCCGATGGCGTCGGTCGCCACGAGGAAATCGACGTCCCCGTTCTGGTAGAGCTCGACCTGGGCATTTCGCGTGCGCGGGGAGAGCGCGCCCATGACGACGGCCGCCCCGCCGCGCTCGCGGCGGATGAGTTCGGCGATGGCGTAGACCTGGGCCGCCGAGAAGGCGACGATGGCCGAACGGTCGGGCTGGCGCGAAATCTTCTTGGAGCCGGCATAGGTCAGCGTCGAGAGCCGGGGGCGGTGGATGATCTCGGCATGCGGCAGCAATTGCCGGATCACCGGAGCCATGGTGGCCGAGCCCATCAAGAGGGTTTCGGAGATCCCGCGTGCATTGAGGATGCGGTTGGTGAAGACGTGCCCGCGGTCGAAATCGATGGCGGTCTGCACCTCGTCGATGGCCACGCATTCCACCGGCATGTCGGTGGGCATGGCTTCAACCGTGCACACCCAGTAGCGGGCGCGCGGCGGCACGATGCGCTCTTCCCCGGTCACCAGCGCCACGGCCTGCTGGCCGACGCGTTCCACCACGCGGTTATAGACCTCGCGCGCCAGAAGGCGCAGCGGCAGGCCGATCATTCCGGAGGAATGGGCCAGCATGCGCTCTATGGCAAAGTAGGTCTTGCCGGTGTTGGTCGGACCCAGCACGGCCTTGAGCGACTGGGAGGGGGAGGAGGCGTCCATTGGTGGGGAATATGGTCTGCGATAGCGGCAAAAGCCAGACCGGGCTTCGGCCTTTCCTTAGCTGTTTGTGACTGTCCTCAACTGGCACGATTGTGGCCGAAAAGCAGCGTCGCGTTAACGCTTAGCACAAAGAGAGAACAAACACAGCCCGAATCGATGAGAATCACTGAATCCGATTTTGTTCACTACTGCATCTAGGGGGTCGTCCGTGTGACAAGGCGCTAAGGCGAGTCTTGCTGACCCATTGGCGCCGCGAGGGCCCCGAAACCCGTTCAGAATCCTTAAATTTGCGTCAAATTTTATCGATTGGTTACCTTCCTTAACGGAACGTTACCACGAAATTCTCGAACTATTTTAAGGGCTTCACCCATCTGCGCCCGGTTTCCGGGGCGGCGGAACGCCAAAATTGTCAAAATAGTTTTTGACGTTCCGGAATGAAACAGAGGCGCCTCGCCGCGACCCTCAGCGCGCGGCATCGCCAATCCCGTTTCGGCGCAGGGAAATTCTCGCCGCGGATGGCCTGCGGCGTTCATGACGTTGAGGGTGAGAAGGAACCGCCTGGCCAGGGCGGCGAGCTCAAGCAGGTGAGCCACGATCTCGCCAGCAGGTCTCCCTCCCCCTTGTAGAGAGGGAACAAGGGTGGGGGAGAAGCGCGCTTGGAGCCTAGGGCTGACCCCCCTCAATCCCTCCCCACAAGGGGGAGGGAGGCGGTGCTGCACCTTCCCAGTAAAAACATGCGGCCGCTGACCCGACTGGGCGCGCGCAGCAACAGCCACGTCCCCGGCGCAAAGCACCGGGCCCACTGGCTTAACACCAACCGTCAGCGATTCCAGGGAAGCGAAGCTACCCCGCTCAGCCCTTCATGCCGGTCAGCACCATGGACAAATCGCCCATCGTAGTGGTCAGCAGCACGCGGTAGGGGACGAAATAGCCGGTCTGGAACACCGGGGCATACCAGACCAGGATGCGGTCGGAATTGGCCAGGTACTTGGTCACTTCGCTGGTGGTGAAATGGCCCGAGACCGGGGTGTAGTGCACGTTGCACAGCACGACCGGGCCCTGGTAGCCGGTGCGCTGGGACGTGGCGACGTCGTCGCGCGCGTAGCTCAGGGCGATGTCGAATCGTTCGACGCCGGTGAAGACGCGCGACTTCTTGGAGCACAGCGACTTGTCGAGCGCGCCGCCCTTGAAGACGAAGGCGGCCAGGAAGTCGTTGACCCCCGAGAGCTGGGAGCGCTCGATCGGCACGCGGTCGACATTGTCCAGGATCGGCGGGGTGACGACGAAACTTTCGACGTTCTTGCCGGCATAGGCGACCTTGACCGAAAAATCCTCGCCATTGGCGCGGGTCAGGATGTCGAACTTCTGGGAGATAAGGTTGGCGCCGCTCGAGGAGCCTGCCGACTGCACGCTGGCCGTGCCGCTGGCGACGATCGAGCCCAGGCCCGCCACCTTGGCGGAGGCGTCGATGGAATAGCGTTTGCCGTCGTCCTTGAGGTTGACCTCCATCTCGGCGATGTTGATGCCGCCCAGCGAGACGATGTAGTTGGCGGTCGCTGCCACGGGCGCGGCGAACGCGGGCATCGAGAAGGCGGCGAAGGCGAAGGCGGCGACGGGACGGAGAAGGCGCAGGCTGGCCAAGGGAACCTCTAGGTTCTTTGCATTTGCCCCCTGGACCGGGGCCGAATCAGCATCCCGCTCACGGTGCCCCCGGATTCGTGCCCTTGCAAGCGCCGATGTCTTGACGGGCAGCCGGTGTTTCTTTATGGAGACGCCAGCTTTTCAGAACACACGATGGCCCGTTGCGGGGCTCTACCCCGCCGAGCGCCGTTTTGACAACAGGATAAGACCAAATGGCACGTCGCTGCGAACTCACCGGCAAGGGCGTTATGACGGGTAACACTGTGAGCCACGCGATGAACCATTCGCGTCGCCGGTTCCTGCCGAACCTCGTCAACGTCTCGCTGATCTCCGAAGCTCTCGACCGCACCGTCAAGCTGCGCATTTCCGCGGCGGCCCTGCGCTCGGTCGAGCACCGCGGCGGTCTGGATGCTTTCCTCCTCAAGGCCAACGACGCCGAGCTCTCGGACAACGCCCAGGCCCTCAAGAAGGAAGTGCGCGCCGCTCTCGCCTCGTAAGCGAAACGCAAACGCGCTAGAATTCGCCGCGCGGCTCCCCAGGAGCCGCGCGGTTTGCTTTTATGAGGGAAGGGAATCGTCCCCTTCCGCCTGCGCCGGTCTGATGCCGGAAGCGCGGCTGACATAGAGGTGCATCAAGATGCTCGCTCACCTGAATACACCCCGGTTCTACTGGGCGGTTCTGGCCATGGTCGTGGTGGTCACGGCCTCCAATATCCTGGTCCAGTATCCGGTCAATTTCGACCTCGGCTCCGTCCATGTCGGGGATATCCTCACCTGGGGCGCCTTCACCTATCCCTTCGCCTTCCTGGTCTCGGACCTTACCAACCGGCATTTCGGCCCCAACGTGGCGCGGCTGGTGGTGGTGATCGGCTTCGCGGTGGCGGTCGCCATCTCGGTGCGCCTGGCCACCCCGCGCATCGCCATCGCCTCGGGTACGGCGTTCCTCGTCGGCCAGTTCCTCGACATTTCGGTGTTTTCGCGCCTGCGGCGCCTGGCCTGGTTCCTGCCGCCCTTCATCGCCTCGTTCTTCGGCTCGCTGATCGATACGGTGATCTTCTTCTCGCTGGCCTTCGCGCCGCTCTTCGCCGGCATCGATCTCGCCTTCGGCATGGCCGATGGCTCGCTGCCCTTCCCGGCGGCGCTGCTGGGCGTGGGGCCGGAGGTGCCGCTCTGGATCGCGCTGGCGGCCGGCGATTTCTCGGTCAAGTTCCTGGCGGCGGCGCTGCTGCTGGCGCCCTACCGGCTGCTCATGGGCCCCATCATGCCCCAGCGGGCGGTTGCGGCCTAATCCGGCGCTTCCACCCTACCCTCGATCCCTCCCCACAAGGGGAGGGAAGCCATGGGCATGAACTTGCAAGAAGGCGGGGGTGATGCCCCTCACTCGGGCAGCGCGAACTCCAGGAGCAGGTTGCGCTCCCAGTCGTTGAAATTGTTGTCCGAGAGCAGGGTAATGCGCACTTCCCCGTCCGGGGCCTTGTGCACGGCCACCCCTTCCATGTTGTCGATATCCCCTCCCGAGGCGCGCAGCAGGATGCGCCCCTCCATGAGCGCGCCCGGTTTGACCTCGGCGGCCGGGATCAGGCGCAGCTGCATGACGAAGGAGAGCAGGGCCGTGCCGCGCTCGAGCACCAGCAGGTCGCCGTTGGGGAGGAAGGCGCAATCGGTCGGGTTGACGGCGGGGGCGGCGGTCAGTTCGAGGTCCCCGCGGTCGGCGCGGCCGAGGAGCGTGGCGGCGTGGTTGCGCCCATAGCGCTCGATGCCCTCGATGATGACCAGGGTCGAGCCGGCGACCGGGGAGGCCGGCGGGGCGATGCACAGCGATTCGATCGACTTGTTGGAGCGGATCTCGCCCATCCACACCGGGATCTCGACATTTTTCGCCGGACCGCCGGGTATGGCGTCGGTGAGCGCGAAGTCGGCCACGCGGGTCAGGTTCTCAAAACCCACGCGCACCGCCACCGGCACGCCGTTGCGCTGCACGACATCGAGCGCCTCGGCGTCGCGGGCGAAGGCCCGCGGCAGGTCGGCACCCTTGGTGTTCTGGATCGGGTCGATGCGGACGCCGACGAGGCTGAGCGGGCGCACCATGTCGTCGTAGAGCAATTGGCCGGTGACGAAATTGCCCCGGTCCGAAACCATGGCCAGCCGGCCGTCATCGCCGATGAAGCCGAGCGAGGAGAGGCCGCCGAAGCCGTCCGTGGAACTGACGAGGTTGAGCCCGCCGCGCCAGATGAGGCCATCGACGCGTTCGCCCACGGCCGCACCGCGGAAATGCTCGATCGGGGTGGCGGTCGCCGCCACGCCCTCGGCGCCGGGCTCGCCGGGGCTCTGGGCCAGAACGGGAAGGGAGGCGAGACCGAGCAGCAGGCCGAACGCTAGCGCGGCCCGCCCGGTCATCGCCGACCGCGCCGCCCGGCCGCCGCCGGGGGCTCCTCGTCAAAGAGCGAGGCCAGCTCGTCGGTAAGAGCGCCCGCCAGTTCCTCGGCGTCGAGCAACGTCACCGCGCGCCGGTAATAGCGCGTCACGTCATGGCCGATGCCCACCGCCACCAGCTGGATGGGCGAACGCGTCTCGATGTCCTCGATCACCTGGCGCAGGTGCGCCTCGAGGTAGTTGCCGGCATTGACCGACTGGGTCGAATCGTCGACCGGGGCGCCGTCCGAGATCACCATCAGGATGCGGCGGTTCTCCGGGCGCGCCAGGAGGCGCTTCTCGGCCCATTGCAGGGCCTCCCCGTCGATGTTTTCCTTGAGCAGGCCTTCGCGCATCATCAGCCCGAGGTTGCGGCGCGCATGGCGCCAGGGCTCGTCGGCGGCCTTGTAGATGATGTGGCGGATGTCGTTGACGCGGCCCGGATTGGCCGGGCGCCCGGCTTCCAGCCACGCCTCGCGGCTCTTGCCGCCCTTCCAGGCGCGGGTGGTGAAGCCCAGGATCTCGACCTTGACGCCGCAGCGCTCGAGCGTGCGGGCGAGAATGTCCCCGCAGATCGCCGCGATGGTGATCGGGCGCCCGCGCATCGAGCCGGAATTGTCGATCAGCAACGTCACCACGGTGTCGCGGAAATCGGTGTCGTTCTCGACCTTGAACGAGAGGGGGGCCATGGGGTCGATGACGACGCGGGTGAGGCGGGCCGAATCGAGCAGGCCTTCCTCCAGGTCGAACGTCCAGGAGCGGTTCTGCTGCGCCATGAGGCGCCGCTGGAGCTTGTTGGCCAGTCGCGCCACGGCGCCGGCCAGGTTTTCGAGCTGCTTGTCGAGCAGGGCGCGCAACTGGTCGAGTTCCTCGGGCGGGCACAATTCGCTCGCCTTGACGATCTCGTCGAACTTCTGGGTGAAGATCTTGTAGTTGAACTGGTTGGTGAGGCGCTCCTCGACCTTGCCGGGCGGCGGCGGGTTCGGCGATTCCTCGCCGGCTTCGGTGGTCGCCTCCTCGTCGGTCTCGGCCATGTCGGTTTCCGAGCCCTCGACCTCGCCTTCCTCTTCGGAAGAACCGGGCTTTTCGTCCTGGTCGGACTGGGCGTCCTGGTTCTCGCCTTCGCCCTGTTCCTGGTTGTCCTCGTCGGACTGGCCCTGGTCGGGGTTCTGGTCGGCGTCCTCTTCCCCGTCCTCGCCGTCGTAGTCGTCCAGCTCGCTGTCGGGCACGAGGTTGAGGTCGCGCAGCAGCGCCTTGGCGACCTTGGCGAAATCGTCCTGGTCCTCGAACCGGCTCAGCAGGTCGTCGAGCGAGCCGCCGGCCTTGTTCTCGATCTCGTCACGCCACAGGTCGACGATGGCGTGGCCGGAGGGCGGGATGGCGACGCCGGCGATCTTTTCGCGCAGCATCAGGCCAAGCACCTCGGCGAGCGGGGCGTCGTTCTTGTCGGAGACCTCGGCGAAATTGGCCCGGAACAGCCGGTCCTCGAGCATCTCGGAAATGTTCTGGCCCATGCCGGGCATGCGCACGACGCCAAGCGACTCGCAGCGGGCCTGCTCGAGTGCGTCGAACGCGGCACGCGCGATCGGGTCGGAGGGCGCGCGCTTGCGGTGCTTTTCGGGGTCGTGGCTGGCCAGGCGCATCGCCATGGCGTCGCCCTGGCCGCGGGCAATGGCGATATCGCGCCGGGTCGGCAGGCGGGGCAGGTTGGCGAGCCGGGCCTTGTCCGAAGTCAGGATCGGGCGGTCGGCGGTGAAGCTCACCTCGAGCTCGGGCTTGCCGCCGATGGCGCGCACCGTCGCTCCCACGGCCGACTTGAAGGTCGCCGTCTGGTCGGGTCTGTTGCCTTTGTTGCGCGGAGCTTGTGCCATCTTCGGTCCGGTGGTCGGTTAGCGTCCCATTTCGACGCGGGTCGAAACGAGCAGGAGTTGCGGGCGCACGACCTCCTCGGCAAGGCCCGGCTTGGCAGCCAGTTCCTCGGCGGTCGGCCCCCATTCGTCCAGGGCCTCGATGAGGAGGCCATGGCGCCGGAGAGTGTTCACCATCGTTGCGATGGTGCGGTGGTATTTGACGACGCCCTCGGCAATCCAGTTGGTGAGCCGGGGGCCTTCCACATTGTAGTCGCTGATCGCGTAGGCGCGCTTGCCCGCGCCATCCGTGATCCAGTCTGGATTGGCCCGGGCGGCGAAGATCGGGTGCTCGGTCGTAAAGACGAACGCCCCGGCCTCGCCGAGCGCGGCGCGCACCTTGCGGCAGAACGCGTCGAAATCCTCGAGGTAGTGCACCGCCAGCGTCGAATAGACGAGGTCGTAGGCATCGGCCGCCGGCACATAATCTTCCAGGTTGGCCTGCACGTAGGTGATCGGCATGTCGCCGGTCCGCTCGCGCGCCGTCCTGAGCATGTTTTCGGAAAGATCGACACCCAGAACGCTCTCGGCGCCGTTCTCGATGGCCCAGCGTCCGAAGGCGCCGAACCCGCAGCCCAGGTCGAGAACCCGCTTGCCCCTCACATCGGGCAACATGGCCTTGAGGGCAGGCCATTCCGGTGCGCCCGCCAAGCCGAGGCGGGAGCGCGGAATCTGGCTGTAACCCTCAAAGAAGGCCGTGTCGTCGTAGATGTTCTGGGCCAACGGGCATCTCCAGGGAGATCAGGCGGTCACCGCCAGGTTGGCCGAGGATTCGGGCAGGTCTTCGCCGAACACGCGCTGGTAGAACTCGGCCACCACGGGGCGTTCGAGTTCGTCGCACTTGTTGAGGAAGGTCAGCCGGAAGGCAAAGCCGATATCGCCGAAGATCTGGGCGTTCTCGGCCCAGGTGATCACGGTACGCGGGCTCATGACGGTGGAAAGGTCCCCGTTCATGAAGGCCGAGCGGGTGAGATCGGCCAGGCGCACCATGTTGGAGACGGTCTTCTTGCCCTTCTCGGTGGCGGCATAGCTTTTGTTCTTGGCCAGAACGATGCCGACTTCCTTGTCGTGGGGCAGGTAGTTGAGCGTCACCACCAGGCTCCAGCGGTCCATCTGGCCCTGGTTGATCTGCTGGGTGCCGTGATAGAGGCCGGAGGTATCGCCCAGACCGATGGTGTTGGTGGTGGCGAAGAGGCGGAAGGCCGGGTGGGGCGTGATCACGCGGTTCTGGTCGAGCAGCGTCAGGCGGCCGGCGACTTCGAGCACGCGCTGGATCACGAACATCACGTCCGGGCGGCCGGCGTCGTATTCGTCAAAGACCAGCGCGATGTTGTTCTGCACCGCCCAGGGGAGAATGCCGTCGCGGAATTCGGTGACCTGCTTGCCGTCCTTGAGGACGATGGCGTCCTTGCCGACCAGGTCGATACGCGAGACGTGGCTGTCCAGGTTCACGCGCACCAGCGGCCAGTTGAGGCGCGATGCGACCTGCTCGATATGGGTCGATTTGCCGGTACCGTGGTAACCCTGCACCATGACGCGGCGGTTGAAGGCGAAACCGGCGAGAATGGCGAGCGTGGTATTGCGGTCGAACAGGTAATCCGGATCGGCCGGCGGCACGTGCGCGGTCGGTTCGGCATAGCCCTTGACCACCATGTCGCTGTCGATACCGAAAAGGTCACGGACCTTGTATTCGGTGTCCGGCAAATTGGTGAAGTCAGTCATAATCGAAGTCCCTCGAGCAGGGTGTTAGGTGGGCCGTCACAAATCGGACAGCGGGCTCTATAGCAGTATTGGCGGCTAGGGCCTAGCGTTGATGATGGGCATCGCGGTTGGCGCGCCCCCACCCTTGTTCTCCCCCCACGAGGAGGAGTGAGACCTTCCGGCTCGACCGTGCCCCAATGCATCCCTCCCCCTCGAGGGGAGGGACTGAGGGTGGGGGCAGCAATCCCTGAGAGGCCTCAGTGCCGGGGCCCGTCTCGGCCTAGCGCGTCACGTACCCGGTATTCTTCAGATGCGTATAGGCCACGATGATGGCGCGCAGCCGGTCTTCGGAGGAGCGGTCGCCGCCATTGGCGTCGGGGTGGTGGATCTTGACCAGGGCCTTGTAGGCCTTCTTGATCTCGTCGGACTTGGCCACGCCTTCCAGGCCCAGCGCCTCGAAGGCGCGCCGGTCGAGTTCGCCCAGCGGGCGCTTGCGCTCGGTCTTGGGCCCGGCCGACTTGTTCTGGTAGCGCTGGTAGCGTGCGAAGACGTGGAAGGGATCGTGGAAGCGCTCGCCGCGCGCGTAGGTTTTCGAGCCCTTGCCGGGCCGGTTGGGCTGCGCGCCCGGGCCGGGCTTGGCGCCCATGCCCCAGGTCGGCCGTCCGTCGGTCTGGGTGGTGCGGGAGACATAGGCCTCCACGTCGTCCTGGCTCATGCCCGAGAAGAAATTGAAGGCGATGTTGTAGTGCCGGACGTGCTCCAGGCAGAAATGGTGGTACTCCCCCTCGGCGCGATGGCCTTTGGGGGCGCGATAGAGGCCCGCTTGGTCACAGCCCTCCCAGGCACAAGGCGGGGCTTCCACCTTGGGCTCTTCCTGGTGCCGGGGCCGGATGCGGATGGCATCGAACAGCTTGGAATCCAGTTTCATTGCGCCTAACTACAACCCGAACCGATAACTAAAGATTGCGACTTCCGATGTCCGTCCGCGACACCATGATCGAGAAACTTTCCGTCAAATTTGAGCCCGAGCACCTCGAGGTGATCGACGACAGCCACAAACATCGTGGCCATGCCGGCTGGCGCGAGGGCGGAGAAACGCATTTCCGCGTCAGAATCGCGACCCGGCATTTTGCCGGGATGACCCGCCTGGCGCAACACCGCGCCGTGATGGAGGCGCTCGACGCCGAAATCAAGGGGGGTGTGCATGCCCTGGCGATCGAGGTGCTGCCGCCCGGCGCCCCCACGCAATTGCCCAGGGATATCGCCTGACGTCACGCCTAGATCGGGTATCGATCGGCGCAGTGCAAGCCGCATGCGCCACAATTTACCGCGATCCAGCCCCTTGTGGCCGTTCACATATTGGCATTTGCCGTTCATCAAGCCGGCGATTGTGTGGCGAAGCGGTGCTGCGCTGCCATCAACGCGGCGAAGAATCGCCCTTCTTGGCCTCTAGCCACTTCTGCGACATTGAGCAGGAGGGCGACCATGAACGGAAAAAATACAATGCTGGCCACCGCTTTTGCGCTGGCCTTCATCCCCGGTATCGCGATGGCGGCGCCGGCCAGGCTGGTCCTTGTCATCGGCGGGGAGGCCTATGACGGCCCGCCCAAATTCGTCGTGACTTTCGATGGCAAGCCGGTCGGGGAAGGGGCTGTGGACAAGGCCATCGACACCGGAACCGACCAGCGTTTCGCCGATGCTGTGGACAAGTCCCAATATGTCGAAAGCTTCAGCTTCGATATTCCCGAGGCCGATTTCCGCCCCACCGGGGAGATCCGCATCAGCCTCACCAACGAGGCCTATGGCGGGGATGGCTCCAACCGCGACCGCAACCTCTTCGTCTCCTCGGTCACCCTCAACGGGGTCGAGATCAAGGCGGCGAACCTGGCGACGGTGACCAAGGCCGGGCTTGAGCCCAACCAGATGGTCGGGGATTACCTGGCCATCAACGACAACACCACCCAGGCGGTGTCGCTGGCGCCCGAGGGCGGCTGGCCCGAGGCCGCTGCGGACGAGTCGGCGCCTCCGGCCGCCAAGCCCGCCGAACCGGCCACCCCGGCTGCCGAGACGCCCGCCGAGCCCGAGGCGCCGGCTCCAGCGGCCAAACCAGCTGCGCCAGCCGAACCCAAGGCGGAAGAAGCCAAGCCTGCCCCGCAGCCTGAGCCCGAAGCCAAGCCGGAACCTGCTGGCGCGCCCGAGCCGGCCGAAGCCGCCGCCCCAGAGGACAAGGTCGCCGCAGCCGAGGCGGCGCCGGCCAAGGCGGCAGCCGCACAGACCGCCACCTGCACCCTCGAAAAATCCTTCGACGTCACCGGCTTCGGCCAGAACTCGAACGATCTTACCCCCGCTACCAACAAGCAGCTCGATGCCATTGCCGAGGAGATCGGCGCGCAGACCTGCTCGATCACGCTGACGGGCTATTCGGATACCTATGGCTCTTACGCCACCAATGCCCTGTTCTCGGTCGAGCGGGCGCAGAACGCGCTCAAGTATCTGCGCGACAAGGGCATCAAGTTCGAAAAGGCCGAGGCAACGGGCGTGGGCGAGACCACCAAGTTCGGGCCGAGCGCCCGCGCCAACCGGCGCGTCGTCATCGCCGTCACGCCCTAGGCGTCAGGCCTTCAGCGCCTCGCCGAGGAAGGCGCGCACCTCATCGGGGGCGACGTTCTTTTCGATGAAGGCCTTGCCGATGCCGCGGGTGAGGATGAAGGTGAGGGCGCCGCGCACGACCTTCTTGTCCTGGGCGATATTGCGCAGCAATTCGTCGGCGTCGAGCTTGTCGCCCGCAATGTCGGCGATCCGAGTGGGCAGCCCGGCGGCCTTGAGGTGCTGGATCACCCGGCCGGTGTCCTGGGACGGGGCCAGGCCCTTGCTCGCCGAGAACTGGTGGGCCAGGACCATGCCGATGGCCACGCCTTCCCCATGCAGCAGGCGGCTCGAATAGCCGGTGGCGGTTTCGAGCGCGTGGCCGAACGTGTGCCCCAGGTTGAGAAGCGCGCGCACGCCGGTTTCCTTTTCGTCGGCCAGCACGAAGCGCGTCTTGGCGGCGCAGGCGCGCGCGATGGCTTCCGCCCGTGCCGGGCCCCCTTCGAAGATTTCGCGCTGGTTTTCCTCGAGCCAGAAGAAATAGGCCTCGTCATCGATGAGGCCGTATTTGGCCACTTCCGCATAGCCGGCGGCGAATTCGCGCGGGGGGAGGGTGGCGAGGGCATCCAGGTCCGCCAGCACCAGCCGGGGCTGGTGGAAGGCGCCGATGAGGTTCTTGCCGTGCGGGGAGTTGATGCCGGTCTTGCCGCCCACGGAGCTGTCGACCTGGGCCAGGAGCGAGGTCGGCACCTGGACGAAATCCATGCCGCGCCGCGCCACGGCGGCGGCAAAGCCGGCGAGGTCGCCCACCACGCCGCCACCCAGGGCGATGATGATGTCGCCGCGCTCCAGCCGGGCGGCGAGAATGGCCTCGACCACCTCGTTGAGGCGCGAAAACGACTTGCTGGCCTCCCCGTTGGGCACGGTGACGGTGGCGTGGTTCAGCCCTGCCGCATCGAGGCTGGCGGTTAGGCGGGGCAATTGCGCGCGGGCGACTTCGGTGTCGGTGACGATGCCGAAGCGGCGGCCGGGAAACTGCGCCTTGAGCCGTTCGCCGGCGCCCTCGAGCAGGCCGGGTCCGATCAGGATGTCATAGGCGCGCCCCTCGAGCGGAACGTGGACCGTGTGCAGGGCGGCGCTGGGCATGTCATTTGTCCTTGAGATGGGCGTGGACCGCTTCGATCACTTCGTTGGCGACCGTATCCTGGGGCACGTCGGTGGAAACCACCGTCACGTGGGCTTCCGCATAGATCGGGTAGCGCGTCTCGATCAGCTTCTTGAGCGTATCGCGCGGATTGGCGGTCTTGAGCAGGGGGCGGTTCGAACGCCGCGAGACGCGGGCGAACAGGAGCTCGAACTCGGCCTTGATCCACACCGAAACCGCATTGGTGTTGATGAGGGTGCGCGTCTCGGGATTGACGAAGGCGCCGCCGCCGGTGGCGAGGACGATGTTGTCTTCCTTGAGCAGCCGGGCGATGACGCGGGCCTCCCCGGCGCGGAATTCGGGTTCGCCATGGGCGGCGAAGAATTCCTCGATGCTCATGCCGGCGGCCGCCTCGATCTCATCGTCGCTGTCCAGGAACCTGCGCCCGAGCTTGGCGGCGATGCGGCGGCCGACGGTGGTCTTGCCGGCACCCATCATGCCCACGAGCACGATCGGCGTGGTGCCCAGAAGGGCCGCCAGTTCATGCCTTTCGGCCTTGGTGGTCTGGGGGTCGGGCACCATACCGCTCCGGTGGAGAAAAACGCCTGGCGGTTCAAGCCTTGCGCGGATCACTTGTCAAGGCGCGAGGCGGGGTCGGCCCTTGATCCACCCCTCCAAAAAGAGGAAGATTCATTAGAACTTGGTCTGCATAGTGCATCCATGCCCTCACTGATCCGCCTCGTCATCGCCCTCCTGTTCCTCGTCGGCCTCGGTTATGCGGCGATGTTCGCGCTCACCGTCATGGTCGATCCGGGCGAAAAGGATATCACCGTGCGCATCCCGGCGCGCGACCTGATGGCGCAACAGCCGGTGCGCCTACCCGATGCGCAGGTGACCTCGTCCCTGCCGGCCGCCGCGCCCGTGCCGGTCACCACCAGCGCGCCGAGCGCTGAGGAGGCGCCGCTGGTCGAGCCGGGCGCCCCCGAATGAGCCGGATCGAAGGGCATCTGATCGATGCCTTTCTCGAAATGATGAGTGCCGAGCGCGGGGCGGCGGCCAACACCATCGCCGCCTATCGGCGCGATCTCACCGATTATGCGGCCGCGCTTGCCAGCAAGGGAGTCAGCCTCTCGAACGCCTCGCGCGAGGACGTAGTCGGCTTCGTGGCAAGCCTGGAGGCCGCCGGCCTTTCGGCGTCATCGAGCGCGCGAAAACTGAGCGCCATTCGCCAGTTCCACAAGTTCCTGACCGCCGACGCCATCCGCCCGGACGATCCGACCCGCATCGTTTCGAGCCCCAAGGCGCGTCGCGGCCTGCCAAAGGTGCTCTCGGTCGCCGAGATCGACCGGCTGCTCTCGCTGGCCGAGGCGGAGGCGAACCGGGAGGGGACGCCCGCGGCGCTGCGGCTCTATGTGTTGCTCGAGCTGCTCTATGCCACCGGCATGCGCGTTTCCGAACTGGTCGGCCTCAGGCGCGCCGCCGTCATGCGCGACGCCACCTACCTCACCATCCGCGGCAAGGGCGGCAAGGAGCGCATCGTGCCGGTCAACGACCGGGCGCGCGACGCCATCAAGTCCTATCTCGCCACGCTCGAGCCCGGCCTCTTCCTGTTTCCCGCCAATGGCGAGGAAGGGCATCTGAGCCGGCAGGTGTTCGCGCGCGACCTGAAGGGGCTGGCGGGCAGGGCGGGCGTGGGGGCGGCGCGCGTCACCCCGCACGTGCTGCGGCACGCCTTTGCCAGCCACCTGCTCGCAGGAGGCGCCGACCTGCGGGTGGTGCAGACGCTGCTCGGACATGCCGATATCTCGACCACCCAGATCTATACGCATGTGCTCGACGACAAGCTGCGGAGCCTGGTTGAGACCCAACATCCGCTCGCCGACGATTAAGCATGGCAGGCATTTCTGGTGAGCGACTTGACTCGGGAGGGTCGCATCGCCACTTTGCGGCCACTTTAGGGCGCGACAGGCTCCGCCCAACGATACGACAACCCAACCGGGCTGGTGGATGCAATCCTATCTCGACTTTGAAAAGCCGGTCGCCGATCTCGAAGGCAAGATCGCCGAACTGAAATCGCTGGCGCAGACCGACCAGGCGGTCTCCATCGACGAAGAGGTCAATCGGCTTTCCGCCCGTGCCGACGAGGCGCTGGTCGATATCTACAAGAAGCTGACCCCCTGGCAGCGCACGCAGGTGGCGCGCCATCCGCAGCGCCCGCATTTCTCCGATTATATCAAGCGCCTGGTCACCGAGTGGCAGCCGCTGGCGGGTGACCGCAAGTTCGCCGAGGACGCCGCCATCATTGCCGGGGTCGGGCGCATCAACGGCGTGCCGGTGGCTGTGATGGGCAACGAGAAGGGTTCGACCACCGAGACCCGCCTCAAGCACAATTTCGGCATGGCGCGTCCGGAAGGCTATCGCAAGGCCGTGCGCATCATGGACATGGCCGACCGGTTCAACCTGCCGGTGATCTCGTTCGTGGATACGGCCGGCGCCTATCCGGGCATCGGAGCCGAGGAGCGCGGCCAGGCCGAGGCCATCGCGCGTTCGACCGAAAAGAGCCTCGAGCTGGGCGTGCCCAATCTTTCGATCATCATCGGGGAAGGCGGCTCGGGCGGCGCCATCGCGCTGGCGACGGCCAATCGCGTGCTCATGCTCGAGAATGCCGTCTATACCGTGATCTCGCCGGAGGGCGGCGCCTCGATCCTGTGGCGCGATGCCGCCAAGGCGCAGGACGCGGCCAACAACATGCGCATCACCGCCCAGGACCTGCTCGGGTTCGGCGTGATCGATGCGATCATCCCCGAGCCGGCGGGCGGCGCCCACCGTCACGCCGAGGAAGTGATGGGCTCCACGCGCGATGCCATCGCCAAGTTCCTCAAGGATTTCGAGGGCAAGGGGCGGCTCGAGTTGCGTGAGCAGCGGCGCGAGAAATTCCTCGCCATCGGCACGCATCTGAGTTGATCGAAACGGGGCCTTTAGGGGCCCCGATTTCTTTGGTAAGTGTCTGTTTACCGTGCGGGGTTACGGGGGCGTAACCAAGCCCGTTTAGTTTAGAAAAACCAAATTCTACTCGGGTAGTTCTAGAAATTGTCGACTGGTCTTTTCCGTAAGCTCGCCGCCGCGATCGTACTGGTTGGGGTTGCCGTAACCCTTTCCGGCTGCGGTGGATTCATCGGCAAGGGCAATGCCAAGGCCAACCGTCCGCTCACCAGCGCGGCGGTCGCCAAGCTGGCCTCGATGGGCTCCTCCCCGGGGGCGCCCATGATGGTGCGAATCTTTAAGGACACTTCCGAGCTCGAAGTCTGGAAGCAGACCTCGGCGGGCGATTTCCGTCTCTTCAAGTCCTATGAGATCTGCGCCTATTCGGGCGATCTCGGTCCCAAGATCAAGGAAGGCGACCGGCAGAGCCCGGAAGGCTTCTATACGATCACGCCGGGCCTGATGAACCCGAATTCCAACTACTACCTGGCCTTCAACACCGGCTTTCCCAACAAGTTCGACCGCGCCTACGGGCGCACCGGCTCGGACCTGATGGTGCATGGCGATTGCTCCTCGCGCGGGTGCTACGCCATGACCGACGAGGGTATCGCCGAGATCTATGCCCTGGCGCGCGAGACCTTCAAGGGCGGCAATCCGAGCTTCCAGCTCCAGATCTTCCCGTTCCACATGACGCCGCAGAACCTGGCCAAGCAGAGCAAGAGCCCCAACCTCGATTTCTGGAAGAACATTAAGGAAGGGTACGACCAGTTCGAGATCGCCAAGGTGCCGCCCAAGTGGGACGTGTGCGGGCGCCGCTACGTCTTTAACGCCACCGGCCCCGGCGGAGTGCCGCTCGATCCGGTCGCGGCCTGCCCGCCGCTCAACCAGGACGCCACCATGCTCGCCGCCATCAAGGCCAAGCAGGCGGCCGACGAGGCGGTGTTCCAGACCGAAGTCGCCTATGTCGACAAGAAGGAAAGCGCCGCCGCCGCTGCCGCCGAACGCGACGCCGCCTCCCAGGCCGCCGCCAAGGCTCGCGGCGAAGCCATCGGTGGCTTCTTCAACGGCATCGGCTCCAACATCGGCAACCTCTTCGGCCAGCAACCCGCCCAGGCCAGCCTCGACGCCACTGCCCCCATCCCCGCCGCCAAGAGCTGAGGGGTGGGGGCGCTGCCCGGCGCCTGCGCGCCACCCCAGCCCCCGCGTGCCAGTGCCGCCCCAACCCCATCGCCTCCCTCCCCCTTGTGGGGAGGGATCGAGGGTGGGGGTGGGCCAGAGACACCGAGGTTGGGTTACCCCCACCCTTGTTCCTACCGGCGCTTCGCATGGCTCAGCGCGTTCATCGCTCGCCAAGCTCCACCGGAGTTTGGCGTTTGCTGACGCAAACCGCTCTTCACCCTCACAAGGGGGAGGGAGAGCTGCCGGCTAATACGTCCCCCCACGCGCGCTCACGTATCCCCGAGATCTCCCGGCCACCCCAATCCATCTTCCCTGGCAGAGGTCGGGGTCCAGGAAATCTATCCCCACCCCGAGGCAGTGAAACTGGACCCCGGCCTGCGCCGGGGAAGACAAGGAAGGTGGGCGGCGAGATCAGGAAACCACCCCAATCTCGACAAAGCTCAAAACACTTATCCCCGCGCACCACCCCTCCCGCATACTTTCCCGATCCCTCCGCCAACGGCGAGGCACGGTACGCGGTGCTGCGGCGGCTGGCGTCAGGACTGGGGACGTGAGGAGCTCACGCGTCCCTTGCCCTGCCGCCAGGATCTGGGAGTTGGGGGAAGCCTGGGGGCGCCTGGGCTTACGGCCTAAGTGTGACGTGACCGGCCCGGAGTGCGCTCGCGGGCAACTTGCGTGGACGGGCTTGTAGAAACCCCAAACGCTCAAGGGGCGAGGCGATGCCTCGCATTACCGCTAGCACCCATAGACTTGAGGCAAACCTCGCCCCGAGCCGCCAATGAACCACCCCGAAACCGACCGGAGCGATCCGAGCCGGCGTTTCGGCGCGCCTAAACGAAAAGGGCCGCCCGAAGGCGGCCCCTGATCCTAGTAGGCACCGTGGCAGTGCTTGAATTTCTTGCCCGATCCGCAGGGGCAGGGGGCGTTGCGCGAAACGCCGACCAGCAGCTTGGGATCGATCGGGGCGAGGCCCGCCGCGCCGGCCGCCGCAGCGGCGGTGCGCGGGCGCGTCAGCAGTTCGCCTTCGGCGTCGTTCTCGCCGGTGAAGGGATCGATATGGGTTTCCTCGAGCTGCGACAGGTCGGGCGCCGGAGCCGGCTCGGGAGCGCGGGTCTGGATCTCGACATGGCTGAGCTGGGTGGTGACCAGTTCGCGCAGGTTGGCGAGCATGGCCTGGAAGAGCTCGAAGGCTTCCTGCTTGTATTCGTTGAGCGGGTCGCGCTGGGCGAGGCCACGCCAGCCGACGACCTTGGAAAGGTGGTCGAGCGTCACCAGGTGCTCGCGCCACAGGCCGTCGATCGACTGCAGCAGGATCGACTTTTCGACCTGGCGCATGACGGTGGGGTTGGCCATGCCCGAATCGGCGAGCGACTTGAGGGTGCGCTCTTCCTTGGCGGCGAAGGCGTCGTCAGCGGCCTTGGTGATGCGCTCGCGCACCATCTCGACGTCGATGTCGTCTTCCTCGGCCCAGGCCTTAACCGGCACTTCGATGTTGAGGTAGGTCTTGACGGCCGCCTCGAGCTGCTCGGTGTTCCACTGCTCGGGATAGGAGCGCTCGGGGATGGCCTTGGCGATGATGTCGTCGACCACGTCGTGGCGCATCTCGGTGATGGTGTCCGAGACGTCCTCGCTGTCCATCAGGTCCAGACGCTGCTCGAAGATCACCTTGCGCTGATCGTTCATCACGTCGTCGTACTTGAGGATGTTCTTGCGGATGTCGAAGTTGCGCGCTTCCACGCGCCCCTGCGCCCGCTCGATGGCCTTGGTAACCCAGGGGTGGGTGATGGCTTCGCCCTGCTCGAGACCGAGCTTGGAGAGCATCGAATCCATGCTCTCGACCGGGAAGATGCGCATCAGGTCGTCCTGAAGCGAGAGGAAGAACTTGGAATGGCCCGGGTCGCCCTGGCGGCCGGAGCGGCCACGTAGCTGGTTGTCGATGCGGCGGCTTTCGTGGCGCTCGGTGCCGATCACCATCAGGCCGCCCGCGGCCAGGGCCTTCTGCTTGTCGGCTTCGATCTTGGCCGAGATTTCGGCGATCTTGGCGTCGCGTTCGGCACCTTCCAGGCCCGCGGCCTGCTCGGCCACGCGCATTTCCAGGTTCCCGCCCAGCTTGATGTCGGTGCCGCGGCCGGCCATGTTGGTGGCGATGGTGATGGCGCCCGGCACACCGGCATCGGCCACGATGTGGGCCTCCTGCTCGTGGTAGCGGGCGTTGAGCACCTTCATCTCGCCGACCTTCTTCTGGCGCAGCAGTTCGGCCAGCATTTCGGACTTCTCGATCGAGGTGGTGCCCACCAGCACGGGCTGGCCGCGCTTCTGGCAGTCGATGATGATGTCGGCGATGGCGTCGAACTTCTCGGCCGCCGTGCGATAGATGGCGTCGTCGTCATCCTTGCGTTGCACCGGCACGTTGGTCGGAATCGTGACCACGTCCAGACCATAGATGTCGGCGAATTCGGCCGCCTCGGTCGCTGCCGTACCGGTCATGCCGGCCAGCTTCTTGTAGAGGCGGAAATAGTTCTGGAAGGTGATCGAGGCCAGCGTCTGGTTTTCCGGCTGGATCTTGACGTGTTCCTTGGCTTCCAGGGCCTGGTGCAGGCCTTCCGAATAGCGGCGGCCCGGCATCATGCGGCCGGTGAACTCGTCGATGATCACCACTTCGTCGTTGCGGACGATGTAGTCTTTGTCGCGCTGGAACATCTTGTGGGCGCGCAGGGCCGAATTGAGGTGATGGACCAGCGCCACGTTTTCCAGGTCATAGAGCGACTCGCTCTTGAGCAGGCCTTCGGCGGCCAGGCGCTCCTCGAGCTTTTCGATGCCCTGGTCCGTGAAGGTGACGGCGCGCTGCTTCTCGTCGAGATCGAAATCGCCTTCCCCGATGATCGGGATGATGGCGTCGACCTTGGTGTAGAGGTCGGAGCGATCTTCGGAGGGGCCCGAAATGATGAGCGGGGTGCGCGCCTCGTCGATCAGGATCGAGTCCACTTCGTCCACGATCGCGAAGGCATGGCCGCGCTGCACCATCTGGGCGCGCGAATACTTCATGTTGTCGCGAAGGTAGTCGAAGCCGAATTCGTTGTTGGTGCCGTAGGTGACGTCGGCGGCGTAGGCGGCCTTGCGCTGCTCGTCGGAGAGGTCGTGGATGATGATGCCGAAGGTGAGGCCGAGGAACTTGTAGACCTGGCCCATCCACTCGGCGTCGCGCTTGGCGAGGTAGTCGTTGACCGTCACCACGTGCACGCCGTTGCCGGTGAGCGCATTGAGGTAGACGGGAAGCGTGGCCACCAGCGTCTTGCCTTCACCGGTACGCATTTCGGCGATCGAGCGTTCGTTGAGAACCATGCCGCCGATGAGCTGTACGTCGAAGTGGCGCATGCCAAGCGCGCGCTTGGAGGCTTCGCGGACGGTGGCGAAGGCGGGAACCAGCAGGTCGTCGAGCTTGGTGCCGTTGGCCAGTTGCTGGCGGAACTCGGCGGTGCGGGCGCGCAGCTGCTCGTCGGTGAGCTTGGAAAGTTCAGGCTCGAGCGCATTGATCGCATCGACGCGGCCCTGAAAGCGCTTGACGTGCCGATCATTTGCGGAGCCGAAGATCCGCTTGAGCGCAGCAATCACCATTGCTCTTGATCCTTTAACTGATGTGCGGCGGTTGCGTCGCAGTGTTCGTTGCGGGCCATTAAGGCCCCAGGTTTCCGCCCCGTCCAGGCTCCATAGAAGCGTCGAGACATGTAAGAGCGGGGCTTTGTCTTGTCAACTTGGCCAAAATGGGCCAAACCAAGCGCCTTCGCGCCGTCGAGGGCCGCGCGCGGCTCAAGGAGACTGTATTGATTATGACCGACCGCACCCCTTCCCGTGCCGTCTCGCCGATCGCCCGACTGGGCGGGGTGCTGATGCTCGGAACTGCCTTGATTTTCGCGCCCATGAGCGCGATGGCGCAGGACGCCGCCGCCAATGCCGCGGCCACCGCCCAGCCTGCAGCGCCGACCCCCGACACGGTGGTTGCCAAGGTGGGTGACGACACCATTACCGAGGCCGATATTTCCTTTGCGAGCGAAGATCTCGCCCAGGAATTGGCCAATGTTCCGCCCGATCAGCGCAAGGCTTTCCTGCTGACCGTGCTGATTGACATGAAAGTGATGGCCAAGGCCGCCAAGGACGCGGGCATGGACCAGACCGACATTTTCAAGCGTCGCCTGGCCTATCTCGAGGAGCGCGCGCTGCGCCGCGCCTATTTCGCCGAGAAGGTGACGACCGCCGTCACCCCGGAAGCGGTCAAGACCGCCTATGACAAATACGTCGCCGACTTCAAGCCGCAGGATCAGGTGCATGCCCGCCATATCCTGGTGAGCTCGGAAGAAGACGCCAAGGCGATCAAGAAGGAACTCGATGGCGGCGCCTCGTTCGAGGAACTGGCCAAGTCCAAGTCGATCGACCCGTCCGCCAAGCAGAACGGGGGCGACCTCGGCTTTTTCTCGGCCGGCCAGATGGTCAAGCCGTTCGAAGACGCCGCCTTCAAGCTCGAGCCCGGCCAGATTTCCGATCCGGTGCAGAGCCAGTTCGGTTGGCACATCATCAAGGTCGAGGAGAAGCGCAAGTCGGCGCCCCCGACCATCGAGCAGATCGGGCCGCAGCTCCAGCAGCAGCTCATGTTCAAGAGCTTCGATGACGCCATCGCCGCGCTCAAGCAGGGCGTCAAGATCGATATCCCCGACGCTGCTCTGGCCGATGCCGTCAAGCAGCAGTCCCAGCAGGCCGAAGAAGCCGCGCCCAACTAAGGCCGGATAATTCCCGCCACCATCTGATGGACGGCCCGCTCGAGTTCCTCGGGCGGGCTGTTTGCATTTCCGGTGAGCAAACGGCCCCAGGCGAAGCCGGCGATGGTCTCGGCAAGCAGGGATGCGTCGGTTTCGGCGGGAACTTGTCCACGCTCCTGGGCGCGCCGGATAATCTCTCCGGTGTGGATGCGCCGGTCGGCGGCGTAGTCGGACAGCGCCTTTTCGGCGGCCGGGTCCGATTGCGCCTCGGCGATGATGGAGCGGAAGATGTTGCCCTGCGGGCCTTCGGCCCAAAAGGAGAGGAGGCTCTTGAGGAAGATCGCCAGATCGCGTTCGACATCGCCGGTGTCGGGCTGGGCGTCAAAAGTCTTCTGGCGCTGGTAGACGTCGAGCAGCAGGGCGGCCTTGGAGGGCCACCAGCGGTAGATGGTGGGTTTGCCGGCCTTGGCGCGCCGCGCCACCGCTTCGATCGAGAAGGCGCCGAACCCGCCTTCGGCGAGGATTTCGGCGGCGGCGGTGAGGATGGCTTCTTCGCTCGCCGGGTTGCGCTGGGCGCCGATCGAGGCGCGGCGCTCGGGTGCCTTGTTGCTGGCCATGCCTGCGTCCTTTCCTTTTCGCGCACTTCTAGCATGAACCCTACTTGAACGATACGGCCCGTTTCGATATATAACGAAACGTACCGTTTCAATGGAGGTCGCAATGACCACTGTCTCCCTCAATGCCGGCGCCGCTGCGCCTGCCGCCGTCCGTCCAAATCCGTCCAAGCTGCGCCTGGCGCTCGTCATGGTCCTGGCGGTCTATCCGCTCATCACCGCCCTCCTCTATGTGGTGATGCCGCTCACCGAGAACTGGACCACCTGGCAGCGCACTCTCGTCATCGCCCCGATCATGGTGTCCTCGATCGTGTTCGTGGTGGCGCCGGCCATCCAGAAGCATCTGGGCTGGTTCGTCGCCCGCCTGCCGCGACCGGCGCGCTAACCCGCTTGCGCTCGGGCCCGGCTTGGGGCAAACGGGATCGCAACGACGCGCCACTCCAGGACTTTGCCATGGCCCATCCCGTTTCGCCTCTCGCGCCCAAGACCTACCCCGAATTGCCGGAAGTGCCGGGCGCGCGCTTTGCGACGGCCGAGGCCGGGATCAAGTACAAGAACCGCACCGACGTGCTGCTGGTCGCGCTCGACCCGGGCACCAGCGTGGCCGGGGTCTTCACGCGCTCCAAGTGCCCGTCGGCGGCCGTCGACTGGTGCCGGCAGAACCTGGGCGGCGGCGCCGCGCGGGGCCTGGTGGTCAATTCAGGCAATGCCAATGCCTTCACTGGCAGCAAGGGGCGCGAGAGCGTCCAGAAGACCGCCGAGATCGCCGCCAGGGCGC
The DNA here is from genome assembly GCF_008000755.1 of Youhaiella tibetensis. Classification (NCBI taxonomy): domain Bacteria; kingdom Pseudomonadati; phylum Pseudomonadota; class Alphaproteobacteria; order Hyphomicrobiales; family Devosiaceae; genus Paradevosia; species Paradevosia tibetensis. The sequence continues at coordinate 3,890,792 of NZ_CP041690.1, read as the reverse complement.
TCGGGTGCGGGACCGGCGAGATCTTCCTCGCCTCGACCGGGGTCATCGGCGAGCCGCTCGACGCCTCCAAGTTCGAGGGCGTGCTCGATAATCTGGCCGGGCGGCTGGTCTCCTCCCCGTGGATGGATCCGGCAAAGGCCATCATGACGACCGACACCTTCCCCAAGGTGGCCACCGCCACCGTCGAGATCGACGGCGTCGAGGTGGTGATCTCCGGCATTGCCAAGGGTTCGGGCATGATCGCCCCCGACATGGCGACCATGCTCTCCTTCGTCTTCACCGATGCCGCGATCGCTGCGCCGGTGCTCCAGTCCCTGCTCGCCGAGCAGGTGCGTCCGAGCTTCAATTCCATCACCGTGGACAGCGATACCTCGACCTCGGACACGCTCATGGCCTTTGCCACCGGCAAGGCGGCCGAGCGCGGCGTGGCCCCGATCGAGAGTGTCGAGGATCCGCGCGCGGCGGTGTTCGGCGAGGCGCTGGGCGACGTGCTTTATGAACTGGCCATGCTGGTGGTGCGCGACGGGGAAGGCGCCACAAAGTTCGTGACGGTCAATGTCGAGGGCGCCACCAGCGACGAGAGTGCCTTCCGTATCGCCAAGTCGATCGCCGACTCGCCGCTGGTCAAGACCGCCATTGCCGGCGGGGACGCCAATTGGGGGCGCGTGGTGATGGCTGTCGGCAAGGCCGGCGAGCCGGCCGATCGCGACCGGCTCTCCATCCGCTTCGGCGATCTGGTGGTGGCCGAGCAGGGCGAGCGCTCGCCCGGCTATGACGAGGCGGCGACCTCGGCCTATATGCGCCAGGAAGACCTCGAAATCGGGGTGGCGCTCGGGCTCGGGGAAGGGCGCGCCACGGTCTACACCTGCGATCTCACCCATGGCTACATCGCCATTAACGGCGATTACCGCAGTTGAGTGAGAAATCCATCCTGCTGGTGGTCGCCTGCGCGCTGGTCGACGCCGACCGGCGCGTGCTCATCGCGCAGCGTCCGCAGGGCAAGAACCTGGCGGGCCTGTGGGAATTTCCCGGCGGCAAGCTCGAGCCCGGGGAGGGGCCCGAGGAGGCGCTCATTCGCGAGTTGCGCGAGGAACTGGGCATCGAGACCAAGAGCGCGTGCCTGGCTCCGTTAACATTCGCTAGTCACTCTTATGAGAATTTTCACCTCTTGATGCCACTTTACGTGTGCCGGAAATGGCAGGGATTTCCGCAGGCTAAGGAGCATTCGGCCCTCAAGTGGGTTCGCCCGCAGGCCCTTCGCGACTACCCCATGCCTCCGGCCGACGAGCCGCTGATCGCGCCACTTTGCGATCTGCTTTAGGTGCGACGAGGGACGCCGCGACTTACGCATCCCGGGACTTGTCTGGAACAGAAGGTTCGGAACGGCCCATGCTGGAACGTACGCTGAAACGCTTTGCCGCCGATGAGGCCGGCGCGACCGCCATTGAATACAGCCTCATTGCGGCTTTGATCGCGATGATCGCCATCACCGCCATGATCGCGCTTGGCGGGGGTACGAGCGGCCTGTTCAATTACGTCACCGAAAAGACCAGTGCCGCGCTGACGATGCCCTAGGCCTTCGGGTCGTTCCCCAGCATCGAGGCCATGCTCACCTTGGCGCTGCCGGGGGCGAGGGGCTTCTGCTGGCTTTCGTGGGGCGCCCAGCCGCTCATCCAGATGATTTCGAGCGTGGCGCGGACGCGCCCGTCGGCATCAGCCGCCATTTCCTGGTAGGCGTGTGCCGCCGTGGTGACGAGGCTGGCGGTGGCCATGCGCTCGGGGCGGTCCGCCAGCGGATTGGAGGCGCCCAGCGCCTTGAGCTCGGCCATCAGCGCCATCGGGTGGGCGTAGCGCACCACGTGGCTCTCCACATCCGCTACCGGCAGGGCGAAGCCGGCGCGCTGCAGGAGGGCTCCGGCATCCTTGACCTCGATGAAAGGAGCGACGCGGGCGAAGGCACCGCCCGAAAGCGCCGCGTCGGCCGCGAGGAACGCCTGGCGCAACTCGGTCAGCGAATTGCCGCCGACAGCGGCGGCGAGCAGCAGGCCGTCCGGCCGCAGGTGCCTGCGAATGCGGGCGAGAAAGCCCGGCACGTCGTTGATCACCTGCAGGTCGAAGATCGAGACGATGAGATCGTAGTCGGTGCGCGGCAGCGCCAGGTCCTCGGGGTCGACCAGCGGCATGCCGGGGGCGGGCAGGGCGGTGCTGACGCGCTCGAACGCGAAGACCCCGTCGTGACTCTCCCCGCGCGCCGGCAGGGCGGCGCCGTCCGGTCCCATGATCAGGGCCTGTTCGAACTTGCGGGTAATGGCGAGCAACCGGTCCTGGAGGTCGTAGAGTGCCAGCGAGGTCACGAAGTCCTCGGCTCCGGCCTTGCGGCGGCGCAGGTGGCGGGCGATCAGCTCGTGGTCGAAAACGATGGGCGCGGTCATGGCTGCAGTTTCGGGGCGGCTATCGGGATAAATGCCAAGCGCCAAATGGTCTTGGATGCCGCACACTGGCGTTATGGACAGCAGGGGAGACCTTGTCAAAGTGTTTGCGCTCGGCCCCGTGGGCACGGCGTTGTCGCGCGGCGGCGCGCTGTTGCTCGACCAGCTCTATCCGCCGACCTGCCTTGCCTGCCACCAGCCGGTGGTCGAGGCCCACACCCTGTGCGCCCGGTGCTTTGCCCAGTTGCGGCCGATCTCGGCGCCCTTTTGCCCCGTGCTCGGCATTCCCTTGGGAGCGGCCCTCGGGCCGGGTGTGCTTTCGGCCGAAGCGATCGCCGATCCGCCGCCCTTCGGCAGAGCGCGGGCGGCGCTGGTCTATAACGAAGCTGCCCGCCGCATCGTCTCCCGGCTCAAATATGGCGACCAGCCCGAACTGGCGCGGTTCTGCGCGCGGCTGATGGCGCCGGCCGGGCGCGACCTCTGGGGCGGCGATCCGGTGCTGGTGCCGGTGCCGCTCCATTTCGGCCGCCGCATCGAGCGGCGCTACAACCAGTCGGCGGAGCTGGCGCAGGCGCTTGGAAAGGCGCTGGGGCTGCGGGTCGATGCTGCCCTCGCCCGGCGCGTCCGGCGCACGCGCCAGCAGGTCGGGCTGAGCGGAGACCAGCGCCGCCGCAACGTTGCGGGGGCCTTCGCGACCCATCCGGATCTGCTCGGGCGCCTGGCCGGGCGGCCGGTGGTTCTCATCGATGACGTCTACACCACCGGCTCGACCTTGCGGGCCCTCACCCATCAGTTGCGGCGGGGCGGCGTGCATCAAATCGATGTCATGACTTTCGCCCGCGTTGTCATCGGGCTCGACTTGCCCATATAGAAGGGACGAACGAGCGGAGACTTTTATGGCAAAGGTCGAAATCTACACCACGCCCACCTGCCCCTATTGCTACGCGGCCAAGGCGCTGCTGGATGACAAGGGCGTGCAATACGAAGAAATCACCGTCCTCGACCCCGACCTGCGGGCGAAGATGACCGAGCGCGCCCATGGCCGCCGCACCGTGCCGCAGATATTTGTCGGCGATACCCATGTGGGCGGCTATGACGACATGGCCGCGCTCGATCGCCAGGGCAATCTCGATCCGCTTTTGCAGGCTTAAGTGAACACTCCCATCCGTATCGCCGCAGCGCAGATGCGCTCGGGCCTCGAGCCGGCGGCCAATCTGGACGCGCTCGATGCGCTGGTGGCTTCGGCCGTGGCGGGCGGGGCGCAATATGTGCTCAGCCCGGAAGTGACCGTGGCCTTCGCCGAGAACCGGGAGGGGCTGGCCCGGGTTGCCGGGCCCGCCGAGGACAATGGCGATATCGCCCGCGCCGCCGAGATCGCCGACGCCCACGGGGTCTACCTGCATCTGGGGTCGCTTGCCGTCGCGCTGCCCGACGGGCGGTTCGCCAATCGCTCGATCCTTTTCGGGCCCGATGGCGCGATCATCGCAAGCTACGACAAGATCCACCTCTTCGATGCCACCCTGCCGGGCCTGCGCGAATACCGCGAAAGCGCCACCTACAAGGGCGGCGACGTGGCGGTGGTGACGCCGGCCGCCGGGTTCAACCTGGGTATGGCCATCTGCTACGACGTGCGGTTTCCCGCCCTCTTCAACGCGCTGGCCGGTGCCGGCGCCGAGGTGATCTCGGTTCCGGCCGCCTTCACGGTGCCGACGGGGCAGGCGCATTGGGAAGTGCTGCTGCGGGCCCGCGCCATCGAGACGGGATCCTATGTCATCGCCGCGGCCCAGGGCGGCCATCATGAGAATGGCCGGGCCACCTACGGGCACTCGATGATCATCGATCCCTGGGGCACAGTCGTGGCCCGGATAGAGGGCGACGAGCCCGGAATCATCGTCGCCGATATCGATCTCGGGCGCGTTGCCGACGCCCGGGGCAGGGTGCCTGCGCTTGCCAATGCGCGGCCCTTTTCGCTAAGCGTTAACCAATCGGCGCGCAAAATGCCGATCTGAAAGGTCCCGGTTACGTGATCCACTATTCCCTCGTTTGCCAAAACGATCACAAGTTCGATGCCTGGTTCGCCAGCGCCGCCGCCTTCGATGCCCAGAGCAAGCGTGGCATCGTCACCTGCCCGGTCTGCGATTCAAAGCAGGTGCACAAGGGGCTGATGGCTCCCGCCGTGTCCCGTGCCAATTCCGAGAAGGTTTCGCTCTCGATCGGCCATCCCCAGCATGACCAGATCCGCGCTGCCCTCCGCGCCATGCGCGACAAGGTGGTGAACGAGGCCGACTATGTTGGCGACAAGTTCGCCGAAGAGGCCCGCAAGATCCATTTCAAGGATGTGGAAGCGCGCGGCATCTATGGCGAGGCCACCCAGGACGAAGTGGCCGCGCTCATCGAGGATGGCGTCGATTTCATGCCGCTGCCCAATATCCCGGAAGACCACAACTAGCCTGTCGCCTGCATGAGGCGCAGCGCTGCCGCCGTCGCCTCGTCGGCGGGCAGGAATGTCTCGATGGCGAGTTCGGAGACGGTGACGTCGAGCGGCGTGCCGAAGACCATTGTCGTGCTCAGGAACGATAGCGTCGCCCCGGGCAAGCGCAGCCGCAATGGCACGGCGATGGCGCCTGCCTCGATGGCGCGCCGCGGTCCCGCCGGATAGGCGTTGAGTTCGGCGATGAGCTCGGGCAGGGCAGGGTCGGCGGTTTCGGCGAACTGCCGGCGCAGGCGGTGGAGCAGGTGTGCCTTCCATTCGGCCATGTTCTCGATATGACCTGCCAGTCCCTCCGGATGGAGGCTCAGCCGCAGCACGTTGACGGGCGGCTCGCGCAATCCGGGCGCGGCCAGGGCCAGGAGTGCGTCGACGGCGCGATTGGCAGCGACAAGCGTCCAGTGGCGATCGATGGCCAGGGCCGGGAACGGTTCGTGGGCGGCGAGCAGCGTCTTGATGGCCGAGAGGGCAGGCGTCAGTGCGCCGTCATCCAGCCCCCGTTCGGCAAAGGCCGGCGCGAAGCCGGCGGCCAGCAGCATCGCGTTGCGTTCGCGCAGCGGCACGTCCAGTTCGTCGGCCAGGCGCAGGACCATGTCGCGGCTGGGGCGCGAGCGCCCGGTTTCGAGGAAGCTGAGGTGGCGGGTCGAAATCTCGGCCTGCAGCGCCAGATCGAGCTGGCTCAGGCGCCGCCTCTGTCGCCAGTCGCGCAGTTTTTCGCCGATCGGTTGGGTCGCGGTTGTGCTCATGGTCCCATTCCTAGACGCCCGCCGGTTCGGCTTCCATTACCTGGCGGGTAATCGATCCGGCGCGGCAGTTGCGGTTTGCTTGCTGTCGTCAGCAACCGCGGAGACCGCAAATGACCGATATCACCAGCATCGCCAACGACTATATCGCGCTTTGGAACACCCAGGACGCAGCGGGGCGCGCCGCGCTGCTCGAGCGGGGCTGGGCGGGTGACGCCCGATACGTCGATCCGCTCATGGCCGCCCAGGGCCATGCCGAGATTTCGGCGCTCGTCGCCGGCGTCCTTGGGCAGTTCCCCGGCTTCCGCTTCACGCTCCTGGGGCAGCCGCAGGCGCATGGCGTCCATGGCCGCTTCTCCTGGGGGCTGGGGCCGGATGGGGCCGAGCCGGTGGTGGAAGGCACCGATTTCGTCGAGCTCGCCGATGGCAAGCTGCGGCGCGTCACCGGCTTCCTCGACAAGGTGCCGGCCGCCTGATCGGAGCGAACCCTGCCAAGGAGCGCGCCTTCGCCTGCGGGCCCGTCAGCCTTCGAGCTGGGCCCGCAGCCGCTCCATGGCGCCCCTGATCCAGGGGCCTTCGCGGCCGTCGGCGACCTTGAACCAGAGCCGGGTCATCTTGGGCCACCAGGTGACCTCGAGCGTGCCCTTCTCGCCGGCACGCTTGAAATGCCAGTGGATGCAGCCCGGATAGGTTCCGAGCGTGCCGCGCATGGCGACGATCAGCTCTTCGCGCGCGGCCGCCTGTTCGACGCTTACCGGCACCGCCTTCGGCTCGATGCCGTCAGGCATGTGGACTTCGATTTCGATCACCGTGGCTCCCCCTCAGTCGCGGTGGACAATCAGGCCGTCTTGGGCTTTTCGGCAAGCAACATATAGTTGACCGCCATGTCGGGCGATTGACGCCAGGCATCGCGAAGCGGGTTGTACACAACTCCCGTCCGGTCGGTGACCTTCATGCCGTTGCGCTCGATGAGCGCGGTGACTTCCTCGGGCGTGAGGAACTTGTCGTAGGAATGGGTGCCGACCGGCAGCCAGCGCAGGATGTGCTCGGCCCCGACGATGGCCAGCGCGAAGGCGCGGGCCGTGCGGTTGATCGTGGCGACCACCATCAGGCCGCCCGGTCGCACGAGCTGGGCGCAGCTCTTCATGTAGAGCGGCACGTCCGAGACGTGCTCGACCACTTCCATGTTGAGCACGATGTCGAACTGCTCGCCCGCTTCTGCCAGGGCCTCGGCGGTGGTGGCGCGATAGTCGATCTCGAGATCGGACTGGGCGGCGTGGACCTGGGCGATCTTGATGTTGCGCTCGGCGGCGTCAGCGCCCACCACATCGGCGCCCAGCCGTGCCATGGGTTCGCTCAACAGGCCCCCGCCGCAGCCGATATCGAGCACGCGCAGCCCTTCGAGCGGGCGACGCGCGCCGGGATCCTTGGCGAAATGCAGTACGGCATTGTCCCGGATATAGGTCAGCCGCACCGGATTGAACTTGTGGATCGGCTTGAACTTGCCGTTGGGGTTCCACCATTCCTCGGCCATGGCGCCGAACTTGGCGACTTCCTCGTTGTCGATCGTGGTGGTGGTCACTGCCCGGTCCTCCTTGAGGGAACCATCCTGACGTGCGGGATTGGCCGGACCATGTCAAGGTCCGGCACGGTACGGTCCGGGCCCGGGCGGGCGCGGCCCTTTGCTTGTTGAAACCGGCCCGCCTTTGTGGCAGGAGACGCGCGCAAATTTCAGTGTCTTGCCGACCGGTCTCCAACCGGCGGTTATCCGGGAAAAATCCATGGCCCGCATCGTTGTTAAGTTTGGTGGCACGTCCGTCGCCAACGTGGAGCGCATTCGCCAGTCGGCGCGCCATGTCAAACGCGAGATCGACGCCGGTCACCAGGTGACCGTGGTGGTCTCGGCCATGTCGGGCAAGACCAACGAACTGGTGGGCTGGACCAGGGAAGCCGCCCCGATCCACGATGCGCGCGAATACGACGCCGTCGTCGCCTCGGGCGAGCAGGTCACGGCCGGCCTGATGGCCATCGTGCTCTCGGAGATGGGCATCCCGTCGCGCTCGTTCTCGGGCTGGCAGGTGCCGATCCGTACTGACGACGCCCATGGCGCCGCGCGCATCACCGATATCGATCCGACCACGCTCGACGAGTTGATGAATGCCGGCTGGGTGCCGGTGATCACGGGCTTCCAGGGCGTGGCGCCTTCGGGCCGCGTGACGACGCTGGGCCGTGGTGGCTCGGATACGTCGGCGGTGGCCGTGGCGGCGGCGGTCAAGGCGGACCGCTGCGACATCTATACGGATGTAGATGGCGTCTACACCACCGATCCGCGTATCGTGCCCAAGGCGCAGCGCCTCAACAAGATCGCCTTCGAGGAAATGCTCGAGATGGCTTCGCTCGGCGCCAAGGTGCTCATGATCCGCTCGGTCGAGCTGGCCATGGCCCAGAAGGTGCGCCTGGTCGTCCGCTCCTCGTTCGACGATCCGGATGCCCCCCAGATTGCCCCAGATGGAACGCCCGGCGTGCCCGGAACCCTTGTATGCGATGAGGATGAGATCATGGAAAAGCAGATCGTTTCGGGCGTGACGCTCGCCAAGGCCGAGGCCAAGATCACGCTGCGCGACGTCAAGGACCGCCCGGGCGTGGCCGCCGCCATCTTCGGCGCGCTCGCCGACCAGTCGATCGTGGTCGACATGATCGTCCAGAACATTTCGGACGACGGCGCCACGACCGACATCACCTTCACGGTTCCCGACAGCGACTACGACAAGGCCGTGCGCGCGCTCCAGGATGCCGGCGACTCGATCGAGTATTCCCGAATCTCGGGCTCGAAGGGCGGCGCCAAGATTTCGGTGGTGGGCGTGGGCATGCGTAGTCATGCGGGTGTCGCGTCTTCCATGTTCAAGGCCCTGGCGGAAAAGGGCATCAACATCCAGTTGATCACGACTTCCGAGATCAAGACCTCGGTGCTGATCGATGACCAGTACGCCGAGCTTGCGGTACGCGCGCTCCATACGTATTACGGTCTGGACAAGCAGGACGCCTGACGGCCAGCGACGAGGGGTCGCCGCCGCGCCCAGGCAAGGGAGCGGCGCAAGCCGCCAGGGTGATATGGCCACATTGACCGGCGGTCCGCGCGTGCTGTTGCGGCAGTTGCGCGAAACCATGGCGGAGCCCCTGGGCTCGCAGGACCGGCTCAACAAGATCGTCGATCTGATCGCGGACAACATGCGGGCCGACGTGTGCTCGTTCTACGTCCTGCGCGACGACGGCGCGCTCGAACTGTTTGCGACCCATGGCCTCAAGCCCGAGGCCGTCCATATGACGACACTGCGGCTGGGGGAGGGCCTGGTCGGTCTCATCGCGGCCGAAGCCGAGCCGCTCAGCCTCGAAAACGCTCCCGCCCATCCCGCCTTCGCCTACCGTCCCGAGACCGGGGAAGATCCGTTCTACGCGTTCATGGGCGTGCCGGTATTGCGCGCCGGACAAACTCTGGGCGTACTTGTGGTCCAAAACAAGGACCGGCGCGTTTTCGGCGAGGATGAAGTCGAGGCGATGCTGACCACCGCCACCATCCTTGCCGAGATGATCGCCACGTCCGAGTTCGACAGCCTGATCAAGCCCGGCTCCGATATCGATCTGCGGCGTCCCCGCACCTTCGACGGGCTGGCCTTGGCCGAGGGCATCGCCCTGGGCCAGGTGGTGCTGCACGACCCGCGCGTGGTCGTCACCAATTTCATTGCCGATGACATCGATGCCGAGAAGCAGCGGCTCGACGTGGCGCTCGAAAAGATGCGCGTCTCGATCGACGTGATGCTCGATCACGGCGACATGCAGCCGTCTTCCGACCACCGCGAGATTCTCGAAACCTACCGCATGTTCGCCAATGACCGCGGCTGGGTCGGGCGGCTGATGGAAGCCATCGACAACGGCCTTTCGGCCGAGGCGGCGGTGGAGCGGGTGCAGAACGACACTCGCGCCCGCATGCTGCGCCAGACCGATCCCTATATCCGCGATCGCCTGCACGACCTGGACGATCTGGCCAACCGGCTGTTGCGCGTGCTTACCGACAACAATGACGGCCTGGGCAAGGAGCTGCCGGACAACGCGGTGCTGGTCGCCCGCAACATGGGGCCGGCCGAACTGCTCGAATACGACCGCAGCAAGCTGCGCGGCGTGGTGCTCGAGGAGGGCGGGTCCACCTCGCATGTGGCCATCGTCGCCCGCTCGCTCGGTATCGTGGCGGTCGGGCAGGCCGAGAGCATCGTCTCGATGTCCGAAGAGGGCGACGACATCATCGTGGATGGCGGGGCTGGTGCCGTGCACCTGCGGCCCACGCCCGATGTCGAGCAGACCTATGTCGAAAAGGTGCGGCTCTCGGCCAAGCGCCGGGCGCACTACCTGGCGCTGCGCGACCTGCCCTCGGTCACGCGGGACGGGCACAAGATCACCCTGCTCCACAATTCCGGGCTCGTGGCCGACCTGCCCATGCTCAACGAGACCGGCGCCGAAGGGGTCGGCCTCTTCCGGACCGAGCTGCAGTTCATGATCGCCTCCAAGCTCCCCCGGCTCAACGAGCAGGTGGACCTCTACCGCGACGCGCTGCGCATCGCCGGGGAGCGGCCGGTCGTCTTCCGCCTGCTCGATATCGGCGGGGACAAGGTCGTGCCCTATATGCGCTCGGCCGCGGAGGAGAACCCGGCCATGGGCTGGCGTTCCCTGCGTCTGGCGCTCGATCGTCCGGGCCTGCTGCGCACCCAGGTGCGCGCGCTCTTGATGGCGGCCGAGGGCAAGCCGATGAAGATCCTCGTGCCCATGGTCACCGAGGCCTTCGAGTTCCGCCAGGCGCGGCTCGTGGTCCAGAAGGAGATCGAGCGGCTCAAGCGCGCCGGGGAGACGGTGCCCTCGAGGGTCGAATTGGGCGCCATGATCGAAGTGCCCTCGCTGCTCTTCGAGCTCGACCAGTTGCTGCCCGAGGCCGATTTCGTCTCGATCGGGTCGAACGACCTCATCCAGTTCCTGACTGCGGCCGACCGCGCCAATCCGCGCGTCTCCAAGAACTACGATCCCATCGGCCTGCCGCGCCTGCGGGCACTGCGCCATATCGTGGACGCGGCGCGGCGCTACAACGTGCCGCTCACCATGTGCGGGGAGCTGGCGGGCAAGCCGCTCGAGGCGCTGGCGCTCATGGCCATCGGCATGAACCGGCTTTCGATGGGGCCGTCCTCGATCGGCCCGGTCAAGGAGATGATCATGGCGCTCGAGCTCGATCCGATCCGCAAGTCGGTCGCCGCGGCGCTTGCCGATGGCGCCGATGGCGTGAGCATGCGCGAACTCTTGCAGGAATGGGTAGACCGGCAGAACCTTCCGGTCTAAGACGCGGGCCTTCCCGACTTGCATCCAAGAGATCATGGCAACACTTCCCGCCGATAAGCTCGACGTTCTCGAAAAGCGCTTCCTCAGCATCGAGGCGGAGCTGGCCTCCGGGCCAGCAGCCGATCAGTTCGTCAAGCTCTCCAAGGAATATGCCGAGATGGAGCCGGTGGTGCGGCCCATCATCGCCTATCGCAAGCTGCAGCGCGAACTCGAGGACGCGCGCGAGATGGCGGCGTCGGGCGATCCGGAGCTGGCCGAGATGGCCGAGGCGGAGGTGGCCGAGCTCGAGGAACGCCTCGAGACGATGACCCAGGAAATCCGCATCCTGCTGTTGCCCAAGGATGCCGCCGACGAGAAGAGCGTCATCCTCGAAGTGCGCGCCGGCACCGGCGGGGACGAGGCGGCGCTGTTCGCGGGCGACCTTTTCCGCATGTATCAGCGCTATGCGGACCTGCAGGGCTGGAAGTTCACCGTCATGGAGGAGAGCCCGGGCGAAGCGGGCGGCTACAAGGAAGCGGTGGCCAATATCTCGGGCAAGGGCGTCTATGCCCGCCTCAAGTTCGAGAGCGGCGTCCATCGCGTGCAGCGCGTGCCGGCGACCGAAGCGTCTGGCCGCATCCACACCTCGGCGGCGACCGTGGCGGTGCTGCCGGAAGTGGAAGACATCGATATCGACATCAAGGCCGAAGATATCCGCATCGACACGATGCGCTCCTCGGGCGCGGGCGGCCAGCACGTCAACACCACCGATAGCGCGGTGCGCATCACGCACCTCCCCACCGGTATCGTCGTGACCTCCTCCGAAAAGAGCCAGCACCAGAACCGCGCCAATGCCATGAAGGTGCTGCGCGCGCGCCTGTTCGAAGCCCAGCGGGACGCCCGCGACAGCGCGCGGTCCGAAGCGCGGCGCGAGCAGGTCGGATCGGGCGATCGTTCCGAGCGCATCCGCACCTATAATTTCCCGCAGGGCCGGGTCACCGATCACCGCATCAACCTGACGCTCTATAAGCTCGACAAGGTCATCGAGGGCGAAGCGCTCGACGAGCTGGTTTCGGCCCTCATCACCGAGAACCAGGCGGCCCAGCTTGCCGCCATGGAAGGCGTTTCCTGAGCGGGCCGGCCATCGGCGCCGCCTGGCGCGCGGTCCGCGACCGCTTCCGCGCGGCGAACCTGGATACCCCTGAACTCGACGCCCGCCTTCTGGCGCTGGAGGCTTTCGGCCTCGATAGCCTGGCGCTGCTCGGCGCCGAGCAGCAGCCGGCTCCGCCTGCAGCGCTCGAACGGCTCGAAAGCCTGGCGCTGCGCCGGCTCACGGGTGAGCCGGTGGCGCGCATACTGGGGGAGAAGGAATTTTACGGGCTGCCGTTCCGGCTCAATGCGGCCACGCTCGTGCCGCGCCCCGATACCGAACTCCTCGTCGATCTGGCCCTGCAATGGCTGGCCGGCCATCCTTCTGCGCGCCTGCTCGATCTCGGCACCGGCAGCGGCGCCATCCCCGTCGCCATCCTCGCCAACAATCCGACCGTGCTGGCGGTGGCGACCGATCTCGCGCCGCTGGCCCTCGAGGCGGCGGCCGCCAATGCCCGGGACAATAGTGTCTCGGGCCGGCTCGAATTGCGCCAGGGGTCCTGGTTCGATCCGATCGGGCCGGACGAGCGCTTCGATCTCATCGTCTCCAATCCCCCCTATATCGAATCCGCAACCATCGCGGGGCTGGCTCCGGACGTGCGCGATTTCGATCCCCTGCTGGCCCTCGACGGCGGTCCGGACGGGCTCGGGCCCTATCGGGTGATTGCCGAAAGCGCGGGCCGGCACCTGCGCGCCCCGGGCGCCCTGATGGTTGAAATCGGGTCGGGCCAGGGGCAGGCCGTGGTCGAGCTGTTCGAGGCCAAGGGCTTTTCCAAAGTGAGGATCGAAAAGGATCTGGCCGGTCTTGATCGTGTGGTTATTGCGCACCAACTATAGGTGCATAGACAGCACACGCATGCGTGAGACCGAACATTTCGCTTGGAAAGCTCAGGCGAACAGGCTAGTTTCCCAATGCTGTCAATGACGCTTTGGCGTCTAGGTGATGGTCACCCGCTCATCGGCGAAGCTGAAGTTTTTCCAGCGCGGACCCGGGCAAGGATCCCGGACGCCCGGATGATGCGGACTAAGTGATCAAATCGCGACAGTGTTTTGGGGACTCACAAACAACGAACTTTAACCGGCACGGCACGCTAGGGCCGCCCGGGTTGCGGGTTGAGTTGGCAGATGAGCCAATCCCCCGGTGCTAGACGCTTACTGATGATCGAAGCGATACGATGAGACCGAACCAACAGAACAACAAGAACCGTTCGCGCGGACGCAACAACAATGGCGGGCGCAAGCACGTCAATCCGCTGTCGCGCAACTATGAGAGCAACGGACCGGACGTGAAGGTGCGCGGCAACGCTGCCCATATCGCCGAGAAATATGTCCAGCTCGCCCGCGATGCCCAGGCTTCCGGGGACTCGGTGATGGCCGAGAACTACCTCCAGCACGCCGAGCATTATTTCCGCATCGTGTCGGCCGCCCAGCCCCAGGGCGTGCAGCGCTCCGACCAGTTCAACGACAATGACGGCGAGGACGACGAGTTCGAGCCGCAGGAAAACAGCCGCTTCTCGGTGCCCGAGCGCATCGCGCAGCCGGCCCAGAACGATGCCGAGGGCAGCGAAGGCGAAACCGCCGAAGCGCCGGCCGAAGCCAATACCGAGGAAGCCGCTGCCGCTCCGGCCGCCGCTGCCGAAGGCGAGGGCGAAGCCGAGGCCCCGCGTCGCCGCGAGCGCCGTCCGCGCCGTCGTCGCGCTGCCGGTGCCGAAGGCAACGGCGCCGATCCGGCCGAAGCCGAGCAGCCCGAGATCGGCGAACTGCCCGCCTTCATCACCGCTGGCGGCGCACCGACCGCAGCCGAATAAGCCTGCAAGGCTTGAGATTTGGAGAGGGCCGGACCTGTGGGTTCGGCCTTTTCGTTTTGGGGCACTGCGCCTGGTCCCGCGGGCCGTTCACCCTGCATCTCTCCGCGCCGGCGAAGGCCGGGGAGGGCAGGTTGGAGCGGGAGGTGAGTTCTGCCACCCATTTCCGCTTCACGCCCTTTTGTTTGGCGCAACCTCTCCTATATCTTGGGTGTTGCCTGAGTACGCCGCCAAGCGGGTGCGACGGCCACAACACTTCCGGCGACCGGGCCGTGCCGAGTTTTCGGGCGTTTCCGGCGTGCCTCCAAAGGAGAGTTGCATGAATATTGAAAAGTACACCGAACGGGCCCGAGGCTTCGTTCAGGCGGCGCAGACCATGGCCCTGGGCAAGGGCCACCAGCAGTTCTCGCCCCTCCACATGCTCAAGGTCCTGCTTGATGACGATCAGGGCATGGCGTCCGGTCTCATCGATCGGGCTGGCGGCAATTCCAAGGCCGCCCGCGCAGCGGTGGATGCTGCGCTCAACAAGATTCCCAGCGTCTCGGGGGATGCCTCCCAGCTTTACCTGACGCGCGAGCTTGCCCGCGTCTTCGAGACTGCCGAAAGCGCCGCCCAGAAGGCCGGCGATTCCTATGTCACGGTCGAGCGGCTGCTTCTGGCCATGACCGTCGAGAAGGACACCGATGCCGGCAAGATCCTGGCCTCCGCCGGGGTGACGCCGCAGGCGCTCAACGAAGCCATCAACGAGATCCGCAAGGGGCGCACTGCCGACTCGGCTTCGGCCGAGAGCCAGTACGATGCCCTGAAAAAATATGCGCGCGACCTGACGCAGGACGTGCGCGACGGCAAGCTCGATCCCGTCATCGGGCGTGACGAGGAAATCCGCCGCACCATTCAGGTGCTGTCGCGGCGCACCAAGAACAACCCGGTGCTGATCGGCGAACCCGGCGTCGGCAAGACGGCGATCGCGGAGGGCCTTGCCATCCGCATCGTCAACGGCGACGTGCCCGAAAGCCTCAAGAACAAGTCGCTGCTGGCGCTCGACATGGGCGCACTCATCGCGGGCGCCAAGTATCGTGGCGAGTTCGAGGAGCGGCTCAAGGCCGTGCTCAACGAGGTGTCGTCCTCGGACGGGCAGGTGATCCTCTTCATCGACGAGATGCATACCCTGGTCGGCGCCGGCAAGTCCGATGGCGCCATGGATGCGTCGAACCTTCTCAAGCCCGCCCTGGCGCGTGGTGAGCTCCACTGCGTGGGCGCCACCACGCTCGATGAATACCGCAAGTACGTGGAAAAGGACGCGGCCCTGGCCCGTCGCTTCCAGCCGGTCTTCGTCAACGAGCCGACGGTGGAAGACACCATCTCGATCCTGCGCGGGCTCAAGGAAAAGTACGAGCTGCACCATGGCGTGCGGATTTCGGACTCGGCCCTGGTGAGCGCGGCGACCCTGTCGAACCGCTACATCACCGACCGGTTCCTGCCCGACAAGGCCATCGACCTCATGGACGAGGCGGCGGCGCGCCTGCGCATGGCCGTCGATTCCAAGCCCGAGGCCCTCGACGAGCTCGACCGGCGCATCATGCAGCTCAAGATCGAGCGCGAGGCCTTGAAGAAGGAAACCGACGACGCCTCCAAGTCGCGGCTCGTCAAGCTCGAGGCAGAGCTGGCCGAACACGAGGAAGAGGCGCAGGCGCTGTCGTCCAGATGGCTAGCCGAGAAGGAACGCCTCGCCGGTAGCCAGAAGCTCAAGGAAGAGCTCGACGCGGCGCGCAGCCAGCTCGAAAGTGCCCAGCGCACCGGCGATCTGGCCCGTGCGGGCGAGCTTGCCTATGGCGTGATCCCCGATCTCGAAAAGCGCCTCAAGGCGGCCGAAGAGAACAAGAGCGCCGAACCGACCATGGTCGAGGAAGTCGTCACGCCTTCCGAGATCGCGCAGGTGGTTTCGCGCTGGACGGGTATTCCGGTCGACAAGATGCTCGAGGGCGAACGCGAGAAGCTCATGCATATGGAGCAGTCGCTCGGCGCCCGCGTCATCGGCCAGGAGGAAGCCGTGGTCGCGGTCTCCAAGGCAGTGCGGCGTGCTCGCGCGGGCCTGCAGGATCCCAACCGGCCGATCGGCTCGTTCATGTTCCTTGGCCCCACGGGCGTCGGCAAGACCGAGCTCACCAAGGCCCTGGCGCAGTTCCTGTTCGACGATGAGACCGCCATGGTCCGCATCGACATGAGCGAGTTCATGGAGAAGCACTCCGTGGCCCGGCTCATCGGTGCCCCTCCGGGCTATGTGGGCTATGAGGAAGGTGGCGTGCTGACCGAAGCGGTGCGGCGCCGGCCTTATCAGGTCGTGCTGTTCGACGAGATCGAGAAGGCGCATCCGGACGTGTTCAACGTCCTCCTCCAGGTGCTCGATGACGGGCGCCTGACGGACGGGCAGGGCCGCACGGTCGACTTCCGCAACACGCTCATCATCATGACGTCGAACCTGGGCGCCGAATACCTGGCCCAGCTCGCCGACGGCGAGACGGTCGAGGCGGTGCGCGGCAAGGTGCTCGATGCGGTCAAGGCGGCGTTCCGGCCGGAATTCCTCAACCGGATCGACGAAATCCTGCTGTTCCACCGGCTCGAGCGCAAGCATATGGGCGCCATTGTCGACATCCAGATGAAGCGGCTCCAGGAACTGCTCAAGGAACGCGACGTGACCCTAACGCTCACGCCCGCAGCCCGCGACTGGCTGGCGCTCGAAGGGTACGACCCCGCCTATGGCGCGCGGCCGCTCAAGCGCGTGATCCAGCGCGAGATCCAGGACCAGCTGGCCGAGGAAATCCTGGCCGGCAAGGTCGCGGACGGCACCAATGTGGTGGTCGAGGCGGACGGGGAGCATCTGGTCCTCGTTCCTGAAAAAGGCTCCGAAGTTACCGGCGCGGCGGCTTAGTCTCCTTTCCCGCCCGTTGGCAAAGGCCGACCCGAAAGGGCCGGCCTTTTTGCTTTTGCGGCCGTGGCCCGCTTGCGTCTCACGCCGATTCCAGATTAGAACAAAAAGAGAACAATGGAGTCGCGTCACATGGGCAACAGCTTTCAGATCGATTATCTCGAATTCACCAGCGCCAACCTCGAGGCGTCCAGCCGCTTCTTCGCCGAGGCGTTTGGGTGGTCCCGGATCGACTATGGCCCAGGCTATTCCGGGGCGGCCGATGCGGGGATCGACGTGGGCGTAGCCGAGGCGGAGAATCAGGCGGCGGCGCCGCTGCTGGCGGTAGTGCGCACGCAGGATCTGGAGGCCGCCTATGGGGAGGTCACGGCCGCCGGCGGGGTCATCACGCGCGAGCCGTTCGATTTCCCCGGCGGGCGACGTTTCCATTTCCGCGAACCGGGCGGCAACGAACTGGCGGTCTGGATCGCGACAGAATAGGCTGACCTCCAAACAGCCGGCGGGTGTTCCGATGACAGATAGTGCGCCAACCACTCTCCAGAGCGAAGCACCCGCAACCTTTTGTCCGGCCCCGGCGCGCATCTTCGTGCTGGCGGCCGCGATTCTGGCCTCGTCGATGGCCTTCATCGACGGTTCGGTCCTCTCCATCGCGACGCCCGCCATCCGCGCCAATCTCGGGGCGACCCTGTCGGACGCGCAGTGGATATCGAACGGCTACATGCTCTTCCTCGCCTCGCTGCTGCTCATCGGCGGGGCCGCGGGGGATCGGTTCGGGCTCAAGCGTGTCTTCTCGGCGGGGATCGGCGTTTTCGTCATCGCGTCGGTCGCCAGCGCCCTGGCGCCAACTCCACAACTGCTGATCGCGGCTCGGGCCGTCCAGGGCATGGGGGCGGCATTCATGGTGCCCTCCAGCCTTGCCATCATCGCCAAGGCCTACCCGCGCGACCAGCGCGGCTGGGCCATCGGCATCTGGGCGTCGGCGTCCTCGCTCACCACCATTCTCGGGCCGGTCATCGGCGGGTTCGTGCTCACCATTTTCGGCGAGTGGAGCTGGCGGCTGGTCTTTGCCATCAACCTGCCGCTTGGCCTTGCGGCGCTGGCGCTTCTCTTCTGGCGCGTGCCGGACGATCGGCCTACGGGCGATCGCAGGCTCGACGTGCTGGGCGGGGTGCTCATCACCTTTGCCCTGGGCCTTTTCGCGCTCGGGCTGACCGGCGATGGCAGCCAGAGCGTGCCGCCGCTTGCGCACGTTCTCGGTTTCTGCGGCGTCGGCGTGGCGCTGTTTGTCGCCTTCCTCTTCTGGGAGACGCGGGCGCGCCAGCCGATGCTGCCGCTCGGCCTCTTCCGCAATCGGAGCTTCTCGGGCGCCAATGCGCTGACTTTCGCGCTCTACTTCTCGCTCGCCGCCATCGGTTTCTACCTGCCGATGACCATGATCGCGGGCTGGGGGGTCTCCCCGGCGGTCGCGGCGCTTGCGTCGCTGCCGCTCGGCATTGCGCTGACCCTCCTGTCCTCGTTCACCGGCAAGCTGGCCGATGTCTATGGCCCCGGCCCGCTCATCGCCGGCGGCGCCACGCTCGTCGCCCTGGCCTTTGCCGGCCTGGCGCTCACCGCGCCGCTCCACAATGTCTGGTTCGCGGTCATTCCGCTCAATGTCGTGATGGGCGTCGGCATGGGCTTTGTCGTCTCCCCGCTCTCGACCGCGGTCATGACTTCGCTGCCCGATGCCGATAGCGGCATCGCCTCGGGCGTCAACAATGCCGTGGCGCGCGTTGCCGGGCTCCTCGCGGTCGCCCTGATGGGGAGCGTGGCGGCGCTGGTCTTCAACGCCATGATGGGCGGGGCGGTCGACGGGCTGTCCTTCGGCCTGCCCACCAGCCAGGCCCTGCCGCCTGAAACCGAGGCGGCGCGCATAGCGGCCACGAATGGCGCCTTCGCCGCCGTCGCCTGGACGACTGCAGGGTTGTCGCTGGTGTCGGCTGCCATCGCCTGGGTGACGCTGGAGCGGCGGCGCTAGCGCCGGAGTCTCCAGGCGCCCGCCGACGGCCTAGTTGGAGGCCACCGTGATCGGCGCGGCGTCGCGGGTCATCAGGTCGCGGATCTGGGCCACGGTCTGGGCGAACTGCTGCTGGTACTGGGCCGGCAGGGACTTGTCGCGCGGCAGCTTTACGCTCAGCGGATCGACGAAGTTGCCGTTGATCAGGATCTCGAAGTGGAGGTGCGGGCCGGTCGAGTTACCGGTCGAGCCCACATAGCCGATGATCTGGCCCTGGCGCACATAGGAGCCCGGGGTCGTGGTGTCGGCAATGCGGCTCATGTGGCCATAGCCCGTCTCGAAGCCATTGACGTGCTTGATCATGACGTAACGGCCATAGCCGTTGGTCCAGCCGGCCTTCTCCACCACGCCGTCGCCGGCCGCGTAGATGGGGGTTCCCGTCTTGGAGGCGAGGTCGACGCCCGTGTGCAGGATGCGCTTGTGGAAGATGGGGTGCACGCGCCAGCCGAAGCTCGAGCGCACCACGCCGCCGCCCTGGAGCGGCCGACGGTTGAGGAAGCGCTTGCCGCTCTCGCCGGAAGGATCGAAGAAATCGACCTTGCCGTCATCCGTCCGGAAGCGGAACAGTTCCTTGAGCGTGGTGCCCAGGCGCAGGCCGACATAGAGCAGGTCCTGGTGGCCATTGGCGTCCGGAGGCGTCTGCAGGATCTCGATGGAATCGCCGGCCGAGATCTTCTTGTTCAGATCCAGGTCATAAGCATACATCGCCACGATGCGCTTGATGGTGTCGTCGTCCAGGTCGTGCTTGCGGCCGGTTTCCCAGATCGAGCGGTAGATCGAGGGCAGGTTGGCGACGTTGATCTCTTCGGTGTCTTCGTCCGGGAAGGTGATCTGGGGCGGCTCGGTGGCCAGCACGTACTGGCCGCGATCGGTCAGCGCCACGGTGGCGGCATGCCGGTCCTTGTTGGTGGCGTTGTCGTGGATATAGATGCTCATCCGGTAGGGGATGAGGCTTTCCGAACTGCGCGAGGGGCCGAAGAGAATGCGCAGGCGCGCGCCGGCGGGAAGGTTGGTCGAGGGATAGACGTTGCGCAGCGTCCCGTTGATCATTGCGATCATATCGGGCGTAAAGCCGTTCTTCTTGAGCGTCTCCTCGAGCGAAGACGGTTCGCGCAGCGTCAGCAGGCGCTCGGTGCGACCCAGTCCCTGTCCGGGCAGCGTGGTCTTGGGTACGGCCGTGACGTTCTCGGCGACGCCCGTGATCATGGCGTCGGTCGGGGTGGCCGAAAGCTCATGGATGGTGGCGTCGGTGGGGGCATAGGCCAGCGCGGTGCTGTCGGCTTCCACATAAGCGCCTTCGACCGTGGTGCGCACGAAGTCGGCCGCGACCTGGTCGGAAATGGCGCGCGGGGGCACCTGGGTCAGCGGCAGCGAGGCGAGCTTGATCGAGACCTCGCCCTCGACCTCGGCACCATAGATGTCGGTTGAGACGTTGCTGTCGGCGTCGAGCGGCTGGGTCGAGGCGATCAGGGATACCGGATCATAGGCCGGCACGTCGTCCGAGAGCGAAGTCGCCGCCGTCGCCAGGGTGGCGCGCAGGCGGCTGAAGGGCTGCTTCTTGATGATGTCGCGCCCGTCGACCGTTTCCTTGATCGTGGCCTCGATGGTCTCGAGCTCGGATTTGGGCTTGGCGACCGGGCGGACGCGGTTGGTCTTGATCAGCAGGTTCGTGGGGCTGAGCGGCTTGGGCGGGTTTGCGATCTGGAGCGCTTCATAGGCGGTCGAGAACGTGTCCTGCCCCTGGAAGGAGACAAAGAGCGCCGCGCCCATCAGCAGCACGCTGGTCAGCCCGGTCATCACGGTGCCGGTCAGCCAGGAGATGGAGAGCTCGCGCCCGTGCG